>JAAFHY010000010.1 GCA_013298505.1 Cytophagales bacterium
TATGCTCAATCTCCAGCACTTCTTGCTTAAATCGTTTGCCATGGCAACTTTCACATTCTAAAAAGATGTCGGCCATAAACTGCATCTCTACTTTTATCTCGCCTTCACCTTCGCAGGTATCGCAGCGACCCCCTTCTACGTTGAACGAAAAGTGCGAGGGCTTGTAACCTCGTTGTTTCGCCAGTGGTTGGTCCGCATATAAATTTCGAATCACATCGTACGCCTTTACATAGCTAATCGGATTTGATCGAGACGATTTACCAATGGGGTTTTGATCCACAAACTCAATTTGTCTGATGATGTTAAAATCTCCCACCAGCTGATCGTACTTGCCCGGTGTGTCGCCAATGTTCCCAGTCAATCGGCCAAGTGCTGGGTACAATATTTTTTTGATGAGTGTGGATTTACCCGAGCCGCTCACTCCCGTGACAACGGTGAGTACGCCCAGCGGAAATTTTACTTTTAAATTTTTGAGGTTGTTTTCGCGCGCACCGATAAGTGTGACAGAATCTTTCCATTTTCTGCGCTGCGTAGGCACAGCAATCTTTTCAGTTCCAAATAAATATTCGGCTGTGTGTGATTGCGTTTTGGCCGTAATGTCCTTGATGCCTCCTTGAAAGACCAATTTGCCGCCATGTGAACCGGCATCGGGACCAATGTCGATGATTTGATCGGCCGCGCGCATGATTTCTTCTTCATGCTCTACCACGATTACGGTATTGCCCATATCGCGTAGTGATTTTAATACTTCTACCATTCGGGCAGTGTCGCGCGGGTGCAGTCCAATGCTCGGCTCGTCCATAATGTACATAGAGCCAACCAACGCGCTGCCTAAAGAGGTCGCCAATTTGATGCGTTGAAATTCGCCACCCGATAAAGTAGCCGTCACTCGATTCAACGTTAAGTAGCCCAAGCCTACCTTCACCATGTATTCCAGCCTACTTTTGATTTCAGTTAAAATCCTTTCTGATACTTTTTGTTCGTAAGCCGGAAGTTTGAGATTTTCAAAAAACACCAAGGCGTCTTCTAATGGCATTAACACCAAATCGGTAATGGAAGTATCGGCAATCTTTACGTACGCGGCATCTTTGCGCAACTTGGTGCCACGGCAATCGGGGCAAGTGGTTCTTCCGCGGTAGCGCGAAAGCATAACCCGGTATTGAATCTTGTGTGTTTTTGTGGCGAGATAACGGAAGAACTCATGGAGACCATCAAAATGTTCGTTGCCATTCCACAGCAAATCATACTGCTTGCGCGATAGCTCGCTGATGGGTCGATGTACGGGAAAATCAAACTTGATTCCGTTTTTCAACAACGGTTTTGCCCATTCGCTCATCACCTCTCCCCGCCATGGGGCAATCGCGCCTTCGTAAACTGAAAGACTTTTGTCTGGTAGGACTAAATCTTCATCGATACCTAAAATTTTTCCGAAGCCTTCGCAGGTTTGGCAAGCGCCAAACGGATTGTTGAAACTGAAAAGATTAATGGACGGTTCGGTAAACGTGATGCCGTCTAATTCAAAGCGGTCTGAAAAAGTTTTTTTGGTTTGACCTTCGATATAAACGACACAATCACCTTGACCTTCAAAGAAGGCAGTTTGTACGGAGTCTGATAATCTAAAAGTTAAATCTTCATCATTGGCGTTGATAGCTGCACGGTCGATTAGAATTTCGACCTCACCAACCTCACCCCCTGCCCCTCTTTGCAGGAGAGGGGAGGAGTTTGATTTGGTCGTTTTTTTCGATTCAGATTTTTTTTCGGCATCCCCTTTCTTCGGAGAGTCACCCCTCTCCACTTGGAGAGTGGACGTGGGTGGGGTTAACTCTTCAATAAATTTTACTTCGCCATTGATTAATACCCGAGCAAAACCCTTGCTTAATAGGAGATTTAATTCATCAGATAGCTTTCTTCCTTTTTGTATTTTGAGTGGGCAGGATACCATCACGCGTGTGCCTTCTTTTTGTTTGTTGATGAACTCCACTACATCAGTAACGGTATCGCGCTTTACTTCTTGGCCGCTTACAGGCGAATACGTTTTGCCAATGCGCGCAAAAAGCAATTTGAGGTAATCGTAAATCTCGGTAGTGGTGCCTACAGTAGAGCGTGGGTTGCGTGTGTTTACTTTTTGCTCGATGGCAATGGCTGGTGATACGCCACGGATGTAATCGACTTCCGGCTTCTCCATTCGCCCAAGAAACTGTCGGGCATACGAACTTAAACTTTCCACATACATGCGCTGACCCTCGGCAAAGAGGGTATCAAACGCAAGTGATGACTTGCCCGAGCCCGAAAGCCCTGTAACAACCACTAACTTATTGCGTGGGATGGCAACACTTAAATTTTTTAGATTGTTAACGCGCGCCCTCTTAATAATAATGAATTCTTTTGGGTCAAGGTCGTCTAACTCAGCATCAGAAAAAGGCAAGGAAGGTTTGGTCATAAGTGATCAAAAATAAAAAACACCATCGGGTATGATGGTGTTCTCGCAACTTAATGTTTATTTATTGTAATCGATAATTAATTATCGAAATCAGGGTCGTAGCTCGCCTCTTTAGAATCACCACCACCATCATCATCTACACCGGCATCATCATCCGAACCTCCATCAAAATCATCATCGCCAATCGCAGGACGCAAGTCATCATCATCGCCATCAAACTCTTGCTTCTTGCTGGATTCTACATCATAGCCGCCATCGCTATTTTTTGTGGTCGGCACTTTTACTAAAAACACAGAATCATCAGTTTCTAACGGAAAAACAAAGATCGGCTCTTTTTTCGCGTTAGTGATTCGCGAAATGCTTGACTCATACCCATTTGGATATTGCTCGCGCATTAAATCTCGCAAGTCATCTGATAGGTTTTCTAAACTTTTTATTACTCGCTTTTTTGTTACGGCCATAGTTTTTTAGGTACAATCAAAAATTCGGTTCAATTAGCGAAAGAAATTACACAAGAGGCAAGATTTTTACGGTTTTTTTTTGGGTTTTGTGAAAATAGTTCTACTTTTCAATTCCAATAATAAAAAATTTAACCCACACACTATCGAGCAACACTTCTACGTTACTAAACGCAAGAAAGATGATTGACAGCAGATGCAGCGATAGCCAGTTGGTGACGCTCTATCAAACCGGTAACGAAGAGGCGTTCGAAATGCTACTTCACAGACACAAGTCCCGTATTTATACGGCCATTTATTTAATAGTCAAAGATCGCTACGAGGCACAAGACCTGCTACAGGATACCTTCATCAAGGCGATTAATACCATTAAAGGTGGTCGGTATAATGAAGAAGGTAAATTCCTTCCTTGGATTTGCCGCATTGCACACAATTTGGCCATCGATCATTTCAGGCGCAACAAGCGTTACCCTGAAATTACATTGGAAGATGGAAGCCAGATATTCGATTCGATGCAATTTGCAGACGAATCGTTTGAGGCAAAGCAGTTGATGCGCGATACACGGTCGCGCATGAGGGATTTGATAAAGGAATTACCTGAAGAGCAAAAGCAGGTGCTGATTATGCGGCACTATTTGGATATGAGTTTTCAGGAAATAGCCGACCGAACGGGAGTGAGCATCAATACGGCATTGGGGAGGATGCGCTATGCGTTAATCAACTTGAGAAAGAAAATGATTAAAAACCATATTGCCTATGATAAAGACTTTTACCCAAAACGATCTGATCAGATTGCTTTACCACGAGACCTCGGACGAGGAAACGAAGGAGATTAATAAAGCATTGCTTTGCGATAATGAGTTGCAAGCTCATTACAACGATTTGAAAGCAAGCAAAGAATCTCTCACAGAGGCCGAGATGCAACCCTCAACCTCTACCTTGTTAAACATTTTGAGCTATGCCCGCGGGCTGCAAGAAAAGCTCTATTGATTAACCCCTGAATGAAAAACCTTTAAATTACTTTGAAGGCTTTTTTATTGCCTGGACTTAGGTAAAGCCAAGGCGTGACGACACTTTGGAAGCCTGTCTGCGGTAGGCAGGTGTCAGACGCTTGAAAGACCAAGGGTTGTGCTAAACATCAGCTATTAACCGCTGGCGCTTTTCACAGTTCATCACCTTACCTCAACAATTCAGTAGGCAATTGAAAATCATTTCTTATTCTTTCCGTATCCTTACAATATGGGAGCAGAAAAATTCTTAACACTCATGTTGATTCTTCACATTGCTGGAGGCACGATTGCCTTGATTAGCGGTTTGGTAGCCATGCTTACCCAGAAGGGAAGCAAACGCCATCGTCTTGCAGGTAAAATTTACTTTGGCGGGATGACGGCCGTTTTTGTTGGCGCAGTGATTGTAGCTGTGGCGCATCGCAATGATTTTTTATTGATGGTAGGTTTTTTCAGCTACTACCTGACGGTGCGGGGCTACCGAACCTTATACCTAAAGAAGATTGGGCAAGGGCAGAAGCCTGTAGCGCTTGATTGGTTGATTGTTACCGTCTCTGGAATTTTTATATCAGCGTTGTTGGTTTATGGCATCTGGATTTTTGTGAACGGAAATGGCATGGGCATTCCAGCTATTGTGTTTGGTTTAATTGGCTTAGTTTTTCTAGTCTTAGATATACGCAATTTTTTTAAAGCCCCACCTAAAATGCATTGGTGGTTTACTCATATTGGTAGCATGGGCGGAAGCTATATTTCTGCAGTTACCGCTTTCGTGGTAGTCAACATTCAATTGCCTCAGTATGGTTGGGTGTTGTGGGTATTACCAACTGCCTTTGGAAGTGTTTTGATCGGAAGGACTATACGAAAATACAAAATACAATTTGCATCAACCAAGTAGCACTAAGCTATTAGTAGTCATATAAAGTTTGCCACCTGCTCTACCAATTCCTTCGATTTCAAATTGTGTCCTAGCCCTGTAGTAGAAATCAATGTTGAATTTTTCCAAGCCTCATTCATAGCCACGGCATTTTTGTAGGGAGCTTCCTTATCTTCGGTATCATGAATGATAAGCCCCGGCTGGTGAAGCGTTTTAGCAAACTCTTTCATTTGAAAATAAGATGGCGGATGGCCAATGGTTTTAATAAAATGATCTGTAATAACCTGTCCAGCTTTTGCAGAAAGCCCTAATATCTGTTGGTAGTAATTGAAAAAATGCCGCACTTCGCCAGGCGCGGCCATCACTACCATTTTCGAAACTTGAAGCTGGGGCAACCGATGCAACGTGTACACAGAAGCAAATCCGCCAAACGAATGTGTGAGAATAGCATGAAGTGACTGATGTTCGATGATGAATTGCTCGATCAATCCACTGTAGTGAGGCAGGTTTAAAAAATCCCCCTCCGATAGTCCATGGCCAGGCGCATCGAGGGAAAAGATAGTGAACTCTTCTTTAGAGAGACGATTGATTATATACCGCCACCAATAGCTGTGGCTTTGCCACCCGTGAAGTAGCAATACTTTCTTCTCACCTTTTCCCCAACGATACCCCTGAACCTTTTTACCTGTATAATTGATCGTGAATTTCTCTTCAGCTTGATTTAAGAACTCAAGTTGATGGGGCTTCATCTTAATCCTTCTGGGCCAGCAAAAAAGCTCAAAGCCTTTTTTTCCACCTGCCTTGGGCGCAATCAAACAAAGAATATTTAAGTAAACCCCTATGGACTTTATAATTATTTTATTCATGGTCTTTTTGAATTAACGTTAAGCTTTGATTTCTTCGATCACTTTTTCTAAGTGCGAAATAACAACTTGTATAGCGTGATTGGTTTTTGAGAGTTTGCTCATCATGATGGCACCTTCCAGGCTGGCAATAATTAGTGTAGCATAATATTCTTTATCTATATTCTTTTTCAATTGGCCAAACTTGATACCATTTGATAGAATGATTACAATTGAATCCTTCAGTGTTTCTAAAATGGCATTTGCTTTTTTGCGCAAGTGTGGGCTGTCATCGTCCGCTTCAATAGCCACGTTCAGTAGCGGGCATCCGCCTTTGATGGGGGATTTGGTTACGTACAATTCAAAAAAGTGAATGATGGATTTGAGCTTGTTAATTGCATTATCGTGCATTTTAATCTGCTCGCGAAGCTTCTCAAATATGATACCCATCAGGTACGCGAGCGATTCTTCTTCCAGCTTTTCTTTGCTCTTAAAATGCCGGTAGATCGCACCCTTGGTATAGCCAGTGGCATCGGTGATGTGGCTGATGGAAGTGGCTTTGTAACCTTGCATGTTAAAAAGGCTACCAGCATGATGTAGAATTAACCCGATGGTATGATCTCGATTGCGCATGGCACAAAGATACCGATCGGTATCTAATAAAAAAAAGAAAAAATAATCTAACCTACTTCTTCAGAAAAAAAGGGGAGGGGTCTAGGGGTGCCCTAAAATCAATTTAATCACTCACTCTTGCTCGATTCTTAAACCAGACGGATAAGTTACTTTGAAGTTGACTGAATAAATTCGGAAACATCTTTCTTGAATTTCTCCAGCGAGGCCTGATGCGTGTACATCATGTGCCCTGCCTCGTAGTATTTCATGATGATGTTATTGCGCAATTCATTGGTAAGTCCCAAGTGATCGATTGTGTGTTCAACGCCATAGAAGACGGTGGCAATATCATAATAGCCATTTAAGATTAGCACTTTTACATTAGGGTCTTGCGTCATAGCCTGCGCCATGTCAACGCCCGTATTGATTGCCGTAGAAGTTCCCCAACTCATGTTGCCGCGATGCTTCCAATCCCATTTAAAACCTTCACGCTCATACGCACTGGTCATGTAGTTCAACTTTTTATTGGCCTTCAAGTCGTTATAGAAGTAGTGCAAGAAACCCGCAGTGTAGGCAGGGCTGATGGCAGAACTCTGCGGATCATAATCAGCAAACTGCGAGAGCAAATCCTGATTGCCGCCTTTGAATCGCGAATCTAATCGACCGACAATGTTGCCTTCGTTGCGCAACAATTCCGAAAAAAACTCTCCGTTTTGCACTCGTAAGTCGGCCTTCTTCCAGAAATCAGCACTGCAACCGGAATAGTTAGCTAACTTATTGGCAATGGCATTACGTTCATCAACTGTAATTTTGTTGCCTTTGAAAAGTGCTGGTACATATTCCTTTTCAGTAAAATTTCTGACTTCAGTTAAGAACGATTCGAGACTGGCCGGCTTGTTGGTTATTTTGTTGTGATACCAAGCCGTGGCTGCATAGGTCGGGAAATGAACTACATACGGTAAATCGTCATTGGGTGGAAACATGAGCGTGCGAAGATCAAACACGGCCGATACCATCACTACACCATTCATTGCAACGCCATCACCAAGCAACTTATTCATCACACCTGCATTGCGAAACGTGCCGTAGCTTTCACCTAATAAATACTTCGGTGAATTCATTCTCCCATTTTCAATCAGGTATTGTTTGATGAACAAGCTGATACTACGGATATCCTGATCCACGCCCCAGAAATCTTCAAACTTCGCCTTGCCAACGGGCACGCTCAAGCCAGTGCCAACAGGATCCATCATTACCAAATCGGCCACATCCAGCAACGAGAAATCATTGTTTACAATTTTATAAGGCGCAGCTGGAGTAT
Source organism: Cytophagales bacterium (assembly GCA_013298505.1). Classification (GTDB taxonomy): domain Bacteria; phylum Bacteroidota; class Bacteroidia; order Cytophagales; family Cyclobacteriaceae; genus ELB16-189. The sequence continues at coordinate 7,555 of JAAFHY010000010.1, forward strand.
TCCCCGGATCATTAACAACAATTCGCTTGGGTCCCATCACGCCCATGTGCAGCCAATAGCTGGAAGAGCCAGGCCCTCCATTGTACGAGAAAATAATGGGGCGATTGACAGGCGCAGCATCTTTCGCATTCTCTTTAGTATAGCTGGTGAATCCAAACAACGCAATCGGATTGTTACTCTCATCGCGCAATTGCATTGTGCCTGCCTTTGCGGTAAGCGGAATGACAACCCCGTTAATTTTTACCGATTGTTGTGTGGTAGAAACTTCACCTTCGGGGATGGGCTTATTTTCATCCTTCACTTGGGCGGTTTGTCCCCAACTCGTTAAACATCCGAAAAACATTACTAGCAGTATCGTGATAGGTTTCATACAACGTTGTTTTAGAGAATGAAAAATAGTCAATTTATCTGATTGCAAAATTAATATTGTGACGAGCGATATCCCATCTATATAGATTCCCTTTCTCAACACGTTTTTTTTTCGTAATTCGAGAAGCTAAATAATAGATACATGAGATTCACCCTGCTTTTTGTTTTTGTGTTTTCGTTTGTTGCCGTAGAGGCTCAAAAGAAAACAGCTTCGCCCCAGACTGTTTCAATCGACCACACGCTCTATTCAGGCATCCGCTGGCGCGAAGTAGGCCCCTATCGCGGTGGTCGCTCGTGTACAGTTACGGGTGTGCCGGGCAATCCAAACTTGTATTATTTCGGTACGGTGGGCGGTGGTGTGTGGCGCACTAAAGATGCTGGTCAGAGCTATGAAAATATTACCGATAAATATTTTGGCGGAACCATCGGTGCAGTAGCCGTGGCAGAAAGCGATCCTAATGTGATTTACGTGGGCGAAGGAGAACAAACCTTGCGCAACAATGTGTCGAGTGGCTGGGGTGTTTGGAAATCTACCGATGCCGGAGCGACTTGGAAACATATTGGTTTGAGCGACTCACGTCATATTTCGCGTATTCGAATACATCCAAAAAATCCCGAAGTCGTTTATGTTGCTGCGATGGGAAATCTGTGGAAGCCCAACGAAATGCGTGGTATTTACCGCAGTATCGATGGTGGCACTACATGGAAAAAAGTATTGTACATCAACGAGACAGCGATGGCTGGAGATCTGGCAATGGATCCCAATAATCCGCGCATACTATATGCCGCTACGTGGAATATGAAACGCAATGGGTATCGCATGGATAGCGGTGGCCCTGATTCTAAACTTTGGAAAAGCACCGATGGCGGAGAGACATGGGAAAATCTTTCTGACAAACCCGGAATGCCGAAAGGCATCAATGGAATTATTGGCGTCACTGTCTCTCCAGTCAATTCAAATCGAATCTGGACAATCATAGAAAATACAGAAGCGCCAGGAGTGTATCGATCAGATGATGCCGGAAAAACGTGGGCTCGCGTAAATCAAGATCGCGCATTGCTTCAACGCGCGTGGTACTACTGCCGTATTTATGCCGATACACAAAATGAAGACAAAGTGTGGGTGATGAACGTGAGCTATGGGGTTTCCAAAGATGGTGGCAAAACGTTTGAATTGAAAAATGCACCTCATGGTGATCATCACGATTTGTGGATTGATCCTGCCAACAATCAACGCATGGCCATTGCCGATGATGGTGGTGCTCAAATCTCCAATGACGGTGGTGAGAATTGGACTACTTATCACAATCAACCAACAGCTCAGTTCTATCGCGTCACCACTGACAATTCTTTTCCTTATAATATTCTAGGAGCACAACAAGACAACACGAGTGTTCGCATTCCTCACCGCACCGATGGAAACTCCATTAGTGAAAAAGATTGGACAGCTCTTTCCATTGGAGAGAGTGCTCACCTCGCACCCGATCCAACAAATCCAAACATTATCTATGGCAGCGATTACAAGGGCTACATGAGCATGCAGAATTTAGATAACGGGCAGGAACGAAGCACCAATGTGTGGCCTGATCTGCCCGCTGGTTCTGGCGTAGAAGTGATGAAATATCGCTTCAATTGGAATTACCCGTTGGTATTCAGCAAACATGATTCAAAAAAATTGTTTGCAGGATCTAATCATTTACATTCTACCGTCAATGGTGGACAAAGTTGGCAAGAGATCAGCCCAGACTTGACGCGAGGTGAATCCGAAACCATTAAATCGTCCGGTGGCCCCATCACGCAAGACAACACCGGTGCAGAATATTACGCAAATATTTTCGTGATCGCTGAATCGCCTTACACGAAAGATGAAATCTGGACAGGCTCTGATGACGGCCTTATTCATGTCACTACAGATGGTGGAAAAAATTGGAAGAACGTAACGCCTCCTCAATCTCCCAAATACAATATGTGGAATAGCATCGATGTAAATCCGTTTGTGAAAGGTGGGGCGTATGCCGTGGCGACTTCTTACAAATTTGGTGACTATACTCCTTACATCTATAAAACCAACGACTTTGGAAAAACATGGACTGTAATCACCAACGGCATTCCAAAAGAAGAATTTGTGCGCGTGGTTCGAGCTGATCCTAAACGCCAGGGCTTACTCTATACGGGCACTGAAAAAGGCATGTGGCTTTCGTTTGATGACGGTGCGAGTTGGAACAAGTTTCAACTCAACCTGCCTCCTGTGCCTGTTGCTGATCTGGCAATTAAAGATGACAATCTCATTGCGGCTACGCATGGCAGAAGTTTTTGGATGATTGATGATTTGACTCCGCTGCATCAATTGAAAGCCGAGATGGCAACTCGCGCATCTGTTTTATTCAAGCCCTCAGCAACGTACCGCATGCCAAGTCAGGGTGGCTATCGTGAGCCACGCAAAGGAGAGGGCGAGAACAGACCTGGGGGTGTGCTCGTTCATTACTATTTGAAGTCGGTGGATGACAAGACGGATGTCAAATTAGAATTTCTTACCGCCAATGGCGAAATAATCAAATCAGTTAGCAACAAAGCAAAAGATAAATCAGACCAGCTCACATTAAAAACAGGCGGCAATCGATTTGTGTGGGATATGCGATATGCGGGATACAAAACATTTCCAGGTATGGTGTTTTATGGCTCTCCCAACCAAGGGCCAAAGGTAGTGCCCGGTATGTATAAAGTCCGCCTCACTGCAAATGGTGAAACACAAGAGCAAGAATTTGAAATTCTGAAAGACCCTAGAGTTAATACTACTGCAGAAGAGTTTCGTGCACAGTTTGATTACCTGATAAAAGTGCGTGACAAAGTAACGGAGGCAAATCAAGGAGTTATCGACATCAGAAAAATCAAAGAAGATTTAAGTTCGCTGAAAAACAAAGTGGGAACAGAAGCACAATACAAAGAATTGGTCGATGCTGTAAAGAAGTTTGAAGATGAATTGACCATCCATGAAAACAACATTCATCAAACCAAAAATCGAAGTGTGCAAGATCCTTTGAACTATGGCATCAAGATGAACAACCGATTGGCTCATCTCATGGTGGAACAGGCAGCCGGAGATTTCCCTCCTACTCAACAAGGCGAACAAGTGCGCGAGATGCTAACCAAAATGGTGGATGACGAATTGTTAAAACTTCGCTCTACGATCAATCAAAACACCGAGCGAATCAACAACATGGCTAAGGAAAAAGGAATTGAGGTGGTGATGATTAAGAAGACACCAATTGTGAACTAGAATTCACAATAGAATCGAACTTTTTTACCTTTGATTATGGAAGAGACTCAGGATGTTTCAAAAAAAACGCGGCTTAAACCGGAGATGATAATAGCTCTTTGCGCTACGTTTGTGAGCATTGCCACGCTGGCAGTATATATTTATCAAGCACGTGTTATGATCAGCCAAGCTGAAATTATGCGGAGCCAACAGCATGCTTCAGTTTGGCCTTACTTAGAAACACTTACCACGACAGCGGTTTCTAGCGATAAGCCTGATGAGGCTTACTTTGAAGTAGAAAACAAAGGAATTGGTCCAGCCATTGTGAAGGAAGTAGTCATCAAAGTAGATGGCGTAGTGATGAAAGACAACAATGAATTGTTTGAATCCTTAATTGGAAAAACAGATACACTATCTATTTCCACCAATGCTGTTAGAAATAGAGTTGTTGCCTCGGGAGAGAAAATCAGAGCGTTTCATATAGTAGGAGATGAGTTAGTAAAGAAATTTGCCATCGCATTTCAAAAGCAAAAATTTGAGTACATCATTTGCTACTGCTCGGTGTATGATAATTGCTGGACTGCGAATGGAACAAAAGTGATTGAAGGAAAATGCGAATAGTCTGACATCGTATTGTGATAAAAGCAAAAGGACTAGAATAGCTTCAACTGAAACTCTTCCCCTCTGTGTGGCCTCGGTACAAAATCTGTAAAGTTAGAAACCTGAATACCCAATAACCTGACTTTCTTGTTTAGCAAATCTGTATTGAGTAAGAGTTGTTTGGAGGCTGACTCAATCGATTCGAGGTCATCTATGCCTCGTTCAAACGACTGACTTCGCGTAATCTGCTTAAAATCGTGGAATTTAATTTTCAGCGTGATCGTCTTTCCTTTTAGTTGATACCTATTCAGCCGACTGTGAACACCTTGTGCTATTTTCTCCAGCTCTGCATACATTTCCTCCTGCGTAGTCAAATCAAACGGAAATGTGTCTTCTGCGCCTACCGACTTTGTTTCCCGATCAGGCTTCACTAGCCGATCGTCTATACCACGCACAATCTTATAGAAAAACCTTCCTGGCTTTCCAAAGTGTTTGATCAACTCTCGCTCTGTAAGTTTTTTTAGATCACCGCCTGTGTGCAACCCCAGCCTCTTCATTTTCTCTGCTGTCACTTTCCCAACTCCAAAAAATTTCTCCACAGGTAGCTTTTCCATAAAGTTGGTAAGGCCAGATGGTCCAATAAAAGTAAGCCCATCTGGTTTGTTCAAGTCTGAAGCCACCTTGGCGGCAAACTTATTTACCGACACACCGGCAGAAGCCGTAAGATGTAATTCAGTTCTGATTGCTCTACGAATCAACTTGGCAATTTCAATGGCAGAGCCGATGCCTTGTTTATCGTGTGTTACATCCAGGAACGCCTCATCGAGCGAGAGAGGTTCAATCAAATCTGTATACCGATGAAAGATCTCACGTATCTGGCGAGACACTTCTTTGTAGGCGTCAAATCGAGGACGAACAAAAATCAATTCCTTGCAAAGTTGTGCGGCACGTTTCGAAGACATAGCCGAACGAATTCCGAATTTTCTCGCCTCATAACTGGCTGTGGCAATCACTCCACCTCTCCCTTGAGGAGAGCCACCTACGGCAATGGGTTTGCCTCTCAAACTGGGATTGTCGCGTTGTTCCACGGAAGCATAAAAAGCATCCATGTCGATATGAATGATCTTTCGAATTTCTTTTACAGCAGCGTCTTCCATGATTTGCAACCCAAATTAATTTGAATAGTAGGGTCGAGATGTTTGAAGCGATCTGAATTTACAAATGATAAAACTAGTTGCGTATGTGTTTAGGAATCCAATACTTTTCCAATAAATTAAAAATTATTTCTACCACAAGTGCTAGCAATGCAGCTGGTATTGCTCCGCGTAGAATCAATTCTGAACTATTTAAGGCTAACCCAGTAACGATGTATTCGCCCAAGCCGCCAGCTCCAATAAATGCTGCCAGCGTTGCAGTTCCAACATTAATAACAGCAGCAATTCGAATGCCCGATAAGATCATAGGCATTGCAAGCGGAAATTCTACAAACTTTAATTTTTGAAACCGACTCATTCCAATGCCTTCAGCAACATTTTTAAGTAAGGGATCAACAGATTGCAATCCGCTAACTGTATTTCGCAGAATGGGTAATAATGCATAAAGAAACAAAGTGATGATAGCAGGCAGCATGCCAATGCCAACAAAGGGAATCAGAATGGCAAGTAGTGCAATTGACGGAATAGTTTGAAGAAGGCCCGCTACGTATAATATAGGTGTTGAAATAAGTGGTTGCCAGTATAGCCATACTCCGATAGGAAAAGCAAAGCAAATAGCCAATAGTAAGGCACTAAATGTTAGAAGTAAATGTGTGGCAATCTTACTTAAAACGTCACTAAGAATGGAGGGCTCTTTCAATTCGTTAGCAACAATTATTCCTTCGTTGACTAAAAAATTATTAGCCACCTGTTTAAACGATTTTTTTTCGTAAAGAACGGCCTTGTTCATAGATTGCATTTTGACTTGATCTATTTTACCGTTTAACTTGGTTAAAACATTCCTTGCATGTGTTCCTAACTCACTACGAAATAGTGATGTAGCTTCATATTTTGGAAAAAAACCCATGTCGTCTTTCAACGCAATCAAGCCGTATTTTGAAATTTCTCCATCAGTTGAATAAGCGTCTGTAACGTCAATCTTATTTTGATTTAGTGCTTCATAAGCTAACCCATGTTCGAGCCCTGTTGGCAAATGGGGTAGAGCATATCTTTTTGAAAGGTTCTCCCATCCGTCTTGCCGCTTTAAAAATTCATAGCTGACACCAATCTTTAATTCTGGGTTTTTTCTTAGATCAGAGATCGCAGTAATAGTGAGTGCTGCACTTATCTCTTTTTTTATTACCAACGTATAAGTGTTGTTAAAACCGTATGGCTCGGCTGTTTCTAACTTAAAATTATTGAATAAAAATAAATTCGTTTCGCTAAAGGTAAGTTGTGGTTGTTTTAATATCTCCGCAGCAATCGTTCCGCTATATTCAGGATAAATGTCAATGGCATTATTTTTCAATGCTTCAAAGCAAACCAAGGTGCCACCTAAGTTGTAACTTCTTGTTACTGTATAGCCTTCGTGTTCTAGTAATTGTGAAATTATTTCACTTAAAATATATCCCTCATTGAAATGTTTTGCTCCCACCCGAATGCGCTGACCATAACCGGTACTAACTACCAAAAAAAACAGGGTGATATAAAGTAAGCACTTCACAACGAAGATTCAATTAATTGTTCAACCAATTTATTTGATGGCTTTTTAAGTACTTCATCCGTTGAGGCATGCTGCTGAATCTCGCCATTGTCGATTACCAAAATATAATCTGCCATTTTTTTAGCTTCCCTCATATCGTGAGTTACAAGCAAAATGGTTCGGGCGGCTACTTGCTGCAACTTCAAAATCTCTAATTGAATTTCTTGTCGTGTTATAGGGTCAAGTGCTCCGAAAGGCTCGTCCATTAGTAAAATAGAAGGGTTAAGAAATAATGCACGACAAATACCCGCACGCTGCTGTTCTCCGCCCGAAAGTTGGTAGGGGTATTTTTTTAGCAATGCTGTTGGCAATCTTACTAAGCTCAATAGTTCTTCTATTCGCTGTGCAGCATTAATATCACCTTTAGTTATTCTATTCGTAATGCTGATATTATCTTCAATTGTTAAATGAGGGAATAACCCAGTGCCCTGCAGCATGTATCCCATCCGAAGGCGAGTGGCTGATAATGTTGAATAGTTTAAGGGGCTACCAAAAACAGTAATACTTCCAATGGTAGGTTTTACTAAGCCATTTACAAACTTTAGAATAGTAGATTTTCCGCTACCACTTCTGCCAATGATGGCGGTGATTTTTTTCTCTTGAAATGTTACCGAAAAATTCTTAATATAGAATTGACCACCATACTGGTGACTTATGTTAATCAGTTCAGCGGTACTCATTCTTAGCAATATAAAATATTTATCGCATTTGCGAGTTGATAAAAATCCATATCTTAACTCGATAATAGTTAACACATGAAACATCTATTTTCGTTAGAGGGTAAAGTCGCGCTGGTTACAGGTGCGTCAAAAGGTATTGGCCAAGCTATTGCAGAGTATTACGCAGCGGCAGGAGCCAAAGTAGTTGTAAGCAGTCGCAAGCAAGAAGCAGTTGATGAGGTGGCTCTTCAAATAAAAAAGAAAGGCTTCGAGGCTACCGCCATTGCATGCCACATGGGCGATATGAATGATGTACATAGATTGGCAGAGGCTACGCTTGCCAACTATGGTACAATAGATATCGTAGTAAATAATGCAGCCGTCAATCCGGTATTTGGCCCTGTAGTCGATACCAGTTTAGAGGCATTCGATAAAATTATTGCGGTAAACGTAAAGGGCCCGTTTGAGTTAGCAAAAAAAATCTATCCGGTTTTAAAGGAAAAAAAATCAGGATCAATAATTAATATCAGTTCAATCGGTGGCTTGAGGCCCGAACACGGACTCGGTATCTATAGCATGAGCAAAGCTGCCTTGATTTCACTTACTAAAGTGATGGCAAAAGAGTGGGGCGATGATAATATCCGCGCCAATGTTATTTGTCCAGGCTTAATCAAAACAAAATTCAGTGAAGCGCTTTGGGGTAACGATAAAATGATGGCTGCCATGATGAAAGCGCTACCCATCAAAAGAGTGGGTACGCCCGAAGAAATAGCTGCGCTGGCTTTGTACCTTGCTTCCGACTCGTCAGCCTATTGCACAGGTAGTGTATTTACGGCCGATGGTGGGTTTACGGTTTAAAATCGCTCGCATTTGTAAACTTACAGATTAGGCCAACGATATAGAAAAGCACCACTATTTGCGTTAAACCAAAAATCAATTACATTTGCATCACTTTCTTGAAAATCAACCTAGAGGGGATCGAAAAGTCCCCTCTTTGTTTGTAGATAGTTATGGAATTAGTGCAAAAAATTAGAGAATTAGCCGAATCGCACCTATCAGACCCAAATCATTTTTTGGTAGATGTGCTTATTTCAAAATATAAGCCTACAAAAATTGTGGTTCAGCTAGATGGCGATAAAGGCATAAGCATAGATAGTTGCGCAGAGGTAAGTAGAAAATTATCGGAAGACCTTGAATCGCAAAACTTGATCGAGGGTGCTTATAATTTGGAAGTGGGCACACCCGGGTTGGATGTTCCGCTAAAAATGAAGAGGCAGTATTTCGCCAATGTAGGCCGCACCGTAAAAGTTCAAGTAAAAAGTAAAAGCTACCACGAAGGAAAGCTGCTGGAAATAACAGAAGAGCGCATCGTGATCGAAACGCCCTCAAAGGAAAAGAAGAAAGAATTGATAAAAATGGAAATACTTTTTAGTGACATAGAAAAAACAATTGTAACCGTTTCGTTTAACTAGCAAGCCGTATGGATGCATCAACACTGATTGAATCGTTTGCCGATTTCGCCAAACAAAAAAACATCGACCGCCCCACTATGATTCGCATCTTAGAAGATGTGTTTCGTAACATGATCAAGAAAAAATATGTGGAGGATGACAATTTCGATATTATTGTAAATGCCGACAAAGGCGATCTTGAGATTTGGCGCTTCCGCGAAATCGTGGAAGACGATTCGGAAGATATTTGGGAACACGACAAAATCAGCCTAACCGATGCACAGAAAATTGAGCCCGATTTTGAGGTGGGCGAAGAGGTAGCAGAAGAAATCCATTTAGAAGATTTCGGGCGCAGAGCCGTTACCACAGCACGCCAAACGCTGATTCAAAAAGTAAAAGATTTAGAAAAGGATATCGTTTATCAAAAGTATAAAGACATCGTTGGCGAAGTAATAACAGGAGAAGTTTATCAGGTGTTAAGCCGCGAGATACTATTGATCGATGCAGATGGCAACGAAATTTCTATCCCTCGCAACGAGCAGATTCCAAAAGACCGTTATCGCAAGGGCGAAACCGTAAAATCAATTGTGCATAGAGTTGACATGGTAAATGGCAGCCCTAAAATTATTTTGTCGCGTACATCACCTGTTTTCTTAGAGCGTTTGTTCGAGCAAGAGGTGCCCGAAGTATATGATGGCCTGATAACCATAAAAAGAGTAGTGCGCGAGCCAGGCGAGCGCGCAAAAGTAGCCGTAGAATCGTACGATGACAGGATCGATCCGGTAGGAGCTTGTGTAGGGATGAAGGGTTCGCGGATTCACGCTGTGGTGCGAGAGCTGCAAAACGAAAACATTGACGTAATCAACTATACCGAAAACTTAGAGCTCTATATCCAGCGCGCTCTCAGTCCGGCAAAAGTAGTTTCTATTAAAGTAGATAAAGAAAATAAGCGCGTATCGGTATACTTAAAACCCGATCAGGTATCGCTTGCTATTGGTAAAGGAGGCTTGAACATTAAGCTAGCCAGCCGGTTGGTAGAAATGGAAATAGACGTGTTCCGTGAAAACGACACACAAGTAGCCGAAGAAGATGTAGACCTAGACGAATTCAGCGATGAAATCGAAAGCTGGGTAATCGATGAGCTTAAGCGCATTGGGCTCGATACGGCTAAGAGCGTACTTAATCTAAATAAAGAAGAAATAGTAAGAAGAACCGATTTAGAAGAAGAGACTGCAGAATCGGTACTAGCTGTTTTACGCAAGGAATTTGAATAGCACTTAATTATAAAACTCTCTTAAATCAATAAATTACCAGATATTTGGGCATGGCAGAAGAAAAATCAGTGCGATTAGGGCAGGCATCTCGTAAGTTGAACGTGGGGCACAATACCATTTTGGACTTTTTGGCAAAAAAAGGAGTAAGTGTAGAGAACAACCCCAACGCCAAACTTAGTGCAGAGCAGTTTGCTATGTTGGCAAAAGAATTTGCCTCTTCTGCTTCTGAAAAATTAGAAGCATCGCACCTCACCATCGGCATGAAGCCCGCTGAAGCTCCGATTGCAACAAAGACTGAACCAGAAATTCATCGCAAAAAGACAGAAGAAGATGACAACGTCTTAATCAAGAATCTAGGATCGAAAGAGATTGTCAAACACAAAGAAGAACCAAAGCCCGAGAAAATTGAAAAGGTTGAAGTTGACAAACCCAAACTCGAAGGCATAAAAGTAGTAGGCAAAATTGAACTAGATAAAGAGCCTAAGAAAAAAGAGAAGCCAGTTTCAGAGCCAACTCAAGATGTAATCAGCAGCGAAAAAGAAATTGTAGAAAAATTACCAGACGCAGTAAAGCCTGAGCCTGAAAAGCAGGTAGAGCAAGAATTGATTAAAGCCAAGGCCGATAAATTGCAAGGCCTAAAGGTGCTTTCAAAAATCGAGCTACCTACCGAAAAGAAAAATCAGCCAGTAGCCTCTTCTGATCTAAACAAAGCAAACCAGCAAAAGCGACCTCGCAAGCGGTTGCCCAATGCAAACGAGCAACGCCCACAAGGTGGTGGCGCGAGGCCACAGCAAGGAGGCCGACCACAAAATGCTCCTGGTGGACAGAAACCATTTGTTAGAACACCTAAGCCCGAGCCTACCGATAAGGAAATCCAAGATCAGGTGCGTGCTACTCTAGCCAAGCTAAGTGGCGGCCAGAAGAAATTTACAGGGGCTAAGTACAGAAAAGAAAAACGTCAAGCTGTTTCTGAGGCCGAGGTAGAGCGTTTACATGCAGAGCAAGAGTCATCGAAAATATTGAAGGTGACAGAGTTTATTTCTGCCAATGACCTTTCTTCTCTGATGAACGTGTCGGTAAACGATGTAATATCTACTTGTTTAGGATTGGGCATGTTCGTTTCCATCAATCAGCGACTAGATGCCGAGGCGATTACGGTAATAGCCGATGAATTTGGCTTCGATGTACAGTTTGCTTCTACAGAAGAAGAGGAAGTAGTGGTAGAAGTAGATGCCGAAGAAGACTTACAACCGCGTGCCCCTATTGTTACCATCATGGGCCACGTAGATCATGGTAAGACTTCATTGCTGGATTATATACGCAACACCAAAGTAACAGCATCAGAGGCGGGCGGTATTACACAGCACATTGGCGCCTACGATGTAATCACCAAAAGCGGTAATAAGATTGCGTTCTTAGATACACCGGGTCACGAGGCATTTACCGCCATGCGTGCACGGGGGGCTAAACTTACCGACATTGCTGTGATTGTAATTGCCGCAGACGATAACATTATGCCGCAAACAAAAGAGGCAATCAACCACGCACAAGTTGCAGGCGTCCCTCTTGTTTTTGCAATCAATAAAATTGATAAGCCTTCGGCCAATCCTGAAAAAATTAAAGAAGGACTATCGAAAATAAATATTTTGGTAGAAGATTGGGGAGGGAAATACCAAAGCCAAGGCATTTCGGCTAAGACCGGAGTAGGCATTGAAGATTTATTGGAAAAGGTATTGTTGGAAGCCGAATTATTAAATCTAAAAGCTAATCCGGATAAGCCAGCGATAGGTTCTATTATTGAAGCCGAGCTAGACAAAGGGCGTGGCTATGTAACTACATTGATGGTGCAAGCAGGCACGTTGAAAGTAGGCGATATAATGGTGGCCGGATCTAATTATGGTCGCGTAAAGGCGATGTTCGATGACACGGGCAAGAGAGTGCCAATGGCGGGACCGTCTACCCCAGTGCAAGTATTAGGTTTAGATGGCGCACCACAAGCAGGCGAGAAATTTCAGGTAATGGAAACTGACCGCGAGGCGCGTGAGGTAGCTAATAAGAGAAGCCAGATTTTGCGCGAACAAAGCATCCGTACCAAAAAGCATATTACGCTTGACGAAATTGGTAGGCGCTTGGCAATCGGTTCGTTCAAGCAATTGAATGTAATTATCAAAGGCGATGTGGACGGCTCTATCGAAGCATTGTCCGATTCATTATTGAAATTGTCTACTCCAAAAGTAGAAGTGAGCATCATCCATAAAGCGGTAGGGCAGATTTCAGAATCAGATGTGTTGTTAGCGTCTGCTTCAGATGCCATCATTCTTGGCTTCCAAGTACGTCCTTCACCATCTGCACGTAGGCTGGCCGAGAACGAAGAGATTGAAATAAGAATGTACTCGATTATTTACGATGCCATCAACGAGATCAAAGCAGCCATGGAAGGTATGCTAGAGAAAGAATTTGAAGAGGTGATTGTTGGTAATGCCGAAGTGCGCGATGTATTTAAGATTACCAAAGTAGGTACCGTGGCTGGTTGTATGGTTACCGATGGGTATGTGAAACGCAATAACCCGATCCGATTGATCCGCGATGGTATTGTGATATACTCAGGCGAGATGTCGGCCTTGAAGCGATTTAAAGATGATGCAGCCGAAGTGAAGAGTGGTTTTGATTGCGGTATCAGCATTAAAAACTTCAACGACATCAACGTGGGCGATGTGATTGAAAGCTACGAGAAGCGTGAAGTGAAGCGGGCGAAAATTTAATTGAGATATTATAAGTAAAAAACCCGAGCGACCTATCGTTCGGGTTTTTTTGTGACTAGTATTTACTTGATTTCTATAATCAAGAGCTCAATCAGTTTATAATTCGAGGGACAACTTGTATGTATAAAAAATACCAGCAAGGCGTGAAAATGCGCTAGAAAAAATCGTAATTCGTGCCTTGTAAATTGAACATTATGGAAGAAATTGAACTATACCTAGACGAGGCCAAAGATCAGATGAACAAGGCTATCAACCACGTCTCGCACGAATTGACAAAAATTAGGGCAGGAAAAGCCAATCCTTCTATGTTGGATGGAATTATGGTTTCGTATTATGGTGCTATGAGCCCACTTCAACAGGTTGCCTCTATGACCACACCCGATGCCCGCACTATTTTTATTAAACCCTGGGAAAAGGGATTGATTCAAGAAATTGAAAAGTCCATCATCAACGCCAACTTGGGACTTACACCACAAAATGATGGACAACAAGTAATCATAAACATACCCATGCTTACCGAAGAAAGACGCAGACAATTGGTGAAGCAGGTAAGCCAAGAGTGCGAACAGGGTAAAGTGAGCATTCGTAGCATTCGCAAAGAAACCAACGAAAGTTTAAAGAAAATTAAGGGTGCATCGGAAGATGATGTAAAGAATGCCGAGGGGGTAGTCCAAAAATTGACAGACGAGTATATTATTAAAATCGATGCTTTGTTTAGAAAAAAAGAGGCCGAGATTATGACGGTGTAATTGATTTATAGATTTGATAATTCGGTGATTGTCTGATTCGCTAAACTTCAATCATCCGTTGGCTAAAAAAACAAAAGCCGATGAGGCACTTCTCATCGGCTTCCAAAAAACATTACGATTATCAGATCTTAAAGGCCTTCTTCAAGCTTTCTACGTAATCTAGTTTCTCCCAAGGGAACAACTCCACTTTCACACGCTTTTCGCTCTTTTTTCCTTTGTTGAAAATCTTTTCTACCACTTTCGATTCGCGACCCATGTGGCCGTACGCTGCGGTTTCAGAGTAGATAGGAGTGCGTAATTTGAAACGCTCTTCAATAAAGTAAGGGCGCATATCGAATACCTTTTCAATCTTCTTGGCAATCTCACCATCTGTCATGTTCACCTTAGCCGATCCATAGGTGTTTACGTACAAACCCACCGGCTTTGCCACACCAATCGCGTAAGCAACTTGCACCAGTACCTCATCGCAAACGCCCGCTGCCACTAAATTTTTAGCAATGTGACGCGTAGCATAAGCAGCTGAACGGTCAACTTTAGATGGATCTTTACCAGAGAATGCACCCCCACCGTGGGCACCTTTACCTCCGTAGGTATCTACGATGATTTTTCTGCCCGTTAAACCCGTGTCACCATGCGGACCACCAATTACAAACTTTCCGGTAGGGTTGATGAAGTACTTGATATCAGTATTGAAAAGTTTCTGTACACGCTTAGGTAATTTCTTCATAATGCGCGGAACGAGGATGTTGATCATATCGTCTTTGATCTTTTTCAACATCACAGCGTCTCTATCGAAATCATCGTGCTGCGTTGAAATCACAATCGCATCAATGCGCTGCGGCTTGTTATCATCAGCGTATTCAATCGTCACTTGCGATTTCGCATCAGGGCGCAAGTAGGTCATTAATTTTCCTTCTCTGCGGATGACAGACAGTTCGCGCAACAGCAAGTGCGCTAACTCCAATGGAAGCGGCATGTAATTGTCCGTTTCGTTGGTGGCGTAGCCGAACATCATGCCTTGGTCGCCCGCGCCTTGGTCTTCTTTCTTCTTGCGCTCTACACCTTGGTTAATATCAGACGATTGTTCGTGGATAGCCGAGAAAATTCCGCAGCTATTCGCTTCAAACATATATTCGCTTTTGGTATACCCTATTTTCTTGATTACCTCACGGGCAATGTCTTGCACATCTAAGTAAGCTTCTGACTTTACTTCACCTGCCAATACTACTTGACCGGTGGTCACCAGTGTTTCGCACGCAACTTTTGAGTTGGGGTCGTAGGCTAAGAAATAATCGATGAGTGCATCCGATATTTGATCTGCTACTTTGTCGGGATGCCCTTCAGAAACAGACTCAGAGGTAAATAAATAGGCCATTCTTATAAGAGTTTTTATGAGCCGCAAAAATAGGGAATAATTTGATTTACAAACGATTCTAATAAGTCTAACTTATTGAGTCTGACCCATCAAAAACAAACAAGGCATTTTTGGCAATTGTGCCTTGCTGGCTTTCCATTCGCGCACGCTTTTCGTCCTAATATTTTCTGTTGAGCCAGTAACGTCAACGGCCACGGTCAGCATGGTTTGGTCTTTTAGTCCGCGCAACAAATGCTCTAGCACTTGGTTATTGCGGTAGGGGGTTTCAATAAACAATTGTGTTTGGCCTTTCAATTCCATTTCGCGTTCAAGATCTTTTATGAGTTTGGCCGCTTCTTTTCCGTCTACGGGCAAATAGCCATGGAAAGCGAAGCGTTGACCGTTAAGACCAGATGCCATCAGAGCCAAGAGAATAGAAGATGGCCCCACTAAGGGTATTACTTGAATATTTCTTTCGTGCGCGTACGCCACAGCCATTGCACCAGGATCAGCCACGCCCGGGCAGCCCGATTCAGAAATAATGGCCATGTAATTGCCTGTTAAAAGTGGCTTCATTAGCTCATGAAGTTCTTCCTTCCTAGTGTCTTTATTCAACACTTCAAAATGAAGCGCTTCAATAGAATCATAAATTTTTAGGCTACTCAAAAATCTTCTAGCAGTACGTGCATCTTCTACTAAAAAATGAGTGATCGGCCGCAAGGCCGTTAGTACATGGGGTGGAATAACCTCATTTTGCGTTGCCTCGGCAATCACGCTGGGCACGAGATATAATTTTGCAATATGAAAAGGTATCGTGCTAATGGCGCAAAAAGTTTAAAACAGTTTGTGTAAACTCTGCTGGTTTTTCGGCTTGCACCCAGTGCCCTGTATCTAATGTTTGCAAGCTTACTAGCGGAAACAAATCTACTATCAATTGGTTATCGGACGGTAAAATGTAATTTGATTTAGAGCCATTTACAAAAAGAGTGGGCTTATTGTAAACTCCAGTGTACTGCATCCCCGCACCTATCTCTTCAATATGATCGTTTAACGCTGTGAGGTTAATTTTCCATTCAAATTGCCCTTGCACGTTGCGCGATAGATTTTTAAGTAAAAACTGCCGAACATCTATTTCGGGTACATATTCCATCAAAATTCTGTCTGCTTCTGTCCGCGTTGAAACGGCAGGCAATGGTATTGCCATCAACCCGTCTAAAATGCGATCATGATGAACAGGGTACGCTTTGGGCGCAATGTCTACCACAATTAATTTTTCAATCAACTTTGGATTTTTGATAGCCAAATTCATTGCTGTTTTACCACCCATCGAGTGACCAATTACAAGGGGGTTGACAATCGAGTGTTCGTTCAAAAATTCTTCTAAGTCTTCTGTCAATAATCGATAATTGAAATCATCGCTGTGGGGCGATTGCCCATGATTGCGCTGGTCGACTGTATAAACCGTAAATTTTTCTGCAAAGATTTTAGATAACGAGAACCAATTATCAGAAGAGCCAAACAATCCATGTAAAATGATCAGCGGCTGCCCTTGGCCTGCTTGGCGAAAGAATAATTTCATGGTGCGAAGATAACAAAGAAATAAGTTGCCACTGGGCAACCGTATTTTTCAGTTTACCCATTGTATATTTGAGGCTTATTTTTCGATAATGAACCTGATCAACAACTCCTATCAAATTCAAGGGCTGAATGTGGCTGATATTTGTTCAGAATTTGGAACGCCCCTGTATGTGTACGATGGTCAAAAGATTATTCAGCAATTGCAAAACTTAAAAAATGCGTTCTCTGAAAATCAAGTCAAGGTAAAATATGCTGCCAAGGCATTGACCAATATTTCGATATTAAAGTTGCTCAAGAAAAATGGAGCTGGTGTAGATGTGGTATCGTTGCAAGAGGCACACATCGCTATGGGAGCGGGCTTCACCGCTGATGAAATTATGTTTACGCCCAACTGTGTTGACTTTTCTGAAATCGTCCAAGGGGTTGAACTGGGACTCAATATTAATCTTGATAACCTTTCGGTGTTAGAAAAGTTCGGCAAAAAGTATGGAAGTAATTATCCCGTTTGCATCCGACTGAACCCACACATTTTAGCTGGCGGCAATTACAAAATTTCAACCGGACACGGCAATTCAAAATTTGGCATTTCAGTATATCAGCTTCCGCAGATTATGCAACTGGTGCAGCAACACAAAATCAATGTGAATGGCTTACACATACACACAGGTTCTGAAATTACTGAAACGGATGTCTTTCTCAAGATGGCAGAAATTCTTTTTGGCGTGGCACGTGATTTTCCAAATCTGAAGTTCATTGACTTTGGTAGCGGATTTAAGGTGGCCTACAAAGAAGGCGACCATGTAACTAACATCTACGACTTGGGTTTGAAACTCGGCAAAGCTTTCAAAGAATTTTATCAAAGCTATGGCAAGCAATTAGAATTGTGGATTGAGCCCGGAAAATACTTAGTGAGCGAGGCGGGCTATTTATTTGTGAATGCCAACGTGGTGAAGACCACACCTTCCGTCACCTTTGTGGGTGTCAACTCTGGACTCAACCATCTCATTCGCCCCATGATGTACGATGCCCATCATGATATTGTGAACACGTCCAACCCGACTGGCGACCATAAAATCTATACGGTGGTAGGCAATATTTGTGAAACCGACACCTTTGGTGCCGACCGCAAAATGAACGAAGTGCGTGAAGGTGATTTGCTGGTGTTGAAAAATGCGGGAGCCTATGGTTATTC
The DNA here is from genome assembly GCA_013298505.1 of Cytophagales bacterium. Classification (GTDB taxonomy): domain Bacteria; phylum Bacteroidota; class Bacteroidia; order Cytophagales; family Cyclobacteriaceae; genus ELB16-189. The sequence goes on from JAAFHY010000010.1 coordinate 25,535, forward strand.
GATGGCGTCTAACTATAACTCACGTTTCCGCCCTGCAGAAGTATTGGTGCTGAATGGAAAAGCGCAACTCATCCGCAAGAGGGACACATTGGATGATATTTTGCGGAATCAAGTGGCGGTGGAGTTTTGAGAAATTTGAGTAACAGAACGATAGATGATTTTTTTTAAAAAATATTCTTAGCCCTTTACTTTTTCGATCAAAAATATATTTTTGCACCTCGAAGTCAGGGATTGGAGATTCTTTTAATCCCAAAATTTTAAATTTTTTATGAACGTAAAAATAGAGAACCTATCCAAACGATATGGATCGCAGCGTGCGGTTGATAACATTTCATTTGAGGTAAAGACTGGTGAGATATTAGGCTTTCTCGGGCCAAACGGAGCGGGCAAAAGCACTACCATGAAAATGATTACGGGCTACCTATCGGCTGGTGATGGCACTATTTCGATTGGCGGAAAAAATTTGCTCGAAGCCGGAGACGAAATCAAAAAGCACATTGGGTACCTGCAAGAGAACAACCCACTTTACCTTGACATGCCCGTAATAGATTACCTCGGTTTTTGTGCGGCCTTGCAAGGAGTGAGTACGGACTTGATTGACGAGCGCATCCGTAAAATGGTAAGTGTATGTGGCCTCAATGCCGAGAAGCATAAAAAAATTGGAGAGCTATCGAAGGGTTATCGCCAACGTGTTGGGCTGGCGCAGGCACTTATCCACGATCCGGAGATTTTAGTTTTAGATGAACCCACTACAGGGCTTGATCCAAATCAAATTGTAGAGATCCGGAAATTGATTCGTGAAATCGGAAAAGAGAAGACGGTGATTTTAAGCACACACATTCTACCCGAAGTGGAGGCCACGTGCGATCGCATCCTTATTATCAACAAAGGAAGAATTGTAGCAGACGGAACATCTGAAACGTTGCGCAAGCAAGCAACAGGCACCGAACTTTTAAAAGTACGAATCGAAGATGGATCGGCCGCAGATATTCAAAAAAGTTTGCAGCACTTGCAAACTATAGAGAAGGTAGAGCTGACAGATGTGGCCATGAATCGTTTTGAAATCCAAAGCAAGTCAGGAGCATCGTCTACTAGGGCTGTGTTTAAATTATGCGCAGAAAAAAATTGGGTTATTACCGAGTTAATTCCGCTCGAGACAAGATTAGAAGATGTATTTAGAAATTTAACAATGAATTGATATGCGAACCATTTGGATCATTACAAAAAAGGAATTGGGATCGTTTTTCGATTCGCTCATTGCATATATTTTGTTAACGCTGTTTTTGGGTTTCAGTGGATTTTTTACTTGGATGTTTGGCAACGATATTTTTTTGGTAGGCCAAACAACCATGCGCGGGTTTTTTAATATTGCCTATTGGTCGCTGTTCTTTTTCATTCCAGCACTCACCATGCGGCTATTGGCTGAAGAAAGAAAAACAGGCACGATTGAATTGTTGCTCACCAAAGCAGTAACCGATCGGCAAGTAGTGGTGGGCAAATTTTTTGCGGCTCTTTTGTTGGTAGCCATTGCACTTCTATTTACGCTGCCGTATGTGATTACACTAGCAAACATTGGCAACCTCGATCAAGGCGAAGTAATTTGTGGGTACTTGGGTTTGCTGTTGATTAGTGCATCGTACGTAAGTATAGGTTTATATACTAGCAGCATTACTAACAATCAGATTGTTGCCTTTTTAACAGCATTATTTGTGGGGCTTTTCTTTCATATCGTATTCGGTGTGTTGGCCAGCAACTTTCAGGGCGTGGTTGGTGAAATTTTTGAAATGCTAAGCTTGTTTGCCCACTTTGAAAGCATTTCTCGTGGCGTGGTCGATACCCGCGATTTAATTTATTTTGGATCGTTGATTACGATCGGGTTGTTGCTCTCTGAATTGTCGCTTACCAAACGGAACTTATCTTAAGTTGAATTTTATGCATAGAAAATTATATACCAGCATTGGGCTTTTGATTTTAATTATCGTAGCCATCAATTTTGTTAGCAACGAGTTTCACCTACGCTTTGATTTTACTGAAGATGGAGAATACACACTGAGCGAAGCAACTTCAGATATTTTAAATGATTTGGAAGACCCTGTTACGGTGAAGGCGTATTTCTCACAAAACCTTCCGCCCGATGTGGCGAAGACCAAGCAAGATTTTCAAGAAATGCTGATCGAATACGCCAATCGAGCAGATGGCAAAGTAGTTTACGAATTTATCAATCCAGGCGAGACAGAAGCTACTGAACAAGAGGCCAACAAAAACGGCATCCGTACGGTGATGATAAATGTTCGCGAGAAGGATCAGGTGAAGCAACAAAAAGCATTTATGGGCGCACTTGTATTGTTGGGGGCTAACCAAGAAGTGATACCATTTATTCAGCCGGGTGCTGCGATGGAGTATGCGCTCTCAACCGCAATAAAAAAATTGTCGGTTAAAGAGAAGCCGATCATTAGCTTTTTGCAGGGTCATGGAGAGCCAAAATTATCAGAACTTGCCCAAGCGAAGGCGAGCCTCGATATTTTGTATTCTTCACAAGAAGTAACGCTGAGCGATTCTACCGATATTCTGCCGACATCGAAAACGCTGGTAATCATTCGCCCCACCGATACTATACCTGGAGCTCATTTTCAAAAGATCGAAAACTTTGTTAACCGAGGTGGAAGAGTATTGGTAGCCATCAATCGGGTAGAAGGTAATTTTCAAAACGCAACGGGCACTAGCGTGGCTACCGGATTGGAGCAGTGGCTACTAGCCAAAGGTATTGAAGTAGAAGATAATTTTGTGATCGATACCAAGTGCGGCTCGGTAACCATGCAACAGCAAACTTCTTTTGGCACGCTGCAACAGCAAATTCAATTTCCGTACATCCCGCTGGTTTCTCGATTTTCAAATCACCCTTCTGTAAAGGGATTGGAAGCTGTGATGCTTCAATTCGCTAGTACCATTAGGTACACGGGGGACACCACTAAGAAATTTGTGCCGATCGCATTTTCTTCACAGCAGTCGAACGCACTCAAGGCTCCACTCTATTTTGAAGTTCAAAAACAATGGACACAAAGCGAGTTTCCTCAAAATGGGTTGACGTTGGCAGCAGCTATCGAAGGGAAACTATCAGGCAACACAAAATCAAAAATGATTGTGATTGGCGATGGAGACTTTGCCATTAATGGCGAGAGCGAGCGGGCTAGGCAAGTAAATGCCGATAACGTGAGCCTTTTAGTTAATAGTATCGACTGGCTTTCGGACGATACGGGGTTGATAGAACTTAGAACGAAAGGTGCAAGTGCTCGCCCTATTGCGCAGCTAGAAGATTCGACCAAACTACTTTTGAAGTATGGAAATTTTTTGTTACCAATTGTGCTTGCCATTGGCTACGGCATATTCCGTTCGCAGCGAAATAAAATAAGGCGCTACAAATGGATGAGCGAGAATTGGTCGGGAGTAGAATAGCGATCACATGCCCAAAGTGTTTAACAGATTAGATATTGTATGAAAAAAATAAATAATAAAGTCCTTTTGATTGTATTGGTGGCGCTAGCAGTTGTCTTTGCACTTTCAAAAGTATTTAGAGCGGCACGAGTAAAAGGCAATTTGAAAGAAACGATTCTGCAGATTGATACCGCGCGGGTTACAAAATTGCTTCTCTACCCAGCATCAGAAAACGGAAAGGAGATCGAATTGCTGAAGGAAGCAAATCAATGGAGTGTTAAATTCAATAACCGTACTGCGAAAACAGAGCAAGGATCGGTAAGCAGTGCATTAGCCGCTTTTGCAAAGTTAAAGCCACTGCGCTTTGTTACATCAAAAATGGAAAAATGGAACGAGTACAGTGTTTCAGATTCGAGTACGCGCGTAAAAATAGTAAGCGGAACGGAAGAAGTGGGCAATATAATTATTGGTAGAATTGGCTACAATCAATCGCCCGATGGCCAGTTTAATGCGGGAGGGATTTTTACCCACGTGCGCCTTGCCGGAGAGAACGAAGTCTATACGGTGGAGGGTTTTCTAGAATCATCGTTTAACAAAAAGTACAACGATTGGCGCGATAAGTCTTTTCTTCGATTAAAGAAAGAGTTGATAACAGAAATTCAATTTGACTACCCAGGCGATAGCAGTTTTAGCATGGTGAAAAAGGAAAAAGGTTGGACGATTGATAATCAGCCTGCTGATTCTACGAAGATAGTTAACTTCTTTTCGCAACTTGAGTATAAAAACGCAGCTTCATTTGCAGATGGTTTTGCTGCAACAAGAGTAGCCAATGTTACAGTCACTATAAAGAGTGCGACTGGGGTGTTGGCAACAGTCTCAGGCTGGAGGCGTGAAGCGGAGTGGGTTCTTGCATCATCATGGCAACCTGCCATTTATTTTTCTTCTGAAAATACGGGGTTGGTAAAAACACTTTTTGAGAGAAAGAAAAACTTTGGTGTAAAATAAGCTTAGGTAGTTAGGCTAATCAATAAAAAAAGAGACACTATCATACCGGCTCTGCCTTTCTACCATCCACCAATTGTTTGCCGAGCGCCAAGGCTAAAATGACTACAGCCACGCGTGCTCCACTCGCAATAAGTTCATGATCTGTTCCTACCCATTTTGAATAGATGCCAAAAAATGCCCAGCCTAGCACCAGCAAAAATGCAGGCTCTTTGTACTTGAACGAAATAAACAAGCCCAATGCTGCAGCAATGGCGATCATAACAACAGTCCAAATTTCTTCTGATAAAATGCCACCCTTCCAGGCGATGGAAGTGAGCAGCGTTGAGATATTTGCAATCGTGGCCACGCATATCCAAGCGAGGTAAAAAAGAAAAGGCAGTTTAATAAAAAACCACTCTGTTTTGTTTTTGAACGAGTATTGTTGAAGCAATAGAAAAATGCGGATTAATGAATAAAGCAGCACGAGCATAACTGCTACCGAGGCCGTGGTAAACAGATAATGCCATACTAAAATCCAACTTATGTTGGCCACACACGAAAGCAAAAACCACAGTGAGAGTTCTTTGAAATAAGAACTTGATTTGATTTTGAATTGAGCCACCACAAAACCTATTTGAAGTAGATACAGCAAACTCCAGATCGAAAAAGTGAAACCTGCAGGAGTAAACAAGCTGGGGTACAAGTCAGAAATTTGCCCGGTATTCATTCCGTTAATAGGAAGTATGTTTGCAAGAGCGTTTACCGTAAGTACAACAGCCAGTGCAAAAATGTTTGCAAGCAGTAGCGAATTTGATGCGTTCATAATCTAAATTTAGCGTTCGTAATAAGGCGAATTGATTTCTGATAGGCGATTACTACCTTCAATCTTTAATCCTTAAAAGTATGCAAAAAATAATCATCGTATTTGTTGTAACAGTCTGTGCGATCGCTTGTTCATCGCCAGTAGAAAAAAAATCGTTTATGAAATATCCTGTTAGTCAAAAGGGCGATGTGGTAGATACACTTTTCGGGACTGCCGTTGGCGATCCGTATAGATGGATGGAAGACGATACGGCCAAGGCAACTGCCGACTGGGTGAAGGCACAAAACGAAGTTACGTTTGGGTTTTTAGATAAGATCCCTTATCGCGAAGTATTAAAAAAGCGGTTACAAGATTTATATAACTACGAGCGATTGAGTGCCCCATTTAAAGAGGGCGATTTTTATTACTTCTATAAAAACGATGGCCTTCAAAACCAAAGTGTGTTGTACCGCAAGAGTGACGAAAGTGGCACACCTGAATTATTTTTAGATCCCAATACATTCTCGAAAGATGGAACTACCTCCATGGCGGGTATCTCATTTTCTAAAGATGGCTCGTTGGCAGCCTACCAAATTTCAGAAGGTGGCTCAGACTGGAGAAAAGTAATTGTGATAAAAGCCATCGACAAAACGATAGTAGAAGACACCCTGCGCGATGTTAAATTCAGCGGCCTATCGTGGAAAGGAAATGAGGGCTTCTATTATAGTAGCTATGATAAACCGAAAGGCAGCGAGCTATCGGCCAAAACACAGTACCACAAATTGTATTTCCATAAACTTGGGGCCAAGCAAAGCACCGATCAGTTAATTTTTGGTGGCGAAAAGATGCCGCGCAGGTATGTGAGCGCGGGCGTTACAGAAGACGAACGCTTTTTAGTAATAGCTGCTGCCACCAGCACAACGGGCAACGAGTTGTACGTGCAAGACCTGAAAGACCCCAAAGGCAAATTGGTAACGGTGGTAGATAATTTTGATAACGACCACAACTTGGTTGATAACGATGGCTCGCGATTAATTATTCAAACAAACCTGAACGCACCCAACAACAAAATTGTATCAGTAGATTTTGCGAGGCCAACAACCGAAAACTGGAAAGATCTTGTGCCCGAAACTGAAAATGCCATGCAGGGCGTTGGCACGGCAAACAAAAAAATGTTTGTTAACTACCTTAGCGATGCCAAAACACTGATCAAACAGTTTGATTTTGCTGGCGAACTAGAGCGCGAAGTTGAACTGCCCGGCATTGGTACAGCCGGTGGATTTGGTGGCAAAATGAGCGACAAGCAGATTTATTATTCATTCACTTCCTTCACGTATCCCACTTCTATTTTTAAATACGACATCGCCTCTGGCAAATCGACCTTATATGAAAAGCCAAAAGTAGATTTCAATCCTGGCAACTACGAAACCAAGCAAGTATTTTATACCAGCAAAGACGGAACAAAAGTGCCCATGTTTATTACGCACAAAAAAGGAATTCAGTTGACAGGAAAAAACCCAACTATGTTATATGCCTACGGTGGGTTTAGTGTAAGTCTTACACCTTCTTTTGCTACCTCTCGCATTGTTTGGTTAGAGAATGGCGGAGTTTATGCACAACCCAATTTGCGCGGTGGTGGCGAGTATGGCGAAAAGTGGCACTTGGCCGGCACCAAAATGAATAAGCAAAATGTGTTTGACGATTTTATTGCCGCGGGCGAATATTTGATTGCCGAAAAATATACCTCTAGTCAATACCTTGCTATTTCGGGTGGATCAAACGGTGGGTTGCTCGTAGGCGCAACCATGGCACAACGGCCCGATTTAATGAAGGTGGCATTGCCAGCCGTGGGAGTTATGGATATGCTGCGCTATCATAAATTTACCGCTGGGGCGGGATGGGCTTACGACTATGGCACAGCCGATGACTCGAAAGAGATGTTTGAATATTTAAAAAAATATTCTCCCGTACACGCACTGCTTCCGAACACCAACTACCCGGCTACGATGGTCACCACGGCCGATCATGACGACCGCGTGGTGCCAGCGCACTCGTTTAAGTTTGCTGCGGCACTACAAGAAAATCATGTGGGCGATAACCCAGTACTGATTCGCATCGAAACAAAATCGGGGCATGGCTCATCTAACTTGAGCAAAACCATCGAGGGCACTGCCGATCAGTATGCGTTTACGTGGTACAACATGGGCGTTATTCCTCCGCTAGCGAAGAAGGAGATGTGAGCTGGCGGCAAGCAAAGTACAATATGAAGAAAATGTTGGCCATTGCTGTTGGCATAGCAATGATTTTGTATCTGGGGCTATACGTCTATTTACATTCAATACAAGCCGACCGATTCAAATCAACTAAACTATCAGTAGATTTTAAATTTCAATTTGACCGGCCTTTTGAAGAATTGAACTTTACAGCGAAAGATGGAGGGCAAATCAATTCGTTACTTTTTAAGAGCGACACCTCACGTGGTGTCGTTTGTTTTTGGAAGGGAAATGGAGGCACTTTAGAAAGATGGGGGCGCATGGCTTCTCTGTTTTTAAAATCCAACTACGATGTACTCATCACCGATTACCGACAGCACGGAAAAAGTAGTGGCGAAATCACCTTCGATAATTTCTATTCAGACTCGCAGCTTGTATACGATTTTCTGAAATCGAAGTACCCCGAAAATAAAATAGTAATTGTTGGGTACTCGCTCGGCACAAGCATTGCCTCGCACTTAGCAATCGACAATAATCCACTACTCACAATATTAATAGAACCTCGGACTAAGTTTGCCGATAAATATTTAGACATTCTCTTTTTCCCGCTCCCCACCATTAATCAGTTTCCCTTCAACACCTATTTAGATATTCAACAAACAAAAACCTCTGTCGCCATTATATCTGGAACCACGAGTGCCCTTCACCAAGATGCTTTAGAATTAAGAAGGGTATTGAAACCGACCGATAGCTATTTTGAAATAGATGGAGCTACGCATCAAAGCATTTTGGGAGATCAAGAGTTGGAAAGGGTAGTTAGTGAATTATTAAATCTGCTTGCGCAAAACCTAATTGTAGAATAAGGGCAAAAAAATGCTTTTTATACCTTAGTAGTACAAAAATGTTATAATAGATAATTTTAAATATGCTTATTATTACATTTATATCATAATTAGCATCACTTATGGGTATTGTAAACCTTATTCCAACCGAGAAAATAATTGAACGCCTCCGCTATGAAAATCCGTGGTGGGTCGAAAAAAAAATTCCTGAGGCTTATAGTGCCATGTCTAGGCGCCTGTATTTTGACCTATTTTATCCTTTTGTAAAAGAGACTACTGTTCGCAGGGCGGTAGTGCTTATGGGGCCAAGGCGTGTGGGCAAAACGGTGATGTTGTTTCACTGCATTGATCAATTGCTTGCCGAAGGCGTAAGTGCGAAGCAACTTTTTTTTATAGGTATTGATAACCCAATTTATGTGCATTTGGGGTTGGAAGATATTCTTAGCCTTTGTAAAAAATCGATCAACCTTACAAGCCTCAGTGGCTGCTATGTGTTTTTTGATGAGATACAATATTTAAAAGACTGGGAACGTCACCTGAAAGTATTAGTAGATTCCTACCCCGATACTAAATTCATTGTATCGGGTTCTGCAGCCGCTGCTTTAAAATGGCACAGCACAGAGAGCGGTGCTGGGCGGTTTACCGACTTTATGCTCCCACCGCTTACTTTTCAAGAGTATATTCATTTGAAGAAGATGGATCACTTAATACATTCAGGCACTATCGATTGGGGGAATAAAAAATTACCCTATTGCCTTACGCACGATGTAAAGGTTCTTAATAGCGAGTTTATCAAATACATCAATTTTGGAGGCTACCCCGAGGTGGTGTTGTCAGAAAAAATTCAAAGCGATATGGGTCGTTATGTTAAAAACGACATCGTTGATAAGGTGTTATTGCGCGATTTACCCAGCTTGTATGGCATCAGGGATGTGCAAGAACTAAATCGGTTTTTTACCTACATCGCTTACAACACGGGCAATGAGTTTTCGTATGAAAACCTGTCGAAAGAGAGTGGTATTCAGAAGGAAACCTTAAAGAAATATTTAGAGTACTTAGAAGCTGCCTTTCTTATTAAGGTCCTTAACAAGGTTGATATAAACGCTAAAAGGCTAAAGCGCGTAACTAGTTTCAAAGTGTATTTAACCAACCCCTCGTTGCGTACTGCCCTCTTTTCTCCGATAACGGAAACGGATAAGGAAATGGGAAACATGGTAGAGACGGCAGTGCTTTCGCAATGGATGCATCGCGAAAAATTGGATTTAGCCTATGCGCGCTGGAAAGATGGCCGAAGCGAAGGCGAAGTGGATTTAGTATTGCTGGACGATAAGAAATTTAAACCCATTTGGGGTGTAGAAATAAAATGGAGTAACCGCTACATCGAAAAGCCGATGGAATTAAAAAGCTTAATTCAGTTTTGCAAGTCTAATGATTTTGAAAATGCCCTCGTTACTTCACTCGATCAGCAAGGAGTGCGAGAGGTAGAAACATTACGATTTACTTTTCTTCCAGCTGCCGTTTATATTTATAACATAGGAGATATAACCCTGAAAATGAAAAACACGAAGTGATTACCTTACCTTACCTCACACCCACCAACCCAAACTCATCCTTAAGGCTTAGCCCCATTAAGCTGATATTGGTTAGTTCTCTTTTTTGAAAAACCGTTCGATTTTTTTTGGTAACGGCATCAATAAATCGTCCCTTCACTTCTTGTTGCGTTTTATAATATCCCGAAGAGGGTCTGGTACTTTCATAATAGAGCGCGTAGACTATTACGGTGTAGGAGTGATCGCGTACATCAACAGTAAACTTCCCCGACCATTCTCCTTCCCAATACATTTTAGGTGTATTGATATAACTACGGCCATATTTTTTGCAATCTACTTTGTAGTGCTTCAGTTCGCCATTATAGCCCTGTTCGTTTCGGATTACATTGAAAGTGAAAAATTTGCCCTTTAGCAATTGAACAATCGCCATCCGCAGGCTGTCTTGCTTACCCTCGTGCCGATAGGTATTGCGCCATATCAAATCATTTTTGGCTATCTCAAACTGATCGTACTTTCCGGCCACTTGTGCTTGCACCGAGGCACAAAAGCACATGATAGCTACAAAAATTCCCTTCACCATCGCGGTTCTATTTCAACCGAGAAAGTAGAGGTTAAAGAAATGGCTTGCAAGTCGAAGGTTGATCAAGAAAATACCTAGCGCGTCATAAAATTTGGTGATTATGCGATAAGTCAGTTAAAAAATAAGGCAATTTCAAACGAATTCGGTAATTTATTTCGATAAATGCATTAAAAATCACCCATCTATTCAAATATTTATGAAGTAATTGTTAATTAATCTTAAACCAAACCTTATGAGAAAATCTGTTATCTACTTGGGGCTTCTGATAGCGGTCAGTGTGTTAGCACTGTTTATCCCTGCCGTTCCAGCCGCCATTTCTACCGAAGGCATCAATTCAGGCGATGTTGCCTGGATGCTAACCGCCAGTGCCTTGGTATTATTAATGACACCCGGCCTTGCCTACTTCTATGGCGGCATGATTGATACCAAAAGTATCATCTCAACCATGCTTCAAAGCTTTATTGCTATGGGTGTAATTAGCGTATTGTGGATAGTGGTTGGGTTTAGCCTTGCCTTTGGCGATTCGATCGGTGGCTTTATCGGCAACCCCACTTCGTTCTTCATGTTCCAAAATGTACTGGACGGAAAGCCATGGTCTTTGGCGCCTACCATCCCGCTGGTGTTGTTTGCATTCTTCCAGTTAAAGTTTGCGATCATCACCCCAGCACTTATTACAGGTACGTTTGCCGAGCGCGTTAAATTCAAATCGTACATTATCTTTTTAGTATTGTTCTCGCTTTTCATCTACGCGCCACTTGCGCACATGACCTGGCACCCAGAAGGGTTCTTTTTTAAACTCGGCTTGCTTGATTTTGCGGGGGGTACTGTTGTACACATGTCGGCTGGGTTTGCTGCCTTGGTTGCCTCTATTTATCTAAGAGATAAAACCGTTGTTAAGAAAGCCATCGCGCCAGCTAATATCCCATTCGTTCTTTTGGGCACTGGGCTACTTTGGTTTGGATGGTTTGGTTTCAACGCAGGTAGCGCGTTAAGTGCAGGTGTTCTTGCTGCTTCGGCTTTTGCAACTACCAACACGGCCTCTGCGGCAGCGGGTTTATGCTGGGTATTGTTTGATGCGGTGCGTGGTAAAAAACCATCAGCACTTGGTTTTTGTATAGGTGCTGTAGTTGGCTTAGTGGCGATTACTCCAGCGGCTGGTTTTGTAACCATTCCTTCCAGCTTATTCATAGGTACCATTGCGAGTTTGATTAGCAACGTGGTTGTTCATTGGAAATCTAAAACATCGTTGGAAGATACCTTGGATGTATTCCCTTGCCACGGAGTAGGCGGTGCAGTAGGTATGTTGATGACGGGGCTACTAGCCAACACAGCAGTAAACGCAGCTAATACAACGGGCAATGGCTTGTTATTTGGTGAGTTTAATCTGTTCAAAATTCATTTGATCGGCTTGGTATTGGCAATCGGCTTTATTGTGATTGGTTCTTTTGTTATCCTAAAAATTACCGACTTGCTTTCTCCAATGACAATCACAAAAGAAGAAAAAGAAATTGGTTCTGATTTAAGCCAACATGGCGAGCGTTTGCAACACTATGAAATGGAACCGCTGAGAGAGGCTGTTTAAAATCACCAAAGCGCCCCGGGGGGAGGTGAGATTCCCCACCGGAGGCCTTAGCTTATTGTTCATTAAAACACATTCAAAATTATGAAAAAAATACTATACGGTTTTTTATGCATTGCTCTATCTCTTTCTACTACTAATACCGCACTATTTGCACAAGGCGAACTAGTAGCTTCTATCAACAAGGTGCCTGTTACTTTTGGTGAAGAAAAAATCGTTACGGCTGGCGAAGCAAAAGCAACCGATGAAGAAGAAAAGCCCGAAGACAAAGGAAAGTTTACCTACTCAGGATATTTTGACACCTACTATTTTGCCAACCTAAATTCACCTTCATCAAGAAGCAATTTGGGAAGTTCGGGAATTAGCCGTGGGTTCGATCGCTACCCAGGTCAATTTCAGTTGGGTATGTTTTTAAATCGCATGAGTTACGCGTATAAAAATACGGAAGTAGTAGGCGAGATTGGTTTTGGTCCCAATGTAGAATACGGAAGCTACGGAAGTGACTTTAGGTATAGATGGGGAACTGTGATCGCTAACAATACCTACACCGCACTGATGATAAAACAAGCTTACATTAATTATAAGCCAACAGAAAAATTGACACTTACGATGGGGCAGTTTGGCACCCACATTGGATATGAGTTGATTGATGCGCCATTAAATTTTCATTATTCAATCAACAACACCTTCAATGCGGGCATTCCTTTTTATCATTTAGGATTGAAAGCCAATTATGCCTTTAGCGATAAGGTATCGTTGATGGGCGGCATCGTAAACGGAACCGATAATATTAATGATAACAACAGAGGTAAGAGTTTTATTGGTCAGCTAATTGTTTCTCCCGCCAAGGGACTGACAGTTTATTTAAACACCATACAAGGTAACGAAGCCAATTCGCGTACCATTGGCAGCAATGCAGGAAGCGATACCACTTCTTACTTTGGAGTGCTGGATTTGGTGGCTACCTACCAAGCAACAGATCGCTTACTCTTAGCGGTGTGGGCAATGCACGGTTCGGCCAGTGGCGAGTTTCAAGGCCAAACTTATTTTGCTGAGACCAAAAATTGGTCGGGCGTAAATTTGTATGTGTCGTATAAGCTAACCGATATTTTTTCATTAGGTACACGCATCGAGTATTTTGATAACACTTCGGGTGCACGCGGCCTGCTTACCAATGGAAGAGGTACTGACGTATACACCTATACACTTACCGGCAATTTTTCGTTGGCCGATGGAAAGCTCTTGTTGAAGCCTGAGTTTCGTTTCGATGATTTCAAAAAAATGTCAGGCCCTCTAGGCGAAAACGAACCACAACAGTTTCAAGGTTCTGATGGTAAATTCAATAAAAACACACAAGCCACATTGGGTATGGCCGTGATTTATAAATTTTAAGAATCCATTTTTTAAATTTAAGAGCCTGCTCGCCAATTTGACGAGCAGGTTTTTTTTGTGATAAATTTTCCACATCTAAAATGGTACCTTGCGGGCTTTATCATTAGCCAAGTTGACGATCAGTATTTTCATTGTTTGCGTGGCCGCGTTTGTGGCTGGGTTTATTGATGCCGTTGTAGGCGGAGGTGGTTTGGTGCAGACACCCGTCTTGTTTATGTCGTTTCCAAATTACTCGGTAGCCACGCTGTTAGGCACAACAAAATTGCCTTCTTTCTTCGGCACGTCTGTTTCATTTTTTCAATATGCCAAGCGGGTAGCCATCCAATGGAAATTGGTGGTGTGGATTGCGGCTGTAGCATTTGTGGCTGCTATGCTTGGTTCGTATGCGGTAAGTTTTATTAGCAACAATACTTTCAAGCCCGTTATTTTGGTGACGCTGGTCATCGTTGCCATTTACACCTATTCAAAAAAGAATTTTGGGCAGCACGAAGAGAAGGAGTTACCATTTTCAAAGGCATTGATTCGCGGCATCATCAGCGGATTGTTAATTGGTTTTTACGATGGCTTTATTGGGCCGGGCACAGGTAGTTTTTTGGTGCTGATGTTTATTGGTTTGTTGGGTCATGATTTTATGCACGCCAGTGCCCACGCTAAGATGGTAAATTTAGCTACGAATAGTGCGTCCATTATCTACTTTGCGGCAACCGGCAATATTGTTTTTGAGTTGGCTATACCCATGGCGGCTTGTAATATGGCAGGCGGTTTTGTAGGCACTCGCTTCGCTTTGCTTAAGGGAAATCAGTTTATACGAATATTCTTTTTGGGCGTGGTGTGCGCAACGATTTTGCGGTTTGGTTACGATGTGTTTTTTAAGTAGTTTTTTTACCACAGAGGCCGCTAAGTATAGTTTCGTTTACAACGTTCATCACTCCCTCTCCCTTGGGAGAGGGACATACAAGTTAGCAAGAATGGAAGAGTTTGAATGGGTGAGGGAAACGAAGAAAACTAATGGGGCAATCTGAAATGCACCCGAAGATTTTATAACCTTCACAAACTTCTTATTTTTGATACGTTATGAACCGCTTCGATCGCCTTACTTCCATTCTTGTTCAACTGCAATCAAAGAAAATTGTGAAGGCCGAAGAGATTGCCGATCGCTTTGAAATTAGTTTGCGCACAGTCTACAGAGATATAAAATCGCTGATGGAGGCAGGCGTGCCGATTGGTTCGGAGGCAGGCACGGGTTATTTTATTGTAGATGGCTATCACTTGCCACCGGTTATGTTTACCGAGAATGAAGCCAGCGCTATGATGATGGCCGGAAAATTGGTCGAGCGCATGACCGACCAATCTGTACAACTTTCTTTTGAAGGGGCGCTTTACAAAATTAAGGCAGTGCTTAGCGAAGCTCAAAAAGACCATCTCGAAAGTTTGCAAGATCACATTGAAGTACTCAAACCTCAAATGAGCATCCCTGCCCAATCGGGAAGTTTCCTTACCGATCTGCAAAAAGCAGTAGTGGCTAAGCAAGTTCTTTTAGTGGATTATTTTAGCAATCAAAGCGAACTTACGCAACGTCAAGTTGAACCCATTGGTCTGTTCTACTACAGTGCCGCTTGGCATTTGATTGCTTGGTGCCGCTTGCGCAATGGCTTCCGCGATTTTCGTTGCGATCGTATTAAAGAATTAAAACAAACAGGTGTTACGTTCGAGCCTCGAAGTATTTCTACCATGCAAGAATATTTCAACAGCTTGCAACAAGCCAATACCGAAATGGAATCAGTTTCTATACTTTTTGATCGCAAAGAGGCACACTATGTACAAAATTCCAGACACTATTTTGGTTTCGTGGCCGAGGAGGATGCGGAAAGTCAGGTGCGGATGAATTTTCTTACAGTCGATTTAAATATAATGGCGCGTTGGCTGCTCTCATACGGCCGTGCCGTAGAAATTGAAAGGCCAGAAGAATTGAAGGGAATCATTCAACACCTCGTTGAAGAGTTGCAAGAGCATTATTTGAAGGTAGAAACTCGCTAAGGAACAACTGCCTTCTTTACTTATTTCATAGTTGGATAATAAAAAAAGAATGAGTGTTTTTTAAAACTCATTATTCACTTCTCAACGTTTCCGTAGGATTGGCGCGTATTGCTTTCATTCCTTGTAGCCAAATAATAAAGATTATCAGCACGGCTATGCTAATACACGTTGCACCAAAAATCCACCAAGGCATAGTAGTGTGGTACGCAAACCCTTGCAGCCAATGATCGGCTGCATACCACGCTAATGGACTAGCTACAAGCATAGCGATAACAAGCACCCACAGAAATTCTCTTGTTAAGACAGACAGCGCTTGTGCTGCCGATGCACCAAATACCCTTCGAATGCTTATCTCTTTTGTTTTGCGGAGCGTGTTGAAGGTGGCAAGCCCAATAATGCCGATCACGGCAATGCTTAAAGAAATTACCGTAAATAATAATACTAATCGTGAAGCAACAATTTCTGTCTTATACATTTCATCGAATGTTTCGTCTTGAAACCAATACTTCATGGTGTAATCTGGTTCTAACGTTTTATAAGTATTGGTGAGAGCTCGCATAGACTCTTCGGTGGTACCTGGCTTAAAAGCAACATACAGTGCTGACACGGCTTCAACTGACTGACGAAAAAGTATAACGGGTAGCAGCGTTTCGTGTAGAGAGGAAGTATGAAAATCATCTACCACGCCAATGATTACACAGGGCATCTGCCCAATTTTTATTTCTTCGCCAACAGGATTTTTGAGTCCCATTGTCTTAACAGCTTCTTTGCTTATCAATACTTCAGTTCTAAGGGTATCTGTTTTTTCGACTTGGAAATCATGGCCCTCAATAATTTTTAGCCCCATCGTTGCCGGAAATTCACTGATACATCCAATCGTTCTAAAGGATACTCTTGAATCTTCTGGCTTACCTAACCAGGTCACGCCTGTATTTGCACCTGCCGAATTCAAAAGATTGTCGTTAGAGGCACCAATACTTACGATAGTTGGGTTCTTAAGTAATTCATTTTTAAAGGCATCAAACTTTTTTAGCAATCTATAAGTAGGCTCTACACGAATCATATTACTTCGGTTAAAGCCAAGATTTTTATTGGTAATGAACTCCAATTGCTTATAAAGTACACCACCGAAAATAATAATGATGATGGAAACACTTAGTTGTACGATCAATAGCGCTTTTCTAAAACCTTGCGATCCGGAAGATTTACTTGTCAATTGATTCTTGAGAATTCTAATCGGTTGAAAGGAGGACATAATAAGAGATGGGTAAATGCCAGCGAGTAAAGCAACACTAATTAGGAGACAAATAAGATAAATCGGAACACTACCACTTAGCAAGGTTAAGCTAACGGATTGCATTGTTAAGTTGCTAAAATATGGTAAAGCCAACTGTGCTAGTAAAACGGAAATTACGAATGAGAAAAAAACGAATAAGAACGACTCTGTCATAAATTGAATGGCAATGGTTGAACGTAACGCGCCTGTCACTTTACGAATGCCAATTTCCTTGGCACGAAGTGTCGCCCTTGCGGTAGACATGTTTACTAAGTTAATGACAGCCATCAGTACAACCAACCCTCCAATAACACTAAACAAAACAATGTATTCAATTCTTCCGCCCGTATTTTTCCCTCCTTCAAACTTACTTTTCAGATGCCAGTCAGTGAGTGGGTATGCCTGATAACTTACCTTTTGAGCTTTGTGTGCTTCTGTCAATACCCGAATGTCATTTAATTTTTCTGTAAGTTTTTCTGCTGAAATAATTGAATTGGTCTTAACGTACATATTAAAAAAATTTCTTGCCATCACTTCGTCATTGAGGCCCCATTGTTTTTGAAGGACAGCATACGGCAGCGCAAAGTCGAATTGTAGCGAAGAATTAGAGGGCGCATTTTTAAATACCGATACAATAGTGACATCCTGAGAGCCATCAATTTTGATTGTTTTGCCAATAGGATCGGTTGCCCCATACAAGGCCTGTGACATTTTTTCAGAGACGGCAATATTGCTTGCTCCTTTTAGCGGATTGGCGTCACCTTTAAGAACTGGAAAATTGAAAACAGAGAACAAGTGTTCATTGGCATATACTCCGTTTAAATAGATGCATTCATTACTTTTTCCCTCGGGGCGAAAACACAATTCATGCGGCCAGCGCGTACCTGTAGATACGCTCACCAATGTTCCTGCTTCGGGTATGGAAGAAACGTCCATTGATGAAGAAGCTACATCGTACGTTTGAAAGCTACCATCTGCATCAACGTGAGTCAGCACTTTAAATATTTTATCAGTATCCGTATGAAAACGATCAAAAGATTTTTCATTTATAATCCATAGCATAATAAGAAGTACGCAGGTAAGTCCGGCAGACAGGCCAGCTATGCTGAGAAATGAATGCCCAGGCTGGCGCATAAAATTACGGATGGCAACTACAAGCATATTTTTTATCATGGCAGTAGAAGGTATTGTGTGATTTGACGATTTACTTTTTCTAATATTTTTTATTCTAAAAAACCTAAGCACATTCCAAATAAAGTACAGATTGGCTTTGCGTATACTTTCTTTCGCTGTTCGATAGAATAATTCATACGCATCACCCTGAATTTCCTCCAGCAAATCGGCACGGCAGTACCATTGCAGAAAACGATCGGCCCATTTGGGAGGTACGGATTTCATTCTTTAAATTCTTATTCTGTTCTCAAGGAATTCACAGGATTCGCTTGCGCTGCCCGAATGGATTGATAGCTGATGGTTAACGAAACAATCACTAATACTATGACTAGGCTGATTGCATACGTAAAGAAATCAATAGACGTGCGATACACAAAATTATCGAGCCATTGATTGATAAAGTAATAAGATACGGGCACAGCTATGATAAAGCCTAGTACGATGAGCAAAGCGAAATCTTTATACACTAATTTCAAGATGCCTGGCACAGTAGCTCCCAACACTTTGCGCACCCCAATCTCTTTTACTTTGCGCTGCACCGTAAATAAAACTAATCCATAAACGCCTAAGCAAGCGATCAGAATGGCAATACCTGCAAATGTCTGGATGATCAAACCAAAATTTTTGTAGCTGGCGTATTGCTGATTGATTTGCTCATCTAAGAAAGTAAATTCAAATGCCTTTTCGGGAAATATTTTATTCCATTCGCGCTCTACGGTTTCAATGGTTGATTCAACATTTGCATTCTCAAATTTTACAGAAATTGTATTGAATTGATTTTGATCGATGGAAAGTAACAATGGGGAAATAGCAGTAGTGAGTGATAAAAAATTAAAATCTTTGATCACACCAATTACTTTGCCTTTCTTACCTTCTCTGTTGATTTCTTTACCTAGTGCTTTTTCGGGTGTCTCCCACTTAAATTCTTTAACGGCTGTTTCGTTTACAATGAAAGCCTCTTTTGTGTCTGTGCCATATTCTTCACTAAAGCCTCTGCCAGCAACTAATTTAATATCGAACGCTTCTAAGAAATCGTAATCGGCTGCCAGGTTCGCTGTAAAAATATTATCCTCTTTTGTAAACCCCTCGGGAATGGTTCCTCTGAATACAACTCCTGCGCTTGGAGAACCAGAAGACAAAACAGTTTGTCGAACATCAGCTTGCTGTTCGATGATATCTCTAAAACTGTGCAGCCGAGATTTGAACGTGGAGTCTCCTTGTTGAAAGTACCCGTTTAAGTTCTGGCTTTGCAGCGGAATGTTAATGATATGTTCTTTCTGATAACCCAGCGGTCGGTTTACTAAAAATTTTAATTGCTTGACAATTAGTAACGAACCCGAAAACAACATGCACGCAATGGCTAATTGAAACACCACCAATGCCTTTCGAAGTACTTGCCTTCTTCCACCTTTTTGGTCACCTCCTTTCAAGGCACTTACGGATTCAAACCTTGTAATAAAGTACGCGGGGTAGCCACCGGCTAAGAAAGTGAGCACTAATAAAATTCCTATTGATAGTGCTATTAGTTCAAAATCCAATACATCTGCGAACATTAGTTCTTTGCCGGTGAGTACATTCAATTGTGGCAGTGTCAAATAGAAAATTAAATAGGAAGCGATAAACGCTATCACGCAAAAGATGAAACTCTCCGCCAAAAACTGAGTAATCAGTTGAGACTTTCCTGAACCTAAAATTTTTCGCAGGCCTATCTCTTTCATTCGCGAAAAGGATTGAGCGGTACTTAAGTTAATATAGTTAATAGCCGCAACGAGCAATGTTAAAATGCCTACGCCAATGAAAATATAAATGTTAGTCATGGAGTTGGTGGCCGTAGGTTCTCCTTGGTGGTCACTCTTTAAATGAAGATCAACTAAGGGTGTCAAAGCAAAAACTTGACCTACCAATACATTGGGATTGGCATTCTTCTTTAAAAAATCGCCCATCGTAGCGTTAATGTGTTCGGGTGCGCTACCTTCTTTTAAAAGTACATACGTATAGGAATGGCTGATCACAAAGTTCATCGCGAAATTCGCACGAAGAACCTGTTCTGTTTTTTCATCCTCCAGGTCAAACATATCATCATACGGAACAAGCATGTTAAACCGCAAGTGCGAGTTTTCGGGAAAATCTTTTACAACACCAATTACTTTAAACGATTGTCTGCCCGAGAAAATCAACGATTCGCCAATTGGATTTTTATCACCAAAATATTTGGTGGCCATATCTTCATTGATTAGTACGGTGAACTTATCATGTAGCGCTCGTCTGGGGTTGCCTTTCAAGAATTGAAAGGAAAACATATTTGTAATAGCAGAGTCCGCAAAGGCTACATTGGTTTCTTCAAACGCATCGGTGCTACCCGCAATACTGATGCTCACATTTCTGAGATAGACACGCGCCACGTCTTCTACTTCCGGATAATAATCTTTCAGAGCCGGAGCAATGGGTGGAGGCGTAGCGGCTATTTTCATTCCATTTGAAACGGTATACCCAAACCGATACAGTCGGGAGGCCTTTTCATGAAATTGATCGTAGCTGATTTCATTTCTGACGTAGGCAAGAATCAGTAATGCGAGCGCAAGCCCACAGGTAAGCCCTACATAATTAATAAATGAATACGCCTTATTCTTTATGATATTTCGTAAAGCTGTTTTGAAGAAATTTTTTAACATGGCCGTAGAGGTATTTGATTCATATTTATTTTTCGTGCGCTTGATGTTTTTCCATTTGAAGAATCGAATGACATTCCAAATAAAAAGTAAGTTGGCTTTCTGTTTTGATTTCTTGGTTGTTCGATAAAATAGTTCATATGCATCTCCCTGAATTCCTTCCAGTAAGCCAGAGTTACAATACCATTCTAAGAATCTGTCTGCCCATTTCGGAGGACGATTCGTTGATCGTTGGTCGTTATTGGCTGTTCGCATATCATTTGTGGGGCTATTCGTCTTTTCGAGAAACGAATAACTAACATCTAACAACTACGGGGCTAAACTGCAACGCCATCTTTGGTATCTGGCTGTACAGCTGATTACGCAATTCGTTTGCCTCTTCCAATGCACGTTTGCCCGCTGCAGTTAACAGAAAAATCCGTTTCCTTCTTCCCCCCCGCTCTTCGGTTGGGTCACCCATTTTAGACTTTAAGTAGCCTTTGTCTTCCAATCGCGTAAGCACAGAATGCACTGCGCTGATGTTCAAACTTCGGCCGGCCTGCTTTTCAATTTCATCCATCACGGCCACACCGTATGCTTCCGGATAGAGAATGCCCACATGCAAAAGCACTAATTCTTCCAATTCGCCCAAATAGTTTCCTTTCATAATGCAATATTTAATCCTCTCCTTTGGAGAAGGCAGGGTGAGGTTAATTAATTCTACATACGTGAAAGTAATCAATATGTTTCAGTTTTGTAGAATATGTGGTAAGATTTTTTTTGAAGCTTTAAATGGAGCCTGTAACAGTCAAACTAAGTTTTACTAACTTGACGTCTGCTTTGAACGAATCGAAAACATATTCTATTTATTCTGTAGGCGATACTGGCCTAACTATTTGTTTTGGAAATGGAATAGAAGACGAAGTGTATCGGCAAGTGCAGATTGCATTATCGAAACTAAAGAGCAATCCACCAAGTGGCTGGCTCGATATAATCCCAGCATACACTAGCATAACTATTATTTACAAGCTAACTAACTACTCAACATATAAAGTATCTGTTTTTGAAGTTGTAAAACGAGAAGTGGAAGAGCGGTTGATAGAAAGTGACGATTTCGAGATTGCGACCACTCGCTTATTGAATATTCCAATTTGTTTTGATTCGAAGTTTGCACTTGATAAAATTAGACTAGAACAGTTTGCTAATACATCATTCGAGCATCTGATAGATATATTTCTTTCACAAACCTACAATGTATACTTGTTGGGATTCCTTCCTGGCTTTCCCTACATGGCAAGTGTAGATAAGCAAATTGCAGCACCTCGTCTGGCAAGTCCAAGAAAATTAGTTGAGGCAGGGAGTGTTGGCATTGCTGGTGAGCAGACGGGCATTTACCCTCTCAATTCACCGGGGGGGTGGAACATCATTGGGAGAACGCCACTGAGAATAATTGATATCGAATCGAGTACACCCACTTTTTTTCAACCGGGAGACAGAGTGCGTTTTTTTCTAATTACCCTTGAAGATTTCTTTACCTTCGATCAATCTCAATTTAATCCGGTTGGAGATGGATATTGAAATAATTAAGGCGGGTGCAAGCGATACGTTTCAAGACCAAGGCAGATTTGGGTTTCAACATTTGGGAATCAATCCAAGTGGAGCCATGGATTTAGTTTCGATGAAGTTGGCTAATTTTTTAGTGGGCAATGACGATAACGAAGCAACAATCGAGTTTTGTTTCCCCGCTTCTTCTTTACGATTTCATACGCCAGCAATAATTGCCCTAAGCGGTGCCGATTTTGGCGCGACTATAGATGGAATTGAAATCCCCATCAACCAAGTTGTTTGCATACCAGCCCAATCTATTTTAGTCTTTAAGAAAAATAAGCAAGGTGCTTATTGTTACTTGGCTTGCCGTGGAGGCTTTAAACTTCAAGATTGGCTTGGCAGCGCATCAACCAACACCAAAGCGATAGCGGGAGGATATAACGGAAGGAGTTTAAGAAAGGGAGATTTCATTTCAATTGCTAAACAAGATTTACGAATTGAGAAGCTAGTGGTTTTGAATTGGAGAGCCAACGTTTCAGATTTTTATAATAACTCGCAAACGATACAGTGTACAATTGGAAATGAGTTTGGCGAGCTGACCAAGAAATCACAGTCCGATTTTCAGAGGAGGAAACTTAAAATTACGCATCAAAGAGATCGAATGGGATATTTGTTATCGGCACATAGCCTTCAAAGAAAATCAAAAAACGAATTGCTTTCTACTGGTGTAAATTTTGGAACGATTCAACTGTTACCCAGCGGACAATTAATTTGTTTGATGGCAGATCATCAAACAACTGGCGGTTATCCACGCGTGGCTCATGTGCTTTCTTCTTGTAGAACTAAATTGGTACAAATGAAAGTAAACCAAGAATTTTCCTTCGAGCTGGTTTCTTTGAAAGATGCAGAGCAAACATTTATTCGACAAGAAGTGAATTTGTCAAAATTGAAAATTGCTTGCCACTATGCTATCAATCAGTTTACTATAAGTTACTAGAATCAGAATGACTTAAAAAATGATGCGAACCATAGATTTAAATTGTGATTTGGGTGAGGGCATGACACATGACGCGGCACTTATGCCTTACCTAAGCAGTGCAAACATAGCCTGTGGCTATCATGCTGGCGATGTGGAAACAATTAAGCGCACTATTGATCTATGCCTAGTCAACAACGTGGCAATTGGGGCACACCCAGGGTTTAACGATAAAGTAAATTTCGGTAGGGTAGAACAGCAACTTCCGTTGGTTGAGTTAGTCGATTTGATATTAATTCAATTGCAACTAGTTGCTGAGCAATGCGCATTGGCAAATGCGAAGATGCACCATGTGAAATTACACGGGGCACTTTATAATATGTCGGCTAAGAATAACGAAATAAGTAAAGCAATAGCCAGAGCGATTTATGAATTCGATCCAGCTCTTGTTTACTATGGGCTAAGTGGAACCTGTATGATTAGCGAGGCAAAAGAAGTCGGCCTGAAAGTAGCGAACGAAGTTTTTGCAGATAGAACCTATCTTTCTACAGGAATGCTTACCCCGCGCAGTAGGCCTGATGCACTTCTCACAAGTACCAATCAATCGTTAGCTCAAGTCAGAAAATTCATAGCTAGAGAATCAATAGAGTCAGTAGATGGAGCGGCCATCTTTGTTGAAGCAGATACGATTTGTTTACATGGTGATGGTGCTCACGCACTAGAATTTGCGAAAAGCATACATACCTTCTTAGCCGAACAACACGTAGTAATTCAGTCGCCAAGATTATAGCGCATCCAACATGAATAAAAAACCATCATCAGCAATTTTGGGTGCCGCTTTTCTAATGGCAACATCAGCCATTGGTCCAGGGTTTTTAACACAGACAACCGTGTTTACAGAAAAGCTAACAACCAGTTTTGCTTTTGTAATCCTGCTTTCCATCGTGCTTGATATTGGTGCACAATTAACCATTTGGCGAGTGTTAACCGTAAGCGGTTTGCGTGCGCAAGATTTGGCGAATAGAGTTTTTCCTGGCCTGGGTTGGTTGTTGGCGCTGTTAATTCTGCTAGGAGGATTTGTATTCAATATTGCCAACATGGGTGGTTGCGGATTGGGATTACAAATTCTTACAGGGCTTAGTACCGAGTGGTGTGCTGCAATTAGCTGTGTAGTTGCAGTAGCCATTTTTTGGATGAAAGAGTTTGGAAAGGCACTCGATACGTTTACTAAAATTTTAGGTGGTGTGATGATATTGCTAACGATGTATGTAGCGATTTCGTCCAATCCGCCCATAAAAGAAGCACTTCAAAGTGCAGTATGGCCACAGCAATTTGATATGATTGCCATTATCACATTGGTAGGCGGCACGGTGGGTGGCTATATTAGTTTTGCAGGTGCACACAGATTATTAGATGCAGGAATTTCGGGAGAACAAAATTTACCACAGGTAACGCAAAGTGCCGTGAGCGGAATTGTGGTAACAGGAATTATGCGCGTTGTTTTGTTTTTGGCCGTGCTTGGAGTAGTAATGAGTGGTGCAGTTCTAACAAAGCAAAATCCAGCTGCCTCTGTATTTCAAGCTGCAGCGGGAAACATGGGGTACAAATTTTTTGGAATAGTAATGTGGTGCGCTGCCATTACTTCGGTAGTGGGTTGTGCCTATACATCGATTTCTTTTGTCAAAGGTTTGCATAGCACAGTAGAAAAATACAATCGCCAGTTTATTCTCGTATTCATTTTGATTTCCACTATTTCGTTTATTGCAATTGGCAATCCAGTAAAATTATTAGTTTCGGCAGGAGCCGTGAATGGATTAATACTTCCATTAGCCCTTACCATTATTTTGTTGGCTTCGCGCAAATCCAGTTTAATGAAATCGTATAGACATCCGTTGTGGATGCAATTGTTTGCTTGGTTTGTAGTACTTGTGATGGCTGGGATGAGTGTTTTTTCGATGTTGAAAATTGTGAGTTGATCGTGCGGCCCCTCATCACCCACCGCACATAACCACGCTGCTTCGGCCGGGCTATTCACTACAAGTCCGCACCATTCACAGGCCAACCCTTGGCGGGCTTTTCGTTGCCATCCCTGGCCGAGGTGCGGAGTAATTTATGGCCTATTATTTCTAAATTACAATTGGTTTGAGCAAGATTCGCTTAGACGGGTTGCGTATATTTGAAAGTTAACGGTAACAATAAAGACGGATAGTTATCATAAACTAAAAAATCAAACCATGACTTTTGAAAAACTAGTTCCAAACGTTTTCTATGTTGACATCAACGATGGGTTAAAATTCTTTATTGACTGTTTAAATTTTACAATAACACACGATGAAATCAAATCCAAAAACCCATTTTGTGTGTTAGAAAAAGACGGACTGCGCATCAATCTGTTTCAAAACGCAGCACTTGCTAACGAGCATTATCCCGAATTTAGATTAGTAACAAAGAATATTGTAGAAGTCTATGAAAAGGTTTCTACCTCTCACCCCGAATTTCTTCACCCCAATCTCAACGTCATTACCCTCAGACCTTGGACTGCGAAAGAATTTGCATTAAAAGATAGACAAGTTGGGGTTATCATTCAAGAGTGGTAATTTTATTTTTACTCTCCGCCTTTGTGCTCTTCTCTGTTAGCTATGATGAATATAATTAGCAATAGAATAACAGATTTAGAAAAATAAAGGGTAAGAGTCGCAGAATGTAAAATGTACTTAGAAATCAGGTTGGTATTTGTTTGCACAAAGTGATATCCCTATGAAATCCCCTACCACATCAGAGATAAGTCGACTTGAGACGATAATAAAGAACATTTTACTGCCCTCTCCAATTTCTGCTGAAATACTAGACGGGTTTACAAGTCATGTTTCGGTACATAAATTTAAGAAAGGAGAACAAGTTTGTCCGGATCCTAAGAATAGAAGATTTGGCTATATCGTAAATGAAGGGGTCATTCGGGTTTACCACACGGATAAACAAGGAAGGGAGGTAAATAAACTTTTTAACGTTGACGGTGAATTTCTCTGCACGTATAATGCTTTGGAGTTGGGGAATATATTTCAATGTGTAGAAGATTCTGAACTATTTTTGATTCCTGCTGAAAAAGTAAATGACCTTTATGAGAAATATGACACCGCGAAAGAATTCTCCTACATTGTTTTGCGAGACGAATGGAATAAGAAAGAACTATTGACTAAGATAATGACACTGCCAACGGCAGAAGCCAGGTACGATATGCTACTTCAATACTTTCCTATTTGGATTAAGCGTGTACCTCTTTATCATTTAGCATCATTGCTAAATTTAACGCCCGTCCACCTCAGCCGTATCCGTAAGATACGTTCTTAACATTTGTTAAGAACATGGGTGCCGAAGCGGGCGTATGAGTGCTTAAACCAAAAGCACGATGAAAAACATATTTCTAATTCTCGCAGGTATCACCATTTTTCAAGTTAATGTCTTTGCACAATCAAGCATTGAGAAAAATAAAATTACTGCAAAACTCTTTATGGAAGAAGGCATGGGGAAAGCAAGACATCTTGAGTTACATACTTCTGATTTTTTAGTGCATGCCGGAAAAGTGACTTACAATCTGCAAGAAGATTATGCAGCGGCAATTGAAAATCGGAAGGCGTTTCCCGATATGGATGTAAAAGTTATTCAGCTGATTGCCGAAGATGATAAAGTTGTTGTTCACTGGAGGGCAACTGGAACCAATACTGAAACTAACATGTATATCCCGATTGCAACTAACAAAAAGGGAGAAGTTGAAGGGATTACTATTTTTAGAATGGCTGATGGAAAAATTGCCGAAGAATGGGGACTAACCGACTTCATTTCCCTTTTGTTAAACTGGGGCTTACTTAACGGAAAGTAGATTCTACAAATCAACACTCCGCTTTATCCGTGCTCTTAAATGGTAAGAGTGACAGTCAAGGGTAGAGGAGAATTCCAGATTTTGAAAAAGTGTGGCTAAACCATATCGAATGTGTAGAACGAGAGCGAAAAGGGTGAAAGCATAAGTCTGTTTTAACCATTATCTTTAGGCAACAAACAAATAACTCTTGACAGCATTTCAAAATATTTTAGCTCACTTCGACCGCTACATTCCGCTGGACGAAACTGAAAAGCAAGCGTTAACCAGTCGGTTGACGGAGCGAAGAGTAAAGCGAAAGCAATACCTGCTGCAAGAAGGTGACGTTTGTAAGCATTTTACCTACGTGGTAGCAGGTTGCTTTAAAATGTATGGTGTTGACAAATCGGGCACCGAGTATAACCTGGTATTTGCGGCCGAGGACGACTGGGTAGCCGACATTGCCAGTTTGCACAAAGAGCTACCTTCAAAATTATTCATTGAAGCGGTGGAGGCTTCTACCATTCTGCAAATTTCGAAAGGCGACCTCTGGTACTTGTATACGAATCACCCAAAATTCAATCGAACCTTTCGTGTGATTATTGAAGACAAATACACTGAACTTCAAAACCGGCTTTTGCAGACGTATAGCTCTACGGCCCACGAACGGTACGAACAATTTCTAAGTCAATATCCAAATTTGACCAACCGCTTGCCCAATACGCAAATCGCATCTTACTTAGGTATTACACCAGAATTTCTCAGCAAAATCCGGAACGAACGATTGACTAAATGAACCAACCCTTAAACTACATTAAGACTATTTCCTAAGGTAGTTTATAGGCCTAAGCGCCTCATTCATTCAACCTTTGTATTGTCAATTCGACACAAAACAAAAACGTAAAGGTTATGAAAACAAAAAATTCAAAAACAAAAGTAGCTATTATTGGGCTTGGTAAAATTGGTGAAGCGATTGCATCCAATCTTATTAACGGAAATCATGCTGTGATTCTCGCATCACAAGAATTTGACAAGGTAAAAGCGCTTGCAAACAAACTTGGCAACCTTGCCGTAGCCAAAGAAATAGTTGCTGCGATTCAAGAAGCGGATGTGGTAATCCCTGCCATCTATTTTAACAGCTTGAAAGATTTTTTCAAAACTTATGATGCGGAATTGAAGTCTTTGGCGACCTGCACGAATTTGGTACACTTGGAAAAGCTGTAACGCTTAACGAATGTAAAACGAAATAAGTAAACGCTTAAAAGAAACAATTATGAAAACATTAGTAACCACGGCAATACTGCTATTGTCACTAATAGGATGCCAAAACGAAACAAAAAATCAATCAAACAATTCAACTCAAAACAATATGGAACAGACAACCGAAAAAACAGCCATCGAAAAACTTCTCTTCTCCTATCGTGATGCGCTAAACACATCAGACGTAAATAAAGTATTACCACTTTATTCCAACGATGGAGTATTCATGCCTTCTGGTGCGCCTTCCGCAATTGGGCAAGCGCAAATAAAGTCGTCTTATGAATTTGTGTTTTCGCAGATTCAATTAAATATTGAATTTTCCATTGACGAAATAGTGGTTAATGGAGATTTAGCTTTTGCGCGAACCACTTCAAAAGGTACAACGTTGATTCACGCCAATGGACAAACGGTGGCAGAAGAAAACAGAGAGCTTTTTGTTCTTCAAAAAATTGACGGGAAATGGAAAATAGCGCGGTACATGTTTAACAAAATGAAATAAGTAGAGGATGGCAGGACATGAAAGCATGTCCTGCATGCTTCTCGCACTGCCTTTGCCGGTGTTCTTCTGCAATAAGCAAGGCTAGCGTACTTTTTACCCTTACAATTTCCGAATCACTTCAATATAAACAGTGCCCCTCTTTTCGGCAAAGATGTCGAGCGTGAGCATGACGGCACCTTGCAATAGCATGCCTACACCCACGCCCAGCCAGAACTCGCGCGAAGGCGCGAACACAATCAGCAAAATGCCAATGAGCACAAACGCGATTTCGATTTTTTTGTACAGACTGAAATTCTTCATCACAGTGTCCATTCGTGGAGTTTCTTGCGTTTTAAAATTGCTGGTGCTGATCTGATAAAGTTTTTCGAGGTCGGCAGTTTGTTTGTCAGTGCGGAAGTACACGCTACCACCAACTATAATTTGAATAATGCCGATAAGGATGAGCGGAATGGCCAAGCCTTTATAGTACGGCTCGCTCCATTTTAACAGCGCATAAGCTGAGAACGCAATAGCAGCTACGCCCATCAATATGAAAAGTAAACTTTCGTTTTTCTCGGCTGTGAAGTAGGTTTTGATGAAGTCCATGACGATAATTTAAAATTCGTGATTCAAGATTGACGAGGCGCCCTTACTCTTGGATTCGGCCTTTCAAATCCATTCGTTCATGCAGAATTCTCGCCACTTCAATTCCCGCCTTCTTTGCTTTCCTGTAAAATATGATGTGCCTCCCGGCTTTACATCCCAAAATATCAGAGCCAATTTCGTAATACAGCTTTCCGGAAAGATTGCCGTCCGCTAAATCTTGGCAAGCGTCTAAAAGCATGTAGTAATACTTTTCTGCCTGCCGTTCAGACCAAGCTTCGTACGTATACTCCCAAATTTTAGAAAGGTCTTCTACGGCTTTATTGGAAAGAGAATACTTAGCCATTTTTTCTCTTTGCAGATTTCAACTTTTTCAGGTGCTTATTGGAATTAAAATTTTTTACCATTCCGCTTTCGAACCCCTCATGTATGGCTTTTCGAAGCGCGACCACTTTAGCATCTTCATCTTCCAACAAACGAAGCCCGGCTCGTATTACTTCACTGGCATTTTTAAACCTGCCGGTAGATACTTTGTCGTCCACAAAATTTTCAAAATGGTCACCTAGTGAGATGGAGGTATTTCTTCCCATGATTTTAAGCTTTTTACAAAAGTACCACATTTTGGTAATTAGCGAAGCGTACATTGATATAAGTGAATACATATTCATTTATGGAATGAGTCAAAGAAATTACTGCTAAATAATCTTAGATTCGCACCTTAGCAGGTCATTTATAGTTTTGAGGTGAGCAAATCTTCATTCGAATCCATCTACCACGAGTACAAGAACTTGGTCTTCAATGTATGCCTGCATTATGTGTTGAACAGAGAAGATGCGCAAGACGTTGCTCAAGAAGTTTTTGTGAAGCTTTACCACAATCTAAATCAATATAATTCCGATACGGCTTCTCTTAAGACCTGGGTTTATCGCATTGCCATTAATCAATCGCTTGATTTTTTGAAGGCAAAGAAGACCAAGAAGCGATTTGGCTTCATTACTTCTCTTTTCCATCCCGATTCAAATGAGCCAATACATGATGTAGCCCATCCCGGTATTTCGTTGGAGGATAAGGAAGAGTTGGAAGAATTAGTACGCATCATTCAATCGTTACCCGAGAAACAACAAACAGCCATTATCTTAACTAAGATTGAAGATCGGCCACAGAAGGAAGTGGCAGAGATAATGGATCTTACTATAAAGGCCGTTGAGTCGCTGCTTCAACGTGCAAAACAGACAATCGAAAAAAAATTAAAAGACAGAGAAGGATTTTGACCGATCTATCGTATTAAACACTAAGCCATGGACATCGATAAAAAATTGGAGTTGTTGAAGAAGATTCAAAAGGTGGATGCGCCTCCTTTCTTGCTCACGCGCATCTTGGCGCGGATTGAATCGCCTGAAAGAGTAGCTGCACCTACTTCGTGGAAGTTGGCTTTCATTGCCTGCTCCGTGGTTGTAATCATGCTCAATGCTTCTATTCTCTTTAAGCCGTTTGGCAAGCAAAATGAAAAAGACATAGAGCAAGTCATTAGCTCATTGGAATTGTCTAACTCAAACGATTTGTACAATGACTAAATTAAAATTATTGACCATTGCAGTCATTGGCTTGTTGGTGATGAACCTTGGCATCATTGCATTTTTGTTTTTAAGAAAACCGCCACTCCCACCTGATGGAGGTGCATCTTTTGGCAAAGAAGGCCCCAAGAAAAAAATAATTGAGCTGCTGCATTTTGACTCAAAGCAAGTGAAACACTATGAAGAGCTAATCCAGCAGCACCAGGCATCCATCAAATCGTTGCGAGATGAAATACAAGAAACCAAAAGCGTTCTTTACAGCGCGTTAAAAGAAGAAAACAGTGCTAGAAAAGATTCACTGACCAATCAACTCGGTGCGTTGCAAGTGAAAATAGAACGGGTGCATTACAACCACTTTATGGAAATCAAAAAGCTATGCAAGCCCGAGCAGCTTGAATATTTTAATACACTAACGGGGGAGCTTGCTGATTTTTTTGGGGCGGAAAGGGAGGGGCGGAGGCATTAGGATGCGTGATTTTTTAAGAAGGCTGTTAACTACTGTAATTTTTTTTCTTAATTTCGATAGCAATTAGCTTCATATAATTGGTGGATATTTCAGTAAAATCCTCAAGAAATTTAATGTTTTTTATTCTTATTAATGCCTTGCTCGGTCCACAATAAATATCATGTTCTTCTACTTTATTTATCTTTCGATTCACCCTTCCTCTTTCGTGGGTTAATACATTTCGAATTTCTTTGAATCCAACAATTGCTTTCCATTCTTGCCGGTCTGAGCTAGCACTTTCTATTTCTCCGATTAAATAGATATACTTCCTATAGGTATCAAGGTATCCACTTCCCTTTATGTCCTTAAGTTTTATTCTGTCATTGCTAGCCTTTTCAATCGAGTCTGCAACACTTCTCATAAAACTTTCAAAGTACGAAAACCCGGAAACAAACAACGACTGCATTAACAGCCAATCAAAGTGAAATTTATAGTGGCTGTACTGTTCAAATTCTTCTTGAGTCCAGTTTTTTACTTTGAGTCTATCCTCAAATTCGATGGTTTTTTGCTTTCTAATTTGTTCGCTGTCGTTGAATATTGAAACAATCGAATTGATGTTACTTGTATAAACTGAAAGGCTTAATTCGAAATTTGTCAACTTGATTCAAGTATTTTAGGTTGAGTAAGATTTAATGCAACATACGCAACTCGTCTGAGCAAAACTTATTCGGTTTTTAGTAACTCCGATAGATATGATTTAATCTGGACCTCTGCCAGGGATAGGAGCGGCACCCGGCACCCCGCTGGCGAAGCAAAGCGGGGGAGGAGTATAGCGGATAGCCCGGTGCGAGCTTCGCGGGTCTGTGCAATGGATGCGAGCAGGCCGCCAAAAAAATTTAACTAACCACCCGAAGGATTTTTTTAAAAGGGTCGTATCAATGGTATGACGAAAACTATTATTCTATGAAAATCTTAAAAATTGCAGCGATGTTCAATGTGTACCTATTCATTCTTTTGCTAGCGGCTTGCAAGAGCAACGATGTGACACCGGTTACTTCAGCCAATGTGGCCGATGTGTATAAGAAAATTTATGGCGCGAGTAGCATTACCTCAGACGGTACGTTTATCACCATTAAAACTACGGGTGCGCCAGACCATAAGAGTGCGTACTACGCCACCAGCAATAGTCTTTATGAAAATTTTACAGGCACTACCTTCGGTGGAAGTACGTTCAGGAAAAATCCCAACAGCATTAGCTCGCTTAACTATACATTTAAAATTCCGGCAAATCCTAAAGTTGATAACGCACATGCGGCCACACCGCTCGGCCCAATTGGTGTTTCGCTAAACGGTGTACCTTTTTTCAATCAGTATGCGGGGCCTAGTCAACCGCTCTCGGGCGAGGTGGTGAGCTTCGACCAGTATTGGGGGCACCCTGCGCAAGGAGGAGACTACCACTACCATGTCGAGCCGTTGTATTTAACAAACGTTAAGGCTTCAAAATCTGCTTTGCTCGGATTTTTGTTGGATGGATTTCCCGTATACGGCCCCGAAGAAAACGGTGCAGCGGTAACAAACGCAATGCTAGATGCATACCACGGGCATACGAGTGCAACGGCCGATTACCCGAGTGGCATTTATCATTATCACATCAACGCAACTGACCCCTACATAAATGGAAGTGGATTCTATGGCACTGCGGGTACTGTTTCTAGATAAGCTAGCGATATTATTTTTAGTGTTTGCGTGGGCGTGTCATCCGCCT
This sequence comes from Cytophagales bacterium, assembly GCA_013298505.1. Lineage (GTDB taxonomy): Bacteria > Bacteroidota > Bacteroidia > Cytophagales > Cyclobacteriaceae > ELB16-189. Next base: position 58,545 of record JAAFHY010000010.1, read on the forward strand.
ACGCATTCCATTAAATTACTAAACGTTGCAAAGAGTGATTCGACATTGGCGATGCAAATCGGATTGTTGATGCGAAATCAGGAGCCCTTTACGGGAACAGTCTTCTCATTGTTTGACAATGGAAAAGATACAGCTGAAGTAGCCAGTTATAAAAATGGTAGGGAAGATGGCGAATGGAAGAAATTCTACAGCGCAACGCAAATAAAAGAGAAAAGGACATTTAGCAACGGCCAAAAAACAGGCGAATATTTAGCGTGGTGGGAAAATGGACTTCCTCAGCTTCACTATCTCTTTAAAGAAGATGAGTACGATGGAGTTTGCAAAGAATGGAACAAGGATGGATTGCTCATTAAAGAAATGACGTACAGCAAAGGCCACGAACAAGGACGCCAGCGGTGGTGGTACGACAATGGAAAAATAAAAGCAAACTATGTTATTCAAGATGGAAGGCGGTATGGATTGTTGGGCACCAAAAATTGTATCAATGTATCGGATAGCGTTTTCAATAAGTAGCGTTCTATTTTCCCTTTTACTTTTTAGCTCATGCGCTGATAAAAAGGAAACAGGTCTGCCGTATTACAACACGCCTGAGTTTACACCCGAATTCATCCACACTAAAGCAGCGGCAGAGCAGAAAGTCACTCACACCATTGGTTCATTTTCTTTTTCTGACCAAAATGGAAAATCAGTAACAGAAAAGAACATCGAAGGAAAAATACACGTAGCCAATTTTATTTTCACCAGTTGCGGAAGCATTTGCCCCATTATGACCAACCACATGAAATTGGTGCAAGAGAAATTTGAGAGCAATCCAGATGTTATCATTCTTTCCTACAGCGTGACACCGTGGATTGATGATGTAAGTCGATTGAAAAAATATGCTGATAATAATGAAATTACTTCACCGAACTGGCATTTGCTTACAGGAAAAAAATCAGAAATTTACACGCTTGCTCGCCAATCATATTTTGCCGAAGAGGATTTAGGATTCACCAAAGACAGTACAGAATTTTTGCATACCGAGCATGTGCTGTTAGTAGACAAGTCTAAACGAATACGGGGAATTTATAATGGCACGCTTCAGTTGGAGATGGAACAGATGGTGAGAGACATTGCGCAACTAGCGAATGAAGCGAACTAATTTCATTCGTACAAGGCGAACCTGTTTTCCCACTATTCATTTTCTTAAGAATCTTTTCCCTACTACATCGAATTCCAACAACAAATAAATCTTGATTTGAAGGGTAATGTCGTTTCCTTAAGTCTTTTTTTGATGACCTCACTTCAATCCTGTCCACAGGAGAGGAGGTTGGTGGAGCTTAAGGAGACGACATTGATTTGAAGGGTTCAATCAAATTTTATTGAACCAAAAGCCTCACTTTTGTGTAACTAGCAATAAATAATTTGATGGAAATAGGAATAGATAGTTTTGCCAGCAATATGGCAAGCGATGGCTCGGTAAAGTCGAGCAGCGTGCAAGCGATTAGTGAACTGCTTGAGCGCATTGAAATCGCAGATCAAGTAGGGCTTGATGTGTTTGGTATTGGCGAACATCATCGCAAAGAGTTTTTGGACTCTGCACCTTCGGTTCTTTTAGCTGCTGCGGCAGCAAAGACTAAACGCATTCGCTTAACGAGTGCGGTTACGGTGCTAAGTGCGGCTGATCCGGTACGTGTTTTTCAAAATTTTGCTACACTCGATTTAGTATCGCAAGGCCGCGCAGAAATGGTGGTGGGGCGTGGGTCTTTCATCGAATCATTTCCTTTGTTTGGTTTAAACCTCCACGATTACGATGAGTTGTTTGCAGAGAAACTAGAACTTTTGTTAACGATCAGGGAAAATGAGGTAGTGAATTGGTCGGGCAAGTTTAGGGCTGCGTTGAAGAACCAATCGGTTTACCCTAGGCCTGTACAAAAGCCGTTTCCCATTTGGCTGGGTGTTGGCGGCACACCTGAATCATTTGTGCGCGCTGGCATGTTGGGACTACCGCTGATGGTTGCCATTATTGGTGGCGATACACATCGCTTTCGCCCATTGGTAGATTTGTATAGACAAGCAGGAAAAGAAGCTGGCCATGCGCCTGAGAAATTAAAAGTTGGTCTACACTCGTTGGGTTATGTAGCAGACACTACCGAGCAAGCGGTTGCCGATTATTACCCGGGCTATGCCGAAATGTTTACACGAATTGGGAAAGAGAGAGGATGGCCACCGGTAACCAAAGCTGGCTTCGAAGCACAGCGCGGTCCACTTGGGGCTTTCTTAGTGGGCAGTGCCGAAGAGGTTGCGGAAAAAATTATTCGACATAGTCATGCGTTAGGTGGCTTAGCGCGTGTATCGTTTCAAATGGACAATGCGGGATTGTCGCACACTAAATTGAAGGAGGCCATTCGATTAATTGGAGCAAAGGTTTCGTTATTGGTTAATAGATAATTTTCATCTTGGTGATTCATTCGCATGCTCGATAATTTTTTGAGCAGCGACCTCGCCCACAACTTGTTTTAGATCTTCTAAGCTTGCTTCCTTTATTTTTTTGAATGATTTAAAGTGAGCCAGTAATTTATCGGCTGTTTTTTTTCCGATACCATCAATACTTTCAAGTTCGGTAACAAACGTGGAGTTACTTCTTTTTAACCGGTGAAAAGTAATGCCAAAACGGTGGGCTTCATCGCGAATTCGTTGAATCAATAAAAGTGCTGGTGATTTTTTACTAATGAGTAATGGCACTGAATCGTCTGGATAGTAAATTTCTTCGAGACGTTTGGCAATGCCCACTATTGGTATTTTTCCATACAGCCCCAATTCTTGCAACGCTTCGCAGGCGCTGCTAAGCTGGCCTTTGCCGCCATCGACAATAATTAGTTGGGGGTATTCGCCTTCTTCTTCCATAATGCGTTTATATCGCCTGCCCACAATTTCTTTCATCGAGGCAAAATCATCTGGCCCCACCACTGTTTTAATATTGAAGTGGCGATAGCCTTTTTTATCGGGCTTGCCATCTACAAAGCGAACCATGGCCGCCACCGGGTTGGTGCCTTGAAAATTAGAGTTATCGAAACACTCAATGATTTTTGGGTATTGAATTAAACGCAAGTGTTCTTGCATGATGTGAAGCACTTCGTTTTTCTTCGTCTTTCTATCTTCTTTGTTGATCTCTCGCTCGCGCTTTAAGTACAGTGCGTTTTTTAGCGATAGGTCTACCAATTTTTTCTTGTCACCTATTTGCGGAACTATATTTTCAAAATCATCTGACTTAACTGCTAGCTCTTTGTTGGTAAATACCTCTGGATTATTGCTTTGGTGCTCGCTTCGCAATTCTTGCACGGCCATGCTCAACAGTTCTTCATCGGGTTCATCTAATTTCTTTTTGATCTCCAGATTTTTAGAAAAGATGATGGCTCCTTCTTTAATTTGTAAGTAATTGATAAATGCATCTGTCTCGCTGCTGGCAATCGTTACCACATCAATGTCAGTAAGCTTTCGATTTACTACGAGCGATTTCGTCTGAAAATTTTCTAATTTTTCTAATTTAAATTTATAAAAACCTGCCTTCTCAAATTCTAATTTTTCTGCTGCTTCGCGCATGCGGGCTAGAAAGTAATCTTCAACGATGCTTAAGTTTCCTTTCAATATGAAGCGAGCCTGGGCTATTTCTTCATTGTATGCATTTTCTTCTTGTAGTCCTTCGCAAGGGCCTTTGCAATTGCCGATGTGAAATTCTAAGCAGACTTTAAATTTTTTTTCTTCAATATTCTCTTTTGAAAGTTGAAGTGAACAGGTGCGGATCGAATAAAGCTGCCTTACTAATTCTAAAATACTGTTCATGGCACCCACGCTAGAGTAAGGTCCAAAATACTCGCCTTGCTTGGGTAAGTATTTGCGTGTAGAAATGATTCGCGGAAAGCGCTCTTTTAAAATGCAGAGATAAGGAAATGTTTTATCGTCTTTTAATAAGATGTTGTACTTAGGCTGGTTTTGCTTGATGAGATTATTCTCTAGCAAGAGGGCATCAAACTCGGTATTGGCAAGCGTGTATTCAAGATTAACAATTTCTGAAACTAATTTTTCGGTTTTGCGATTGTATTGCGATTGCTTGGTAAAATAACTGGATACACGTTTTTTTAAACTTTTTGCTTTGCCGACATAAATCAATACACCCTCTTTATTGTAATAGCGATAAACACCGGGCGAATCAGGAAGAGAGGCAACTTGATCTTTTAGCATGGATGATTCAATATTCAAAAATCAATATTCAAAATTAGCCATCGTGCAATCATAAAATTGAATTTTGAACTTTGAACTTTTAATTCTTTATATCCCACTCTTCTTCATCTTTTACTTTTACCGAATCAGAAATCACGGTAAATTTTCCGCAGTCGAATGAAACATCAACGCCACTCGCGGGTCTTTTAAAATATCCTTTACTCACTCCTGCTTTTGGGTCGGCATAGGTCTTCAGCATGAATTTCTCCCAAATGGGTCTCGCTGTTTTTCCACCCTGTCCAAAATCCCATGAAGGAAAATGCACGGCTCGCTCATCGCCACCTACCCACACTCCAGTAACCAAGTTGTGCGTAACACCCATGTACCAACCATCTGAAGCATCGTTGGTAGTACCGGTTTTTCCACCAATCTCGTTATCAATTTTTAATTCGTGATTTAATCCAACCGATGTTCCGCCTTGTTCTTCAACTCCACCCTTCAGCATATAAATCATTCTAAAAGCAGTTTGCTCATTTAGTGCTTGTTTTGTTTTGGGCACAAAATTTTCAATCACATTTCCGTTTTTATCTTCGATGCGCGAAATAAAAAATGGTTGCGTGCTAATTCCTCCATTCACAAAAGTGCTGTAGGCGCCCACCAGTTCAAAGAGCGATACATCGCTCGTACCTAGGCATAAGGAAGGCACTGCATCAAGTTCACTTTCAATACCCATGCGATGAGCAAACTCTACCACATTTTCTTCGCCCAGTGTTTGCATCAACTGCGCAGTTATCGAATTGATAGACTGAGCCATTGCTTGGCGCAACGTCATTAACTTCCCTGAACCTTTTGGTGGCCCAGAAGAATTTGCTGGATACCAAGGCGGCTGGCCGGGTATCGAAAACTGAGGCGAAATGTCTTTCAGATTATCGCAGGGTGAATAATTGTTTTCCATAGCAAGGCCGTAGACAAATGCTTTGAAGGTAGAGCCAGGTTGCCGCTTGCCTTGCTTTACGTGATCGAACTTAAAATACTTATGATTGAAACCACCCACCCATGCTTTGATGTGACCCGTGTTCGGATCCATCGACATCAATCCGGTTTGTAAGAATTGTTTGTAATACCTGAGCGAATCAAAACTACTAAAGGTGGTGTCTCGCTCTCCGTTCCAAGTAAAAATCGTCATCGGTTTTTTTTGCTTCAACATGATTTTAAGAGAGTCAGAATTCTCCCCATATTTTTCGGCATAAATTTTATACGCTTCAGTTTGCTTGATGCGCTTTTGTAAAAAATCTTTTATTTCATACCCATCTTCATCCACCCACGGATTGCGGTTGCGCCTTTTCCACTCGCCATAAAATTTATCTTGTAGCTCTTTCATCTTCTCATCCACTGCTTCTTCAGCATATTTTTGAAGGCGGCTGTCGATGGTGGTGTAAATTTTTAAACCCGAGTTGTAAAGATCAATGCCCTTATCGTTGCAATACTTGAGTAGGTAATTGCTCAACACAGTTCGGAAGTAAGTGGCCAAGCCTTCGTTTTGATTTTGTACGCTATACTCTAATTCAATAGGTAAAGCTTTTATCGAATCAAATTGAGCACGCGTTTTTATTTTATATCCTTGCTTGTAAATCTTGTACAAAACTTCATTGCGTTTGCGCAGCGAGTTTTCGGGATTGCGCTTAGGATCGAAAAATGTCGCTGCTTGCAGCATTCCTACCAGCACGGCCGATTCTTGAATGTTGAGACTATCTTGTCTTTTATTAAAGTAAGTTTCAGCGGCTACTTTTATCCCAAACGTGTTGCTGCTAAAAGTGGCCGTGTTTAAATACATGGCGATGATTTCTTTTTTCGTAAAATTCTCTTCTAGGTTAATGGCTATAATCCACTCTTTAGTTTTTTGAATTAGCCTGCGTGGGTATTTACCTAATTTAGCAAGTAGTCCATCCAACCCTTTATCGGGATTAAGGGTATATAAATTTTTTGCGAGCTGTTGTGTAATGGTACTGCCTCCGCCCGCAGGTGAAAATGTAATTAATCCTTTTAGCACCCTGCCAAATGCGGGAAGGTCTAGTCCCGAGTGATCGTAAAACCGATGATCTTCCGAAATCAATAACGTGTTTACCAAGTCATCGGATAATTCGTCATAGTGAACTTGACTGCGATTGTAGCGAAAGTATCTTCCCAACGAAACGCCATCGGCAGACAAAATTTCAGACGACACATCGTTATCTGGATTTTCGATTTCAGCCAAACTAGGCATGCCGCCAAACAACCCAAACAAATCGTGCTTTACACTTAAAATGTAAAGCGGTAAGCCCAACACCACGCACAGAAATAAAATCCATATATACTTTATGGTTTTGGGAATCCAGGTTTTTTTTACCCGAAGTAGTTTATTGATTTTGCTTTTGATAGTTTCGGTCGAAGAAGGTGAGGTACTCATCCAGTGCTTTGGTTCGGTAAAGAGTTTGGAAATTATCTTTGGTTATTACAAAATTATAGAATTTATAATTGGAAAAAGGCTTTGCCGTAGATACTTGGGCGAGAAATTTGTCGAAATAACTTAGGGCCGCTTCTCGATCGGCAAACTCAACGGTCATGGTCAATATTTGTTCCTCATTCAGTGCCAAGTTGCTGGTAGTAAGTTTTAGGTTTTTCCATTGACTCGCATTGAATTTGTCGAGCGCATCGGCTACGGGGTTGGTGATTTTCTCTTTGCTATTGTAAACGGTTACAAAATAGTGAACACCTGTTGTGATTGTGCTGTATTGAATGCCTTTCGCTTTTTCAAGTTTCGCCAGTAATGATTTTGAAGAAGCGAGTAACTCCTCGGCATATTGCTTGGTAGGCTCAGTTGGATATTTTTTTATGAAACTCTCTAATTCAAATTGATAGCGAGTTACGTCTTCGGTTTTGCCAGCCAGCAATACTTTCAATAATTCTAACTGCGGAGTAAAGTTGGTTTCTCCAACTTGCGCGGCTTGGTCAAGTTTTTCTTGTGCTGCCCGCAAATTATTTTTTTGATACAAGGCATACGCTTCTTTGTAAATGAGTTTTTGTTTCTCAGCGGCCACGCTTGTTTCTTTCAAATAATTGGGGTTGACCAGAATTTTAGCAAATGTAGAGCTGGGGTGATTTTTTTTAAGTAAGTCGGCATAGAATGCTGCTTTACCGCTATCTGCATCAAGGTAGATTAAATAAAGTTTATACAGGGTTTCTGGCTCCAGCTGCGATTTGGGAAATCGCTTTAACATAGTCTCGTACGATTCGGCTGCATTTTTTCTTTCGTTCAATGTGAGGTAGTATAAATCGCCCAACTTGAAATAAGCATTTTCAATCTTTGAAAGTGCTTCTGCTTTTTGTTTTTCAGTGCGAGGTAGTTGCCTCATTAATTCGCCTGCTTCGTCTCTTTTCAATTCGGTTGTTTTTTCTGTTACTACCGCATCGTTATTCACTACTTCGGCAGGTTTAAGGTTGGTTGCGACTCGCTCGTTTAGCACAGAAGACTTGCCCGAGCGCCTCCAATTGTCTTCAAGTGCTATAGAGCCCCAAATGCGCTGAAATTCCGTTTGGCCAGATGCTACCAATGCGCTATTGCCAAAATACCAATCGCTTGTAGTGGTAGATTGATTATTGCCGAAAAGTGAATTTTGCTGAGTGCTCGAGTTGGTATTAGTATCGTTTCGTTTCTTTTTCTTTTTAAGGCTTGCCAATTTTTTATCGCGCACAGAAAAAGTAGAGTCAAGCTGCTTTCGCAAGATTGCAGAATCTAACGAGGCGAGATGTAGGAGGCTATCGTTAAGTGTAATGGTTTCGGTGTAGGTAACAAACTGCCCGAGTACTTCTTGGCGCTTTTTAATGGCCGCAAAGTTTTCAAATTCTTTGGGTAAACTGGCAACAGCACTATCGTAATACAATTTTGCCTGGCTGTATTTTTTTAATGAATCAAAACTTAGTTGCCCCACGCGCAAATACGCTTGCCCTTGTATTCGCTTGCTCTTTCCGGCATGAGCGGCTAATTTATACTTGGTAATCGCATCGTTCAATTGGCCTAGCTTCCGTTCAAATTCGCCCCATTCAAAATAAATTTTATCTTTAAATTCTAGATTCTTAGTGTCGGCCAGCAGTTTTTGAAATTGCTTGCGCACTAACTTAGAATCTCGTTTGTCGCCAACATTTGCTACCTGTGCCATGTTGAGGCGAGCATAAAAATCAATTTCATACTCTGGATTAGTAGTTAAACACTTACGATAAAAGTTGTAAGCTTCAGAGTTGAAACCAAGTTTCTGATAGACTTGGCCAATGATAAAATAAATTCGTCCTTTCCGATCTTTTCGGGTTAACAAAGAATCTACAAGCGATAAATTCTGAACCATGTTGTTATAGTCGTTGCGCAATTGGTAGAGGTACGCTTTTTCGAGGTATAGTTTTTTGGCATTTAGTTTTGTGAGTTTCTCCTTTTCTAAAAACCGAAAAACCTCATCGGCTCTTTCGTAATCGCCTTGTTCCGTAAATGTTCTTAATAAATGAAGGAGAGCCGTATGCCTTGTTTCGGGCGATTTACTTTTTGTGTTCACAAATTTGAATGTGAGAATCGCATTTTGAAAATCGCACGCATAAAGCCGAGCCAAACCAACCATAATATAATTATCATCTACCCATTTACTATTCGGATGCCGCTGTATGGATATGGACGCCATCTTGATGATTTCATCCGTATCTTTTACATAGCCCTTTGCCTTGGTGGTATCTAACCCTGCAAATAAACGTAGCACCTCGGTGGGATCATCGTCAAGCGATTTTGCGATAAGTCCGTCTACTTCCAGTGCTTTTTCTCGGGCGTAATAATAACCGTTGTAGTGTGCGGTTACATTGTGAAATACATTGCTGGTAATGTTGTTTTGCTCGATCGAGCAGCCGTTCAATAAAACAATAACCAGTAGTAGTTTTGGCCACTTACGAATTAAAATACCCCCTGAAAGGCGATGGTAGAAGTGAAAAATCATTATCGGTTTATAACGGAAACACTAGTATGGTATTGTAAATGTAAATAACAACCATCAATAAATAAGCTAGCTGAAAAGTTAGCCTTCCGACCAAAATCTGTATTCGTAAGTGGGTAGCTCAATAGTTGAGATTAAACAAGAATGCCTACCTTTGACCTTCAAATAGCATTGCCCTGAAATCAAAAAAAACCATATCAGAGCGACTTACCAATAAATACCAGTTGGTAATCCGTAACGAAGAAAATCTGGCCGAGAAAACTTCTATTGGTTTTACCTATGCGAAATTACTCGTAGTGGCCGCTTCGGTGTTCTTATTAATTTTTGTTGGAAGTCTTTTTTTATCAAAAACGTTATTGGCCAAATGGTTTGATCCGAAGTATGAACAAACCGAGCAGAACAAAAAACTGTATGCATTGGCAGTAAAGGTAGATTCACTTTCGGTAGAAGTAGACCACAAAGATCAGTTTATACAAAACCTGCAACGGATTTTGAGGGGAGATACTGCTTCGGGGTTTGTCGATCCGGCAAAAATATTAAACGTAAAAAGCGAAACGGTGAAGCCAACTGGAAGTTTGAAATTAGTGGCTTCCGATTCTCAATTCAGAAAAGAGTTTGAGCAAACTGAATTTGACTTGGTCTCTGTCAACGATCGCAAGTACCGCGATTTACAAGGCATCTTTTTCTTTACGCCCATCAATGGCTTTATTAGCGATAAGTACGATGCCAAGAAGGCGCACTTCGGTGTTGATATAGTTGCCAAAACCAATGAGCCTGTAAAGAGCGTTGCCGATGGAACTGTGATTGTAGCATCGTGGACACAAGACGCAGGATATGTTATTGCTGTACAGCACAGAGGCAACCTTTTGTCGGTCTATAAGCATAATGCCGGATTATTAAAAAAAGTTGGTAATTTTGTAAACGCTGGAGACATCATATCTATTGTTGGCAATAGTGGAGAGATGACAGACGGGCCGCACCTTCATTTTGAATTGTGGCACAATGGCAACTCGTTAAACCCAGAAGAATTTGTAACCTTTTAAAAATAACACGCCATGTTAACATCAAAAGAACAAAAGAGAGCAGCCGATGAAATTAGTAATTCAAGTAATGTTATTGGAAAAGGCACAGTCTTAGAAGGTAATATCGAAACGTATGGAAACATTCGTATTGAAGGCAAGATCATTGGAAACATCAAGTCGAAATCGAAAATTGCCCTTGGCAACTCAAGCCATGTAGAAGGAAATATAATTGCCCAAAATGCGGACGTTGAAGGAGAGGTGAGAGGTAAAGTTGATATTTCTGAGATGTTGGTACTTAAATCTACCGCGGTTATAAATGGCGACATCACCACTGGAAAATTAGTAGTCGAATCAGGTGCAGTTTTCAACGGAAGTTGTAAGATGGGCGCAGCCATAAAAGATATTAAGCTAGGCGAAAACGGTGTTCGTCCACACGCACAAGAGGCTCGATTGAATTAACTGAATGAGAACAAATAAGTACAGACCGTAGGCGTAGAGCCTGCGGTTTTTTTTTTGACTATCAACTATGCCCGAGCAGCCCGACAATAAATTTCTAAAATACAGTAGCCTTGGTATACAGTTAATGGCAACCCTTGCCGTTGCCGGATGGATTGGATGGAAGCTAGACGCTTATTTTCAATTTACATTTCCCGTATGCTTGTTGAGCTTAGTCCTTCTGGCATTCGCAGCTATGATGTATAAACTTTATCGATCGCTGAATGAGTAGCTCGTTCCGGTTTTTGATTTTGATGGTTGTGTTTACCATCAGTATATATGTTTCCACTCAATTGATGGCTGGTAATGGATGGATTGATTTGCCCAGCTATGCGATAGCGACCCTTGCGGTACTTTTCTTAACTACCACTCTAGTTTATTTTTTTCTTGCGCATAGCAAATCTAAACACCCAATCGATTTTGTAAGAAACTATTTGCTTACGTTGGTTTTAAAAATAATCCTGGGCGGCATTTATGTTTTTGTAATTATGAGATTAGATCCATCCATGGCAAATAGCAATGCAACTTTCTTTTTGATTTGCTATTTTGCTTTTACTGGGTTAGAAGTAACATTGCTTACCATTAAAAAAAATGCCGAATGAAGAGATTCATCATAGTTGCTTTTTTGGGTACTATGTCGCTGCATGCACAGTTGCCAGACCCTCGCTCGATTGACATCGTTCGTGACAAATGGGGGGTGCCCCACATCTATTCTAAAACAGATGCCGGTGTAGCCTACGGATTGGCATGGGCGAATGCCGAAGATGATTTTAAAACCATTCAGCAAGGATTTTTAGCTAGCAAAGCCATGCTTGGAGTTTATTCTGGTAAATCGGGAGCCACCGTTGATTTTGTAGTGCAGTTTCTGCAATGCCGCAAGATTGTAGACGAACGCTACGACAAAGACATTGCCCCTGATTATAAATTGATTTTAGAAAGTTATGCTGCTGGCATCAATGCCTATGCGAATGCACATCCACACGAAGTGTTGGTGAAGAATCTTTTTCCGGTTACACCGAAGGACATGCTTACCTATTCGGTGCTGCAATTGGCCATTGCGAGTGGTGCCGATAAAGCATTGCGAGAGATTACTGGAGGCACTGTGCCGTTGGTCTCTAGTCTTTCTTCTGCCGGATCAAACGGGTATGCCTTCAATTCTAAAAAGACCACAGACGGAAATGTGTACCTCGCTATCAATTCTCATCAACCACTAGAAGGCCCCGTGGCTTGGTATGAGGCACACTTGACGAGCGAAGAAGGTTGGAATATTTTAGGTGCGTTGTTTCCGGGTGCACCTAGTATTTTGCATGGGTGCAATGAGAATTTAGGATGGGCTCATACTGTCAATTACCCCGATAAATTAGATGTTTATCAATTAGAGCTAAACCCTTCAAACGAAAATCAATATAAACTAGATGGTGCGTGGCAAGAGCTGGAATCTTCGCGAGTGAAATTGAAAGTAAAACTCTGGGGTATTCCCATTACGGTAAAGAGAAAAATATGGAATAGTAAATTTGGCCCCACATTGGTTACTAAAAGAGGTGCCTTTGCAATCCGAACAGGCGCACTTATGGAAATTCGTGCACTCGAACAATGGTATCGGATGAATAAAGCAAGAAATTTTACAGAGTTCAAACAGGCGGTTTCAATGGGTGCCATCTCGGGTTACAACATTGTATATGCCGATAAGTATGATACTATTTATTATTTGAGTAACGGAAAAATCCCGGTGCGCAAATCGGGTTATAATTGGAATTCGACATTGCCAGGTAATACCAGTCAAACATTATGGAGCGACTTTTATCGGATAGATCAATTACCTCAATTGGTAAACCCGTCTGCCGGATATGTTTTCAACAGTAATCATTCTCCGTTTAATGCAACCTCAGCCAAGGATAACATTAACGCAAGTGGCTTTAATAATTTGTCAATGGGTTATGAAACGCACGATAACAATAGGAGCAAACGTTTTATGGAATTGATTGCACAATACCCTCAAGTTAGTTACGAGGATTTTAAGCGCATCAAATACGATTTGCAGTTGCCGCAGAAGTTGGCATACCAAACCGATGCCAATGTGTTGTTTAAACTTTCACCCAACGATTTGCCCGATCATCAGGAAGTGATTCAGAATTTGATTTCGTGGGATCGCAAGGCCACTATCGAAAGCAAGGGGGCAGCGATCTTCGCCATTATTTACTATCAGGTGGTAAAAGAGCAAGAACAAGGTGCAGTTTACCGCACCATCTCTAAAGAAAAAGGCTTGC
>JAAFHY010000100.1 GCA_013298505.1 Cytophagales bacterium
TTGCAAAGCCTTAAAGGCAGAATAATCGTTGGGTAATTTTTGAGGTCTATCACCCCGGATGATCAACCTCCTAACGGTGGTATTTCTTTTTAGCTTAAGCAACTTTGAAGGCTGATTGTTATAAAAGTAAATTACTTTTAGCTTGGGCAGGCGGTCTAGCTTCCGCTGGATTTTTGAAACAGAAGTGTTCACCAGTTCTAGTTCTTCTAAATTTTTACACTCGAATAACTGCTTGGGTAATTTTTTAGCCTGTCCCGATATGCTAAGCTGACGTACCATCCATTTATTAGTTATCGATTTCAAACTATCTAGCGAACAAAATTCAGGGTTTGCTCTGAATACTTTCTGATAGCCAATAATCCGCTCTCGTAGACTTCGTGCTAAGTTTAGCAGACTGTCAATTTCTTGAGGGATAAAAAGACTGGCCTGCAACTTTTGCTGTAAGACTAATTCTACTCTTTGGTATAAAATAGAATCGTCTTTATTTTTAAAAATTGGTTGATCGAACGAAGTCGATCTTTTTGGCTTTGCAATTGGTAGACTCCCTTTAACCAACGTATCAGGCCGATTGGTTCTAATTATTTTTTGATTTCCAGCGCTATCTACACTCACAAACTCTACTTCATTTTGTGCAGCCAATCTGTAACAAAAAATCAGCGTAAGAAAAGCAAACAAAACCTCCTTCATAAACCTAATTTTATCTTAAAACTAATAATTTAGTTGAGACTTTGTAACGCTAATTTTTATGTTCATTCTGAGCTACAAAAAACCACACTTTTATTAATTAAAAATGCAGTAATTGGATAAGAAAAACGTATTTTCGCGAGTATTATAAAATTCAAAAATGAACGAAGAAAAAGAACGGAAGGAAAGCAGTTATTCGGCAAACAACATCCAGGTTTTAGAAGGCTTAGAAGCAGTTAGAAAACGCCCCGCTATGTACATTGGCGACATAGGCATTAAGGGTTTACATCATTTAGTTTACGAAGTAGTAGATAACTCGATTGACGAGGCATTGGCTGGCTATTGTGATGACGTTTACGTAACCATCAACGAAGACAATTCAATCACAGTTGAAGATAATGGGCGAGGCATACCTACCGATATGCACGAAAAAGAAAAGCGATCAGCGCTTGAGGTTGTAATGACCGTACTTCATGCCGGAGGTAAGTTTGATAAAGATACCTATAAGGTTTCGGGTGGATTGCACGGTGTTGGGGTATCGTGTGTAAATGCCCTATCTACTATGCTGAAGGCAACAGTGTACAGAGAAGGCAAAATATTTGAGCAAGAATATCACAAAGGCGCACCGCAATACCCAGTACGCGTTGTGGGCGATTCTGAAAAAAGAGGAACCACCGTTCATTTTAAACCAGACCCCGAAATATTTGTTATCTCCTTAGAGTATAATTACGAAACGATTGCAAGCCGCTTGCGCGAATTGGCTTTCTTGAATCCTGGTATAAAGCTCAATCTTAAAGACTTACGGGAAAAAGACGAAAACGGTCTGCCTAAGTCAAACTCCTTTCTATCAGAAAGAGGCTTGCGCGAGTTTGTTGAGTATTTAGATTCTACCAAAGACAAACTGATCCAGAACACCATCTACATCGAGAATACAAAATCGGAGATACCCGTTCAAGTGGCGATGGGTTATAATACCTCGTATAGCGAGAATTTGGTTTCTTATGTAAACAACATCAATACCCACGAAGGTGGAACTCACGTAGCTGGCTTTAGACGTGCCCTTACTCGCACTTTAAAGGCTTATGCCGATAAGTCTGGGTTATTAGAGAAAGCTAAAGTTGAGATTTCGGGAGACGATTTTAGAGAGGGATTGACTGCGGTAATTTCCATTAAAGTACAAGAGCCACAGTTTGAAGGGCAGACCAAAACCAAACTCGGCAACTCTGAAGCGATGGGTGTTGTTGATGTTACGGTAGGAGAGATGCTTCAAAACTTTTTGGAAGAAAACCCCAAAGAGGCAAAGATCATTGTAAGCAAAGTAATATTGGCAGCTCAGGCTCGTATTGCGGCTAAGAAGGCACGCGAAATGGTGCAGCGCAAAAATGTATTGTCGGGCACAGGCTTACCAGGGAAGCTTGCGGATTGTGCCAGTTCAGATCCAGCCATTTGCGAATTGTATTTAGTAGAGGGAGATTCGGCCGGTGGATCTGCAAAGCAAGGGAGAGACCGGAATTTTCAGGCTATCCTTCCATTGCGAGGAAAAATATTGAACGTAGAAAAAGCCCAAGAACATAAGATCTACGAAAACGATGAGATCAAGAACATGATCACTGCGCTGGGAGTAACTTTTGGAACAGCAGATGATAACAAAGCTTTGAATCTTACTAAGCTGCGCTACCATAAGATTATCATCATGACCGATGCCGATGTGGACGGTAGCCACATTCGCACACTCATTCTAACTTTCTTCTTCCGCTACATGCGTGATTTGATTGAGCAAGGTTACGTTTACATTGCTTTGCCTCCATTGTATCAACTTAAAAAAGGTAAAGTAGAAAACTACTGTTGGAATGAAGAACAACGCGATGCCTTAATTAAAGAAATGGTGAAAGGAGGTGGCAGCGAAGATAGCGTGGGCATACAGCGCTACAAAGGATTAGGAGAAATGAACCCCGAGCAGCTTTGGAGCACAACCATGGATCCATCAAAGCGCACGTTAAAATCGGTGAACATAGAATCAGCAGCAGAAGCCGATCACTTATTTTCGATGTTGATGGGCGATGAGGTAGCACCCCGAAGAGATTTTATCGAGAAAAATGCGAAGTATGCTAAGATTGACATTTAAGATTTGATGGAAGCCAACGTAGACCTCGTTCTGGAAAATCCACTTGAGCGGCAAATTTTCGATAGCAATTTTATCAGCCGCGATCTGAGTTGGCTTCAATTCAACTATCGGGTGTTAGACCAAGCAAGGCACATTGATAGAACCATCTTTGATCGGTTAAAATTTTTGGCCATTACCGCCTCTAACTTAGATGAATTCTGTACCATTCGACTTGGTAGCCTCTACAATTATTTAGATTATGGAAAAGAGCGGTTTGATTATAGCGGCATGCGCGAAACTCCATTTCGCCAATATCTGTTAAGCGAAATTCAAAAGTTTGTAAGCGATCAAAACGAAAATTTTGTAAAGAAGCTACGGCCATTATTTGAGCAGAATAATTTCAGAATAGCCAATTACCAATCGCTGGGTGCAGAAGATCGCAGCAGGGTAGATCAGTACTTTCAACGCACGATCTATCCCATGCTTACACCCATGTTGTTCGATAACTACCATACGTTTCCGGTTCTGAAAAACAACCGATTGTTATTTGGAGTCGTCACGAAAGCCCCGCAAGATGTAAACAATCAATTACGTGTTTCGTTCATTCAGGTACCCAGCAACATTCCTCGGTTTTTTGAAATACTGAGCGTAGATAATTTCCTATCCTTTGTGCCGATCGAAGAAATAATTCGATACAACATCCATCATCTTTTCAGAAACATTGAAATCAATAGCATCAATCTTTTCAGGATAAATCGAAATGGAGATTTTACACTTGAGGAAAGCGAAGACATTGAATCTAATTTTTTAGAAGAGCTGCGAAGGAAACTTCAGAGCCGCAGATCAGGTAGAGTGGTTCGCTTAGATACTGAAGAGAACCCCGACCCGTGGCTGATCAGATTGTTAAAAATCCAATGGGATTTAGACGATCAAAATATTTTCAAACTTCCCGCTAATGGAATGTTGGACTATGCCGGATTAAATCAGATTATTGGTCACAACGAATTCAAATCAAAACGGCTGCAACTGCCCCCGCAAGTAAAACCGGTTTCTTTTCCTGAACTAGGTACCAGAGACCTCTTTGAAGTATTGAAAGAGCGTGACATTCTCATGCACCATCCGTACAATTCAATGGAGCCCGTGCTGGAGTTATTAGAGAAAGCTGCGGACGATCCTTATGTTCTTTCAATCAAGATCACCATTTACCGATTAGCCAAGGGCGATTCAAGAGTGAGTGCAGCACTATTAAAGGCTGCCGAAAATGGCAAGCATGTTTCGGTATTGTTTGAAGTGAAAGCCCGTTTTGATGAGGAAAATAATTTGCGCGAAGCAAAGAAACTTCAACAGGCAGGTTGCTTTGTGATATATGGAGTAAGTAGCCTGAAGACCCACACAAAATTATTACTGATTGTGCGAAACGAGCCGCATCGTGTTTATCGGTATGTACACCTTTCTAGCGGAAATTATAACGAGACCACCTCACGCTTTTATACCGATATCGGTTTACTTAGCACCAATGAAACGTATGGCCACGATGTATCAGAGTTTTTTAATGTAATCACGGGGCACTCGCATCCAACCACTTACAAAAACTTGATTACATCGCCTCGCGATATGCGTAATCAATTAATGTTTTTAATTCGGTGCGAGGGAGAGAATGCCAAGAATGGAAAATCGGCTGGTATCGTTATTAAACTAAACTCGTTGCAAGACAACGATTTTATCAATTGTCTTTATGACGCTTCAAAAGCGGGTGTTACCATTAAGTTGATCGTGCGCGGCATGTGCTGCTTACGCCCTGGTCGCAAAGGGCTTAGTGAAAATATTGAAGTAATTTCGATTGTTGGCGAGTACTTAGAGCATTCACGCATTTACTATTTTCATAATTCTGGCAATCCGAAAGTTTACATTGGCAGTGCCGATGCCATGGTGAGAAGTTTTGACCGCAGAATCGAATCGTTATTTTTATTAGAGGCTGAAATGCTTCGCAAGCAAGCCACAAATATTTTACGTTATAATTTAAAAGACAACGTAAACTCTTACACGATGCAAGAAGATGGTAAATACGTTATTAAAGAACAAAATGGAGAGCCACCATTTAACATTCATCGTGAGTTTTACAACGTAACGAAAGAGATTATTCAGGATGTGAAATTGTTTGACTAAAATTCGATTTTATTAAAAATGAATTTTAGTACTAATTAGTAATCACCCAACGTCTCTTCTAATTGCCCAAGTGCTTTTGCCAGTTCATCGTTGTTGGGTGCAACACCATGCCATTTGTGGGAGCCCATCATATAGTCAACGCCAAAACCCATTTCGGTTTTCATAATGTTAATTACGGGTTTGCCTTGGCGAGTTAATGACTTAGCTTTTTCGATGGATGTAATGGTTTCGTTCATATTGTTTCCATTGAACTCGAGTACTGTCCAGCCAAAAGCTTCCCACTTGGCTCGCAAATCAAGGAGCGACAAAACTTGGTTTACCGATCCATCAATCTGCTGCCCGTTGTAATCAATGGTAGCAATTACATTATCAATTTTATTATGCGCTGCATACATGGCGGCCTCCCACACTTGCCCTTCTTGTTGCTCGCCATCGCCCATTAAAACATACACCACTCCGCCATCGTTGTTCAGCTTTTTAGTAAGGGCTGCTCCCAGTGCTGCAGATAGTCCTTGTCCCAATGAGCCAGATGCGATGCGTACACCTGGAAGATGTTCGTGCGTGGTGGGATGCCCTTGTAACCGAGTGTTCAAAAATCTAAATGTTGAAAGTTCTTTTACATCGAAGTAGCCCGAGCGTGCTAATGTTGCGTACCATACTGGAGAAATGTGACCGTTCGAGAGAAAGAATAAATCTTCGCCTACGCCATCCATAGTAAAATTGGGCGAATGTTTTAAATGATGGAAGTACAGTGCTACTAAAAAATCGGTGCAACCTAGCGAACCTCCCGGATGTCCACTTTGGCAAGCATGCACCATACGAACAATGTCCCTGCGAATTTGTGTAGCGATCTCTTCTAGCTTAGATAAATCGGATTGGATCATGAATTAGAATTTTGCACCAAGTTACTAATTGATTTGGATGGTAAAAAAGAACATGACTAATACCCAATCGCTTTATCATCGCCTCGGGTGTAGTCTCCTGCTCCCTCCAACTTGCCATCTTTTCGTACCAAAATAGCATCTACTCGGCCAAAGCCTGTGCCTTTTATGTAAGTGAATTTATGCCCCATGTTCGCCAGAGTTAAGCTATCTTTTTCTGATAGCGCGCCCTTCTCTGGCAAGATGGCATCGGGTAGCCATTGGCTGTGTAACCGCTTGGCGTTTACTGCTTCTTGCATGGTCATGTTAAAATCAATAACATTTACGATGGTTTGGAATACACCTGTTATTATTTTAGTGCCACCGGGCGAGCCAACTACCATAAAGAGTTTACCATCTTTTTCTATAATGGTAGGCGACATCGCGCTGAGCATTCGCTTGTTGGGTTCAATCTTATTAGCACGGCCACCAATAGCACCATACATATTGGGTACACCGGGCTTCATACTAAAATCGTCCATCTCGTTGTTCATAAAAAAGCCAGAGCCATCTACTACCACAAAAGAACCAAACCAACCATTGAGTGTAGTAGTAACAGCTACTGCATTTCCTTGCGGATCGACTACCGAGAAGTGTGTTGTTTCTTCTGATTGGTAGCCAGCAATATTACCTGATTTAACTTCGCTGCTAAGCGTTGCTTTTTCGGGATTGAAGTTACTCATGCGTTCGGTGATGTATTGTTTCGAAAGCATCTCTGTAACGGGAACTTTAAAAAAATCAGGATCGCCCAGAAATTTTGCTCTGTCGGCAAACACTCTACGTTCGGCTTCTGTCATTAAGTGAATGGCCTTTACAGAATGAAAACCCCATTCAGTAAGTGGATAGGGCTCAATTGATTTTAGTAGTTGCAATAGGCAAATACCTCCACTTGATGACGGTGGCATGGAGATAATTTTATGTCCCTTGTAGTTTGCTATGATTGGCTCACGCCAGGTAGACTTATAGTTTTTTAAATCTTCCAATGTGATTAGCCCTTTGCCGCGTTTCATTTCGGCAACTAAATCTTCTGCAGTTTTCCCCTCGTAAAATCCGGCCCTGCCTTGATCTCTGATGCGCTCAAGCGTAGCTGCCATCGCAAGCCACTTAATTGTATCGCCTTCTTTCCACAACTCACGAATAAGAAATTGAGGTTTTACAGAATTAAATTTTTCTAAGTTTTCTTTTGCTTGGTTAAACCACAGTGCCTCGCGCGCAGTTAGCACCACTCCATTTTTGGCAATGTCTATCGCTGGCTGCACCAACTCTTTCCACGGAAGTGAACCATACTTTTTATGGGCTTCGATCATGCCATCAACCGAGCCAGGAACGCCAGAAGCCAAGTGACCTTTAAGACTTAGATCGGGGATTACTTCGCCTTTATCATCAAGGTACATATTGGTAGTGGCTGCGGCTGGCGCTTTCTCTCTAAAATCCAACGTGGCGGTGGAGCCATCTTTCAACCGGATGACCATGAACCCACCACCGCCAATATTGCCCGCTGCCGGAAAGGCCACAGACAGAGTTAGTTGCGTGGCAATGGCAGCATCAACTGCGTTGCCACCTTTTTTCATGATATCAACACCCACCTGCGATGCAAGCGGATGAGCTGATACTACCATGGCCGAATCGCCCAATACACCTGAGAGTGGTTCGTTTGCCTTTTTGGATTCTGTGCAAGCAAAGAGAAGTGCAGCAACTGCCAGCGAATAATAGACCTTCATAAATTTAGATTTTGGTTTTGCATGATAAATGTATTATTTCGGCCTCAACAATACTATGAGTTTACGAAAAGAAAAAGCAGCGCGGTTAAAACTGGTCATCTTAGATCACATGGTGAAGATGATGGGCGGCAAGTCGTTTGAGAAATTGCACGTTACTGAAATCTGCAAAAAGTCGAAAATATCTAAGGTAACGTTGTTCAAATATTTTCCACATAAGGAAGACATGCTGATGTACTACTTCCGTGTATGGTGCTTGCGCAGAACGGTGGAGCTTCGCGATAAGCCGAAAGAAGGGATTGCGGGTATCACTTATTTACTCGACAAGTTAAGCGAAGATTTTGAGACCCAGCCCGGCATTATTTTAAGTTTGTTTGCTTACCTATCTGACTTAGGAAGAACGCCCAAGCCATTTCCGTTAAAGGTCGAGGAAAAAAAATTGCTATTCCCCAATGTGACAGATATACACTTGGTAGAAATTATGTCGCTCGATCAAATGATGGAGAAGTTTTCGTTGGAGGCAATCTTTAAAAAGGAAATTACCAAGGTTGCATCTACCCGCGACATATCGAATTTGCTAAACACCATTTTTTACGGTTCGATACTGACGGCTCACGTTAATCAGATTAACCCTGTTAAGATGTTTCTCAGAAAAAATTTAGAAATAGCCTTGAAGGGTCTTAACTAAAGGGCTACTTCATCTTTATTGCTTTGGTTCGCTTTCGTTCAAACATTCGAATGTGTCTGTTACCGATGGGGATGTCGATTCGGTATCGATTCCCTTTCGTCCACACGTGGTGGTAGCGCGGTTTAACAACCTTTTTGCCAGATGAAGAAGCACACGAGGCAAATACCAAAAGAAGAAGAACAGCGTATTTCACGAAGCTTTAAAACCTAAAAATATACTTTTTTGATAACTATTGTAAATCGAAAAACCTGACACCAACAAATTAGAAATTAATCACCACCCCAAAATAGATTGTTCGTAAGGAAAATAACTCAGGTGTTTTTACACTGTAATCAAAATTATATGTGTAGCTGCGCACGTTTTGGAAATTGGGGATGTTACTCAATCCGCAAAACGCCACTGCTGATGCGTCTTTACCGACTGTAAATAGTTTAGAAACGCTAAAGTCGAGCAGGTTGTAGTTTGGCAATCGTGCTTGCCGATCGTAAACGGGTTCATAAGCGCCCACATTTGAGTTGAAGTTTGCACTCGCCACAGGTAGATAGAAGCTACCTTCTCGCAATAGGAATACCAGTGTGGCTGTCCACGAGCCTGCAAATTTGTATTCCGCATTACCGCGAACGAAATAGCGGATATCATATGGTGAAGAACTGGTTTCTCCATTTAGTGTTTGCTTCGCACTTAAAGATGTAACCGACAATTGCGTTCGCAGATTTCGATTGACGCGATAGCGGCCGTAGAGTTCGATACCTTGCACACTAGTCTGTTGCTGATACTGTTGTCCTTTTTTTACAAATAATGAAATGGCACTTTCCAAGCGAGATTTTGTATACGTAGCATCAAGTGAAAATTGATCTGTTTGAATGTGTTCGCTTTGTGAAGAGCTCTGCGGAATCAACAGCTTGTTGTAACGGCCTGCCGATAAAATAAAATTCCAAGTCTTGGAGGGTCGAAAGTTTACGTTGATTTGGCTACTCCAAAAACCAGGCTGTTCATTTACACCGATTCCTTTTCGAATACCTGCACCCACAATCCATTTTGAGTTGAGATTGATTTTGCCATATACGTATGCTTCTGGTAAGCGAACATCTTGTTGTGATATGACGCTATCTACAGGAAACTGCTCGCCCAGCGCATAGGCATAGCGAGGAAACTGGCCGCGAAAATCGGATCCGCGGTAGTCATAACTCAAGCCCATTTTTACTTCGCTTTTTGTGCCAAAGTACTGATAGTTTAACGAAGCAAAGAAATCGTTTAGGTTGAGCCGAGCGTTAATTGTACTTAATGAAAATTGAGCACGCGAAAAGCTGAGCCCGTTATTGAACGAAAGCTCACTGGTGCGAAAGCGATGCCTGATATTGGTGACCGTATAGCCCCGTATTTTTTCTTGATTGAAGTTCCCTTGAAAGGTGGGTGTTCTCGAATCAAATAAGAAAGATTCGTTATTGGCGTAAGCGAAAACTTTTAATACGGTGCGCTCGCTCCACCGACTGAAAAAATGGAGTCCTACATCTACCGTGTTGAATCGTTGGATTCGCTCAAGAGCCGCGGGATTAAACCAACGCAATATGGAAGAAGGTTGATAATTTATAAAAGCAGTCAAGGCTGACTTTTGCCCAACTTTACGCGAAGTGTAATAGCCAAAACTTGCCAGTGATGCCGAGATAGTATTGACTGTCTTCGAAGGAATCTCTTCATCAGTAGTGAGCGCGATGAGCCCTGAAGTGGTGTTGCCAAACTCCAGTGGTGGGTTGCCAGGAAATACCTGCACTTGACTAATCAGTGCGGTATTGAAAATGCTGAATGTGCCAATGCCATTAAGCTGTGCATAACGTACGGCATCGTTAATAGGAACATTGTTAAGAAAAATTCCGGTTTCGTTAGGGCTACCACCACGGAGACTGATGTTAGCCGATTCATCGGTTGTGGTGGCCGAGGGAGAGGCATTCACAGCCAGCAGCGGATCGGCCTTTGCACTTGGGTTGGTATAAATCTCTAACTTCTTGATTTTACTAACGGTGAATTCTTCAGCAATCAATCGTTCAGATTTTATTACAACTTCTTCCAAACCAGTAGCAGAAGATTTGAGTTTCAAATGAATTACGCAATCAGTTCCGAGAACAATCACCACGTCATCATATCCGATGAAACTGATGCGTAACGAATCGCTCTGCTTTACTGTCCACATAAACTTACCATTCTCATCTGTAATTACTCCTTTGGATGCATCATTCGCAGCGCGTACAGAGGCTCCCGGCAGCGCATCTCCAGATACTGCATCTTTTACAAAACCTGTAACGGTTGAGCACTGCGCGTTGAGCGTGAACTGAATTGCCAGACAGCAGATCGCTATCAAGAAAACGTAACGGATCATTTGGTCGCTTTAGCTTTCGGAAGTAAGACGTATTTAACCCAACTAAAATCGGGCTCCACTTTCAATGCTTTTTCATAAGCGGCTATTGCTTTCGTGCGCTCACCTTTTTTCATCAAGGCTTGACCAAGAAATGCCATTGTATCAAAGATCG
>JAAFHY010000101.1 GCA_013298505.1 Cytophagales bacterium
ATTTTGAGAAAACACAAATCCAAATTCAAGATTCAAAATTCAAGATTCAAGATTTAGATTTCGATTTGATCATTGGTACCGATGGCGCCTTCTCTGCCGTGCGTTTGGCCATGCAAATGACCGACCGTTTCGATTATCAACAAGACTACATCGATCACGGCTATAAGGAACTACACATCCCAGCCATCCAAGCAGGGAACTATCAAATAGAGAAAAACGCCTTGCACATTTGGCCACGCGAAAGCTATATGCTGATTGCTTTGCCAAACCCTGATGCTAGTTTTACGCTCACTTTATTTTTTCCGTTTGAGGGCGATCCTTCCTTCGATAAACTGAAATCTCCACAAGATGTTGATTCATTTTTCAAACGCATTTTCCCTGATGCGTATGCGCTGATGCCTGATCTGTTGCAAGACTTTTTTCACAATCCCACTTCTTCTTTGGTGACTGTAAAGTGTTTCCCGTGGGTAAAAAACAAAACTCTTTTAATTGGAGATGCAGCGCATGCTATTGTTCCATTTTATGGCCAAGGAATGAATGCTGGTTTTGAAGATTGTAGAGAGCTAAATAAGCTACTCGACACGCATCAGGACAATTGGGAAAAAGTGCTGCCCGCATTTCAGTTGTCGCGCAAGCCCAATGCCGATGCTATCGCACAACTAGCCTTAGATAACTTCATTGAGATGCGCGATTTAGTCAACGATCCCGACTTCATTCTCAGAAAAAAGATTGAAGCCAAATTACATCAACTCTATCCGGCTAAATGGATACCACTTTATTCGATGGTCACGTTTCGTGAAGATATTCCTTATTCAGTGGCGTATGCCACGGGGCAAAAGCAAAAGAAAATAATGGAAGAAGTATTGCGCCAGCCGGGGATAGAAAAAAATTGGGAGAATTTGAATTTTGAAGATCTTATTTCGAAGTTAGAAACCAGAAACTAGCTTGGCGTTAGTTCGTTTTGCTAGGCCAAAATATGAACTTTATACTCTTCATATCGCTCTAACACCTCTTTCACATACCGCACAGGGCCATCGCATCGGCAATAACCGGCAGCAACAACTTTATCGCGATAGTATTTTGGGTTTGACTTCTGCAATAAAAAATATTCCACACTACCGTTCCACTTTGCTGAGTTACGTGCATTTTTCCTAGCCAATTTTTGCGCATCGATAACATGCGATACACCTACGTTGTAAGAAGCCAATACAAATTTCAATCGTTCCTCAGGGTCTGAAACAGTTTTAGCCCAATAATCATCTAGAAACTTTAAGAATTTTATACCTGCCTTAATGTTTTGATTGGGATCGCGCAAATCGCCTGCATGTAGAAACTCACCTGTCTCGGGCATCACCTGCATCAGCCCTATTGCTCCCGCCCATGATTCGACCGCAGGGTTAAAATTTGATTCTTGATAAACAACAGAGGCAACCAATCGCCAGTCCCATCCAATTTCCTTCGCTCCTTTTTTAATTTGCTCATCATAGGGAGAAAGTCGATCGCCCGTTAACGAAGAATAATCGCTAGACGACATAATAATTGAGAAGCGTGGGTTATTAAAATACTTATCGAACAACGTCTGATAAAGCCCGCTACGTTTAATCGTTTCCAACCACACGTCTATCGTCCCTTGTAGTTGTGGAGAATTTTTGCGAACCCCCCAAGCAATCTGTTGAGGTAGGCTGAGTGACGTATTGATATCTAAGTTGGGATAATAGAGCGAATTGACCATGCCAATGGTTTGATCGGTAACGGTGTATTTTATTTCGCCAGTAGCAACTTTGCGAATAAGCGATTCGGTTTCTGCAGTGGCACTGTCTTCCTTTAGCAAAATATCGCCTCCGATTTCTTGCGACAAGTTTTTCATTCGGTCGCTGAATGAAGACCCTTTCATTACGTGTACTTCTTTTCCTATTAGATCAAGGGGATTTCGTATCAGTTTTTTTTCAACAAGTTGGGGGGGTTGCATGCGCCAGTTAGCTGGTTTTTTCTGAACCAACACTTGGTGTGTAACATAATGTGGTTTTGTAAAAGACAGGTAATTGGTTCTCTCTTTAGTAATGGTAAGCGGAAAGGCCAGCACATCTCCATTACCTTTGTTTAACTGATCGATGGCCTCTTCAATACCAGAAATAACTTTGATTTTTAGTTGGACTTTAATGGACTTGCAGAAATACTGAAGCAGCTCATACTCATAGCCCATGGGCGAGCCCTTATAGATAAAATAGCTGATAGAGTTGTTATCTAAAATCGCTTCTAAATACCCTTGTTTTTTAATTGCATCTAAATCGCGTTCTACTTCAGGATCGGGTAAGAAAGGCGTATCTCCCGTTCCACTTTTGCACTGTGGAAGCGAAAAAAGGGCAAAACAAACGAAAAAACGAATCAGCAACCGAGAAGCCATTAATGAAAGTAGGCAAACTGATTGAAAATAAAAAGGCCACCTAAGAGGTGGCCTTTTTGAGAGATTAAAAAATGAGGAATTAATTTGATTTCAAAACTCCGTTTATCTGATGAACAACTCCAGCATTAGTCAAATTATTTGCACTCGTTACTGTAGCGTCAGCTGTACCTGTATTTTGATCTACCAATGTAATCACATTGCTCGCAATATTGACTGTAAAGCTACCACCTGTAAGTAGCGATTGTACTACTTGTCCATTAGACAGATCGGTAGATACAATACGACCCCGCACAACATGATACTTTAAAATATCAGCTAGCACCGTTGGGCTAAGCGTATTGATAAAATCTCTTGCTGTGGCCTCGGTTGTTACGGGTGTTCCCGTATTTGGTAGTGTTGCAAGAAACGTTTGGAACGCTGCATCAGTTGGCGCAAATAATGTAAAATCTGGGAAAGGCGTTGCTATGGTAATAAATGTAGTTGCCAATTCTGCACGGGCAATCGCAGCCGAGATCAAATTATGATCATTTAAAGTCCCAACAGCAGCAGCAGCCACATTAATCGTTCCATCAGGGTCCGGTTTCCTTGGCATAGGCGTTCCAAAAACAGAAACCACTGGGGGGCTAGCAGCATAATTTACAGTAAAGCTTGGTAGATTTACAACTGAAGTGGCAGGGGCTGTAAACGTATTAGTACCTACCCAAATGTTTGCTACCGAAACTGGAATGAGAACTTTGTCGATCGAATGAATAACCCCGTTGGAAGCATCAATGTCCAATGCAATGCTTTGAGCACCGTTGGCTGCACCGTTACCAGCACGATTAGCATTTAATACTATGTTGTCTCCTACTCTTGAAAGAGAGAGTCTGGCAGTTCCGCCAATAGTTACAAAGCTCTGCCCTCCTGTTATTTTTGAAGATGGCACTTTAGAGCTAACAACGTGATAGGCCAAAATGCCAGCCACCGTAGCTAAGTTAGGTGTTGTAGATGGAGAAAGTGTTGAATTAATCCAACCTAAAATAGCGGCTTCATCTGGATCTGCCGAAGGAATGCTCAAACTTTTAAAGTAGGTAATAAAGGCTACATCAGTAGGGGCAAATACTGTAAAATTGCCAGAGTTATTGTTGGCAAGAGTATTTGCGAGACCAGTTTTTACTAATGCAGCGGTGAGAATATTAAAATCGGTATTGCCGCTAGCAATTTGTGTAATTGTGCTACCCGTTGGAGAAGGGATTTGCTTAAAATCTTGTACACAACTAGCTAAAATTATGATAGAGGCAAATAACACCCCCAAACTATTTCTTGTTTTCATTTTCATAGTTTCTAATTTTTTATTTTTATTAATTGTGTTGAACGACTGCAGCACCTAAACCCGAAGCCCCTGTTTTACCAACAATTCCTTTTGCAACAATTGTATAAATCTTGCCAACTGCAAAAGTTTGGTTAGGTAAGGAAAATGCAACAGTTGCAAAACCATCGCTACTTACTTCTAATGTGTATGTAAACAATGTGTTAGGATCAGTAGCGGTTGTTTGCAATGCAAAAGGAAATCCTGGAGCGGTAGCAGAAGATGTAGCTGTTAAAGCCCTAGACCCGACTGAAGGATTAAAACCATTACCCGCGGTAGTAGTTACTCCGCCTAAACCCATGATGTATTCAGTATTAGTACCTAAGGTAATAGTGGCACCAGAAGTTGGTACTAGCCTTGCCGAGATTCTTGTGTTAACTGGCAACACGTATGCGTTTGGTACGGCATTCACAAAACGAATAGCCGATTGCGTTGAATTTGTAGGAGAGAATGTCGGATAGGTATCGGTGATTAACAAAAACCTAACCCCACCTGGATCGGTAATACCAGTAGGGATTGGTGTGTTTGGCAAACCCGCAAGCCCTAAAGAACCTAGTGGCACAGTATTATTTCTAGCCGCATCGCTTGGCAAATCTTTCCATTGTTGAAGCGAAAGCTGCTGACCATTTGCACGATTGTAGTAAGTTACATCTGCTACAAGAGCATTTGAAGTATTTTTGCTAAAAGTGCGAAGTGGGGCAGGTCTATTGATCGAATCTAACGCAATAAATGTATAACGAGCCCCATTGGCTGCAGACAAATTGTTTGTGCTCGTATTACCTGCTCTGTAAATCGCATCGTTTGAACCGAGGCGACCGCCTATCGGGCCAGAAGTTCCTCTCGCCCTCACATTGGTATTTTGAAAAAAGCCGGCAGAGGTAATAGGTACTGATGTATACCCAACCTGACCTTGTCCGCTACTTACACTAGCACCTATTTTATTTGCATTGACTATCAAGTCCAATGATGGGCCATCCGGAACTGCATTGATAAGAAGAAAGTTAGCCGAATACGATGTTGGATTTGCAATTGTTGTGTTAGCAGGACGCAGACCATCATTCTCATTGCATGAGAATGCGAACAAAACTATCGCTGATAAACTCACTATTTTAATTTTCGTTTTCATGTTTACTGCTTTTTGAGATTAGAAAATGTACCGTACGCCAAACTGCAACTGCCAACGACTTGCCACGCCTGTATTATTAAAATACGAAGTAGAAAGAGGTGTTCCATCTGCGTTTAAGTTGAAACTATATACTGGCCTTCCGGTTGTGGCAGCCCATGGCAAGCCTAATGTGCCAGCAGGGCCTGCATTGGCGACTGGCTGCGCAAAATTACCCGCATTGTGGGGTTGCTCATACCCAACAAAATTTAAGAGTTGTGTGCGGTTGGCACTTTTAATAATTCCAGCACCCGAGTCGAACAAGTTCAATGCGTTTTGCAGGTTCAACGAAAGTTGTATGGTATGACGTTTACCTTTTACATCAAAATAAAAGTCTTGAAGCAAACTGAGATTTAATTGATTAACCCAAGGCGCAATGGCACCGTTACGTTCAGCATATTTTCCTCTGTTGGCACTTAAATATTCATCTTGTTGAATGTACCGATCTAGTTGTTGCCAGATCTGATCAACGTTTCTGGTATCCCTTGCATCGGTAGTAGTTAAAACGATTTCGCTTTGGTTACGTGGAATATAAACTAAATCATTTCCAGCAACGCCATCACTATTTGGGTCGCCCGCGTAAGTATAAGAGAAGTTATTTCCGGAGTTACCGATGTAAGTGAATCCAACCGTTGTTGCGAAGTTCTTTAAATATTCTTTTCTATAAGTACCATACGCAACAATGCGGTGAGGCACCAATGTTGCCGCAAAAGATTGCCCCGAATTGTTAGGTCCTAGTACGTTATTTTGAGAAGTGAATATACCTCCCGCTGTTGATCCACCTTGCGAATTGATTTCTCTTGAATCGGTATACGTATAAGCAGCAGTCAACTGAAGATTTTGATTAAAGGTTTTCGACAACTGGGCGGTTAAACTCCACTGGTATCCCTTATCAGTATTGTCCAATACCAACGCTTGTGTTATATCACCATTTAATCTTCTGTCGTTTGAAAGGATTGCTCTATCTAAAGTAGTATTTGCTACCACCGAGCTAACCGTACCCGATCCAAACAATGGTCGGCCGTCTCCTTGCAGTGTAGCTACGGCTGGGGCAAGGTTAGCATCGCGCATCAATACTGCATTAATATCTTTAGTAAATATCCACTCCAATGTTCCAACAATCCCGTAAGGTAGTTTTTGGTCAATTGCTAAATTACTTCTCCACACCTGAGGGAACTTAAAGTTTTCTGCCAAGGCATTAATACCGGCTGTTACAGCTGGCCTGCCAAAGTTTCTGTCGAGGGGGTTGGTAATTAACTGAGGGGTTCCTGTTGCGAGATTTGAATAAAGCTCGCTAGGCGCAACATAGGGCGTTTGGCTGTAATCATACGGTAAGCCATCACCATTATTGGTAAAAGGAACGGCATTTCCCTGTGGGTTGATCTGGCCAAAAAACAATCCGTTGTTGCTAACTGCATTAGACAACCAAACAAAAGGAATCCGACCTGTCAATAAACCTGTACCACCACGCACCTGCATTGTTCTATCTCCTTTAACATCCCAATTAAATCCTACGCGAGGAGAAAATAAGGGTTGCACTTTTGGCCATGCACCCACACGCAATTTCTCGCCACCTAAATTAAGCGCGTTAACATAATTGTTAGCAGGTAAATCGGTTAGGTAAGTAGGTATATCAACACGAACCCCAGCGGTTATTTTCAAATTTTTTATTCCTGTAAACTCGTCTTGTGCAAAAAAACCCAACTGCAATGCCGACCATTTAGCAGCCGTAGCAGAAGGGCCACCTGGCACACCTACAAATTGAGTAGTATATTGTGTTGGTCTAAAAAGAGCGGTAGTTGACGGGGTTGCATCGCCAATAAAATCTGCGATGCTATTGTAACGATATACCCCATTTACTACTTGTGTGAACACATTGTTAAAACTATATAACTCATTTGCAGTTCCGACAGTTACTGTATGATTTTTCAAATACATAGAGAAAAAATCATTGATCTGTGTCACATCTTGGTCTAGGCGGTTGTTTGGAGTAAATGGATCTGGGCCAAACGAAGTAAGGTTATTTCCGTTAGGACCCAAAATATCTACCAGTGGCATATTGGGGGTATTTATTCCGCCCGCATCTTGCCTGAAATCGCGAAAGGCACTGTAACCAACTACTAGATTGTTAGTGAATTTTCCGCCTGCAAAAGTTGAGTTCAACTCTGCTGTAACCGATGTTTGATTGTTGTTGATTCTATAATAAGATGAAGAAAAAGACAACACGTTATTAGTATTTCCACGGCCACCTGCAGGCCCGCCTGTAAACCCACCTGAACTGCTCGGTGGCACATCTTGAAACGCATTGGTGATGTTACCTCGCACAGTAAGTTTGTGGTTTTGGCTAATGTTGTAATCAAAACGGGCTACGTAGCGTTGGCTTTCGGTGGCACGATTGAAATTTTGATAAACGCCAGGATTGTAATTATAATTAGTGATCAAGAATTTTCTTAAACCCTCAAGACCTGTCAACGCATCATCATCTGCCGAAGCCTGTGTTTGAGTACTGCCTTGAGGAGAACTTCCTAAAGGTCGGGCTGTAAACGTGTAAGCAGGATCTGTTCTTGTTTCAAATTCAGCATTTACGAATAGAAATAATTTGTTTTTGATGATTGGCCCTCCTAAACGGAAACCAAAATTATTAAAATTAAAACTTGGAACAGGCGATTCAACACCGTCAATTTTCGAACCCGTAAAACTTTCATTTCTAAAGAAATAATAAGCTGAACCCGATAAAGTATTAGTTCCGCTTCGTGTTACAGCACTAATTCCTGCACCTGTAAAATTTCCTTGGCGGAGGTCGTATGGAGAAAGTTGAATGGTGACCTCTTGAATAGCATCTAAACTAAATGGAGTAGCATTTGATTGCCCCGCAGGAATTGGGCTTAAACCAAAAACGTTATTGGCTGTTGCACCATCTATTGTAAGGTTATTATACAAGTTACTTCTACCACCAAAACTAAAATTACCCCCAGCTTGCGGAGTCAAAGCCGTAAAATCCCTAAAATCTCTGCCAATAGAGGGAAGGCGTTGCATTTGGCTCACACCAAAATTGGAAGAAGCTCCGATTTTTTCTGAATTTAAAATTTGATCTTGAGCACCAGAAACAACCACTGCCTCCAATTCTGTGGCTTCATCGGCCAATTTAAAATCAACTAGTGCGGTTTGTCCTAACTCCAAGTAAATGTTATCTCTCGATTGATCTTTATATCCAATAAAACTTGCTTTAACAGTATAAGGACCGCCTACACGCATACCGTTAAGATTAAATCTACCATCGGCTCTGGTAGAAATCCCATACTCCGTTCCAGACGGAACGTGAATCGCAATAACATTACAACCAGGTAGTACCTCACCTTTTTGATCGGTAACCGTACCTGCCATTGAAGAAGAAGTAATCCCTTGAGCCTTCAAGCCTAAGCTGGCCATAAAGAGCAGAGAGACTGCTAACAGTAAATTTTTTCTCATAAATAATTTCGGGTTTATCGGGGGCAAAAGTATTCTTTTCGGTTTACTTCATTGCGCTGTTTACTTTAAATATTTGCCCCATTTTGGTAACAATTTGGTAACATTGAAATACCGTTTATCCTTTAATCCATTGTAAAAACAACGAATTTGCAGTTATTTACTCTTTAATTAAAGTACTACTTTCAAATGAGAAACCTGCTCCTTCTGCTCATCGCCTGTTTCGGATCGCTAATAGCCACCGCCCAAGTTGATTTGTCTTATTTTCTGCCGCCCAATACAAAACTAAATCCGGCTATCCCCACACCACAATCGATCATCGGCCACGAAGTTGGCGAGTGGCACATTACACACGATAAACTAGTAAACTATATGATGGCGCTAGACCGCGCCTCAGATCGCATTTCACTTGAAATAACAGGCCACACACACGAGGCGCGGCCAATTATTTTAATGACCATTACATCGCCAAAAAATCATTCAGCCATAGAAACACTTCGGGCACAACATGTTCAACTTTCTGATCCTCAAAAATCGGCCGGTTTAAAAGTTAATGATATGCCCGCTGTTTTTTACATGGGCCACAGCATCCATGGCAACGAGGCTAGTGGAGCGAATGCTTCATTAATCACCGCTTACTATTTAGCTGCAGCACAAGGACCTGAAATTGAAAAGCAGCTAGACAACACCGTCATCCTTTTTGATCCTAGCTTCAACCCCGATGGGCTACAACGTTTTTCTGGTTGGGTAAACGCACGCAAAAGTAAATTGGTAAATGCCGATCCGAATGATGTAGAACATAATGAAGCTTGGCCGGGTGGACGCTTCAACCACTACTGGTTTGATTTGAACAGAGATTGGCTCGTGGCACAACATCCAGAATCGCAAGCGCGCGTAAAAAAATTCCATCTATGGAAACCCAACGTGCTTACCGATCATCACGAAATGGGTACCAATGCTACCTTCTTCTTTCAACCAGGCGTGCCGGCTCGCATGCACCCACTCACTCCGGAAAAAAATTTAGAACTCACCAAAAAAATCGGAACGTATCACGCCAAAGCCCTAGATGAAATTGGCTCGCTCTACTACACCCAAGAAGGTTACGATGATTTTTATTATGGCAAAGGCTCTACGTTTCCCGATGTGCAAGGAGCAATCGGCATCTTGTTTGAACAGGCTAGTTCGCGCGGCCATGCACAAGAAAGTGTAAACGGTGTGTTGCGTTTCGCCTTCACCATCCGCAATCAGTTTACTACGGCAATTAGCACCTTAAAGGCCACTAACGAAATGCGTATTGAGTTACTAGAGTACCAACGCGATTTTTACAAAAACGCTTCCGCGGAAGCGGCCAAAGATCCTGTAAAGGCCATTGTAGTGGGAGCAGCCAAAGACAAAATGAAATTGTTTCACTTTGGTGAGATGCTAGCGCGACAGCAAATTGAATTCTATAAGCCTGGCAGCGGGCAAATGCTAAATGGGAAAACAGTCGATAGCGAATCGGGCTTCGTAATTCCATTGAACCAACCTCAATACCGATTGCTAAAATCAATGTTTGAAAAACGTACCCAATTCAAAGACAGTTTATTTTACGACATCTCTAGCTGGACGTTGCCGCTTGCGTATGGCCTCGAATACGAAGAACAAAAAATCTCATCGACCTTGGGAGAAAAAATAACCGATATAAAAATGCCCGAAGGTAAAGTAATTGGCAAAGGCGATTATGCCTATGTGATAGAACCGTTCGGCTATTATGTTCCTCGTGCCACTTATCGGCTATTAAAAAACAATGTACGTGTGAAAGTAGCCACCGAAAACTTTTATGCCGATGGCAAAAGGTTTGATCGTGGTAGCTTATTGATATCGGTAGATCATCAAGAACGATTGCCCGATCAACTGCAAGTATACATGAAAGAGGTTACTGAAAAAGATGGGCTCGATGTATATGCGCTCTCTACTGGATTAGATTTCCAAGGCGTGTCACTTGGAAGTCCTTCATTTCTTTCGTTGAAAAAACCTGAAATAGCCATGCTTGTCGAAAGTGGAATATCGCCTACCGATGCTGGCGAAATTTGGCATGTGCTAGACACACGCTACCAAATTCCAGTTACACTTTTGCCTGTTGCTGTTTTTAACA
>JAAFHY010000102.1 GCA_013298505.1 Cytophagales bacterium
CAGCAGCTGATCTCGAAAAAGAAGCATTGGAGAAGAGAAAGGCTGAGGCGATTGCGAACTATTCTTCTCAAGCAAGTGTGTTTAGTAAAGCGGGTGTTGCCTTTGGCTTTTCTTCGATGAGTGTGAAACCGAAAGACATTGCGCCTAACCTTCGCAGAATGATTGCAGCTGGCTTGTCGGAAGACGCTGCTCTTGCCGCCTTGACTACAACTCCCGCTCAACTCCTTGGTTTGTCTGATCGAATGGGTACGATAGAAAATGGAAAAATGGCCAACCTCGTTATTTCAGATAAATCTTATTTTAACGAGAAATCAAAAGTGCGCTATGTTTTCGTAGATGGCGTGATGTATAAATTAGAAGTCAAAGAGGAGAAGAAATCAGATCCCAACGCAAAAGTGGAAATTGATGGAACTTGGTCTACTGTAACCCAAAGTCCACAAGGAAATACTGAAGGGAAAGTTACTTTTAAGAAGGATGGAAGCGGTTATTCGGGCACTGTATCAGGCGGTAGATTACCGAATCCTGTTGACGCAAAAGATGTTTCACTAGATGGAAATAAATTATCATACAACTACACTATTAATTTTGGAGGAAATACAATTAAAGTAGAAGTAGATGTGGTGGTTGATGGTGACTCTTTTAAGGGAAATGCCAACGTAGGACAATTCGGAAGTTTTGTTGTAGAAGGAACAAAAAATCCTAAAAACTAAAACTTAAAAAAATTGATATGAAGAAAATATTCGTACTCCTCTTTTCAAGTTTTATACTAGTTGGGGCGACTGCCCAATCCGATAAGGGAAGCTTGTTGATAAAAAACGGAACGGTGATAACCATCACAAAAGGCAATCTTGAACAAACAGACGTGCTAATCAGAGATGGAAAGATAATCCAAATCAGTAAAAATATTGCGGCTCCTGCTGGGGTAAAAATTATTGATGCCACGGGCCAATTTGTGATGCCTGGAATCATCGATGCCCATTCACACATTGCATTGGATGCAATCAACGAAGCAACGAGCCCTGTAACTGCCGAAGTAGCCGAGGCCGATGTGATAGACCCGTTAGATATTGCTATCTACCGGGCATTGGGTGGTGGAATTACAACCGTTCATGCCATGCACGGATCTGCCAACGCTATCGGTGGTCAATGTGAAACACTCAAAATGCGCTATGGCACATTCGATCCGGAAGTACTAAAAATGGAAGCTGCACCCCGTACGATCAAATTTGCGTTGGGCGAAAATCCTACTCGTGTGCATGGCGAGGGGAACAACATTGTGCCGCGCACACGGATGGGTGTAGAGTTTGTGATTCGACAAGCTTTTTCAGAGGCAAAAGAATATGCGGAGAAATGGAGTCAGTACAACAAATCCAAATTAATAAAAGGATTTCGTGGCGCGCCACCAGCGTATAGTTATCGCCATGAAGTGTTATCCGATATTCTCAATGACAAGATCATTGTGCATTGCCATAGCTATCGCGCAGATGAAATTTATATGATGCTAAAAGTGTGCAAAGATTTTGGCATCAAGCGCATCGTGTTTCAACATGTCAATGAGGGGTTTAAAGTAGCACCTGAACTGGCGGCACAAGGAGCAATGGCATCCGTCTTTTCAGACTGGTGGGCGTATAAATTTGAAGTGTATTATTCAACTGCGTACAATGCTGCCATCCTCTCTAAGAATGGCGTGGTTACATCGATCAACTCAGATGATGGTGAGATGATGCGTCACCTATATCACGAAGCCGGCAAAACACAAAAGTATGGTGGATTGAGTGACGAAGAGGCGTTGGCGCTGATCACCATCAACCCCGCCAAGCAGTTGGGTATTGAGAGCAGGGTGGGTTCACTGGAAGTAGGAAAGGAGGCTGATATTGTCATTTTCAAAAACCATCCATTGTCGATTTATGGGGTGCCGATGCTTACCATTGTTGATGGCGTGGTACGCTTTGATCGGGAAAAAGATCCTGATGATATGAGGTTGGTGGTAGACCCTAAGCAAGCGATAGAAACAGCAACATTTAGAGATAAGCTCTCTGATCAGGATCATTGCATGGAAGGTGCAGAGTTTATTTTAGATTCAGAATTATTTAACACCAATAAGAAATAATATGAAGGGTTTACAAACAATAATGGGTTTACTCACAGCCATCGTTTGCGTGGTGGTGCTGCGCGTAGAGGCACAAAGCCCTAAGGGAAAATATGGAAATTTAGCGTTGACCAATGCTACGATTGAGACCGTTACAAAAGGCACTATTCAAAATGGCACGGTGCTGATCGTTGATGGAAAAATTGCAGCGGTTGGAACGAATGTGTCCGTTCCCACAGGAACAGAAATCATCGACTGTAAAGGACAATTCATTTATCCGGGGATGATTGATGCAGGGACAAATCTAGGTTTGAACGAGATCAGCGCAGTGGCGCGCACAACCGACTTCAACGAAATTGGAGACGTGATTCCTCAAATGAAAGCGCTGACGGCTGTGAACCCAAATGCAAGTGCCATTCCAGTCACTCGGATAAGTGGAGTGACTACCGCGTTATCATTTCCAACAGGAGGTATGCTCCCCGGCACTGCAGCGTTGATCAACCTTCACGGGTATACACCCGATCAGATGTATGCGGGTTTTGAAGGTATTGTTTTGACGTTTCCAAATACGGGGCGCAGAGGTTTTTTTGATCGCAGAACAGATGAAGAGATAAAGAAGGCATCCGAAAAAGCACTGGCCAGCTTAAACGATGTTTGGGAGAAGGCGACTCAATATCACAAACTTGATTCAGCAACAAAAGGAAAGGCAGGCTACTATCCAGAATTGCAAGCGATGGTGCCTGTCATTCGTGGTGAGCAAACACTATTGGTTGAGGTG
The DNA here is from genome assembly GCA_013298505.1 of Cytophagales bacterium. GTDB lineage: Bacteria > Bacteroidota > Bacteroidia > Cytophagales > Cyclobacteriaceae > ELB16-189. The sequence continues at coordinate 2,868 of JAAFHY010000102.1, forward strand.
AATGCATCAAAGGACATACAGGCTGCATTAAAATGGTTGAAGGAAAAGAAAGTTAAGAAATCAATTCTAACAGGTGTGGCAGAAGGCTGGAGAGTAGCCGATGAAATTGCTAAGTCCGGTATCCCTGTAATTACGGGTGGAGTGCTTGAGCTGCCGTCTCGTGAATATGATCGCTACGACAAGGCATATGCAAACCCTGGGCTGCTAAAGAAAGCGGGCGTGAAAGTGGCGATCAAGTCAGAAAGTGGAAATAACAATTATCGCAATTTACCTTACCATGCAGGCTTTGCGGTTGCTTATGGTATGAATAAAGAAGACGCACTAAAATCTATTACGATTATTCCAGCCGAGCTATTAGGTGTGTCAAATAAACTAGGCTCTATAGAAGTTGGGAAGAGTGCAACACTTTTTATTTGCAATGGCGATCCATTTGAAACGAAAACGCAGGTATCACATGTGTTTATTGAAGGATGGAATATTCCGATGGTGAGCCGTCAGACTGAATTGTACGATGAGTTCTTAAAACGCGAGCCAGGAGTGAAGAAGAATTAGTTTATTGGGTCGAATAATGCAAGTTATTGGTTACTACGCTTTGCCCGATAGCATCATCGGGATTCCTCTCTCGCAAAATGCTCTATCGTTTTTGGGTTGTGGTGTAGACTAAGCCATGAGTTTACGACAGCTTTGAACAATTCGTTCCATTTTTCCCGTACCCCAGAAAAGTAAAAGTCATCTGTTATCGCCTTTGCTATTTGCCACTCTCCCCGTGGGAGAGGGGTGCGATGAGTTGCGCTAACTTGCTAGCTCATTGGAGTGAGGGAGTCCAGATTGCAAAACTGTAGTGCATCCTAGGCCATGGGTTCGACCAATATCACCCCTTCCTTTTCTACTACAACTGAACCCGCTGGATCGCCCTTACGCTTGCGTACAAATTTTTTGGGAGTGACGGTGACAGGGCAAAGGCTTTCATTTTTTCGTTTAGAATAATGAGCAGCTAATTGGGCGGCACGTTCAATCACATCTTTTGAAAAATTTTTGTTGGCTTGATGTTTTATTAACACATGCGAGCCCGCCACATCTTTGGCGTGCAACCACAAGTCTTCTTTGTAGGAATATTTCAGTGTGAGTTCGTCATTTGACTCTGCGCTTTTTCCGATCCAAATTTTATAGCCTTTAAATTCTACTTCACGGTATGGAAGAGGTGACTCTTTTTTTAAATTACGGTTCAAGCGGTTGATTTGCAAAGAATGTTTAGCAGTTTGATTGTTTTCGATTTCTAAAATCGACTTTCTTGCAGCTTCGGCTTCTTTTTCTTTTTGCGCGATCGACTCTTTTAATTTATTAATTTCAATTTGTTGGTTTTTGGCTTTCCGATAAAATACCTCGGCATTGCGCTGTGCGTTTAGTTCTTTTTTTAGTTTTATTTCAATGGCTTGTTGATCGTAGAAACTTTCAAGCGATACTTTTTCTGCCCCTTGTTTTATCAGATGCATATTGGCCATTAGCAGATCGCCCCACAGTTGATAATGCTTATCGTTGATTAACTCATGCAATTTTAGATTGTTTTTTGAAATGTAATTATTCTTATTTTTTAGTTGTTCATGCCAATAGCGCAAAGTGATTGCCTTTTCTGAATGGTGTGCGTTGGCTACGACAGATTGATGATAAAATTCGGTAACAGCCTCTATCGGGTTGGCTGATAGCTGAGCGGTGGTGGCAGACGGCAATATCGTAAACAAAACTTTCCCATTGGTTTTGTCAATGTAAAATATGGGTTGATGAAGTCGTGCCAATGCATTTGAAAAGAACTTCCACTTCTCTTCTGTTTGACTTTGTTCAAAATCTTGTGATGAAAGGAAGTTCCAAAATTCTTTTCCAAGTGTGAAATAGGTTTTGGGTAAATCGCCAACCGATTGAATAAATTTTTCTTTACTCCAGTCGATGGTGCGATTCAATTTTAAAAGTTCAATTTCCCAATCGGATTGAAATTGATTCCGAAAAATTGCCGTGACTTTTTGATGATGAAGCAAAATCAAATTCGATTGGCTGCCATGCATTTTGAAAAGCAAAGACCAAGCATCTTCAAACGCAAAAGAAAAAAATCGTTCATTTTCGTATTGAATCACATCAACGATTTTTTTTAAAATCAATTCTGAAAACAAGTCAATACTATTTTTTTTGGCACGGTGAAAATTAGATGGAAACGACAGACAACAGAGTGCTGGCTGTAAACTTGCTTTGATGAAGAACGATTCTTTTGCATTGTTCAATTCGATAATCAATTCTTCTTTGTTTTGACTAAAACAAGAAACAAGTGTATAGCCAATCAATTTTTTAGAAAGGCCGCCTGAAAGTTGCTTTAGAAAAAAATAATTGTTGTGCATTAATAGTTATAAAAGGTCTCCAACCTTTGCTACTTAGACTAAGTAAGGTGGTAATCCTTGCATTGTATTAGAGTGTAAAAGAAAGCCCATCATAACCCAAAGCTATGGATTCTGGCAATTCTTTTTCAATGGACTTATGGGTACCCATTTTGTGACTGATATGTGTAAAGTATGTTTGCTTTGCACCAATCTTCTTAGCAACTTCAATTGCTTCAGCTAAGGTAAAGTGCGAGGGGTGACTCTCCTTCTGCAGTGCATTTAACACCAATACCTCGGTTCCTTCCAATTGTTGATAGGTTTTATCTGGGATTTGGTTGGCATCGGTGATGTAACTAAAATTTCCAATCCGAAACCCAAGTACGGGCATCCGCAAATGAATGACTGGCAGCGGTGTAACAGAAATACCTTCGACTACAAACTCATTTTCGTCTATCACGTTCAATTTGATTTGAGGCGTGCCAGGGTACTTCTCGGCTTCAAAGGCATAATAGAATTCTGTCTCAACCTGTTTTAGTGTAGCCTGCATACCATATACCGGCATATCATTTTTCTGCAAGTAATTGAAAGCACGAACATCGTCTAGCCCCGCAATATGATCTTTATGACTATGTGTCAATAAAACTGCATCCAACCTCTTTACTTGCTCGCTCAGCATTTGTTGGCGAAAGTCAGGGCCAGTGTCAATGACAAGGGTCTTATCATTTAGTTGAATAAGAACCGATACCCGCAGTCGCTTATCGCGATAGTCCATTGATTGGCAAACCTCACAAGGGCAGCCAATTACTGGAACGCCTTGTGAAGTGCCTGTGCCGAGTAGGGTTACTTTCAAAAAGGGAAATTAAATTTTGAAGGTATGATGAAGAAGTGCAGAGGTGATTTTGTTTTTATCCTTTTTGAATTCTACAAACTTCTTAGTGACCGGTTGAAAGCCTGTACAGATTTTAGTTTGTGTATCGACTACCCAGTATTCTTTTACTCCAGATTTTTCGTAGACATTTTTCTTTTTGGTCAGGTCGAACTCTTTCGTCCCTTTTGATAACACTTCAATTACTAAGTCAGGTGCTCCATAGATGCCGTCCTCTTTAATTATTGAGCCGTTTTCTTTTGCAATGAAAATCAAATCAGGCTGAAAGGCATTTTTTTTATTGTCAAGGTAAACATCAATTGGAGAAACAAAGATTTCTCCTCTTTTAGATTTTGTTACAAAATTGTAGAACTGACCAGTAAGCGAAGTCAACGTTCCTTGGTGGCTAATGGTTTGTGCGGGTGACATATAAATTATTCCATCAATTAATTCACAGCGAGTCCCTTCCGGAAGCATTTTAAATACTTCCATCGTTGTTTTTGGCGGTCTGTTTTCAATGGATTTTAACATGTCTACAGTTTTACTTCGGCCTGCGTCAACTCTTCATACAGTTTTAAGTTCTTTTCGCTGAATTTGGAAGTGTCGAGTTCGATGCTTTTTAAAATATCGAGCAACGCATTTATTTTGCCCTCGGTCGCAAAAAATTTATTAAGAATCATGATCTTTTGTTCTTTCAACAGGCAATACCCCGATTTGAAGTTTCCTTTTTCGTAGCGCAAGATGTAGTCAGACTCTGCAACTAAGTCTTCTAACTTAGCCAGAAATTGAGTAGTGTATTTAACCATTCGTAGTGGCGAATTTTCCGACAAGATAGGTACTAATTTGAAAATTCGGTAATTTGAAAATCGAAAATGAAGAGCCACAAAAAACTGATCGCAATAGTGGGGCCAACAGCTGTGGGTAAAACGGCTGTGGCGATTGATTTGGCGGTACAATTGAATGCGGAAATTATCTCTGCCGATTCGAGGCAACTCTTTATAGAACTTGAAATCGGAACTGCCAAACCATCTCCTCAAGAATTGGCAATGGTAAAGCATCATTTTATTAATTATAAGTCGATAGAGGAGGAGTACGATGCAGCTACCTTTGGTGAAGAAGCGTACAAACTGGTAACTATTCTTTTTGAAAAATACGATACGGTAATTCTTTGTGGTGGTTCGGGCTTATATGTAAAAGCATTGCTAGAAGGCTTTGACGAAATGCCCGAAATTGCCAAGTGGCAACGAGAATCAATCGTGGCAGAGTTTGAGCAAAAGGGGTTAAGTTGGTTGCAAAATGAATTGTTGATTGAAGACCCTGAGTACTATCGCCAAATTGATATTCAAAACCCCCATCGGCTCATTCGGGGTTTAGAGATTGTGAGGGCTTCGGGCAAGCCCGTTAGTGCGTTTAGAGTTAGCAAAAAAAGAGAACTTCCTTTTGAAGCGATAAAAATTGGCTTGGAGCTCCCACGCGAAGAATTGTACGATCGCATCGACTTGAGGATGGATCGAATGATCGAGCAAGGATTATTTCAAGAGGCCGAACGTTTTTATTCTCGCAAAGAATTGAATGCGCTACAAACGGTGGGCTATAAAGAAATTTATGGCTTTATGGATGGGGCTTATGATAAAGAAGAAGCCATTCGGTTGTTAAAGCGAAACTCGCGCAACTATGCCAAGCGCCAGCTAACGTGGTTTAAGAAAGACAAAGAGACGGTATGGTGTAGGCCAGATGAAGTAGATTCAAAATTCAAAATTGTAAATTCAAAATTGGTAAGTTTGCAATCTTGAATCTTGAATCTTGACTAAAAAAGTTTTAATCATCACTTATTACTGGCCACCCAGTGGCGGCAGCGGGGTGCAGCGCTGGCTTAAGTTTGTAAAGTATCTTTCTAAAATAGGATGGGAGCCTTACGTATTCACTCCTGAGAATCCATCATTTACCATTCAGGATAATTCACTGCTTAAAGATATTCCAGCCTCGGTCGAGGTACTAAAACTTCCCATCTGGGAGCCTTACGATCTGTTTCATAAAATCGCTAAAATTTTTGGAACCCATAGTGGTAAGCCAGTTGACATGATCGCTACTGGAAGGAAATCGTTCTTTCAAAAAATCAGTTCATTTATTAGGGGTAATTTTTTTATTCCTGATGCGCGCGTTTTTTGGGTGCGTCCTTCCGTAACTTTTTTGCACGACTTTATTGCATCCAATAAAATTGAAAAAATAATTACCACCGGGCCACCGCACAGTATGCATTTGATTGGCCTAAAATTGAAAGCGAAAAACCCTACTCTAAAGTGGGTTGCCGATTTTCGCGACCCGTGGAGCGAGTGGGATTTGTTAGATACTTTATCGCTCACAACTTGGGCTCGAAAAGTGCATCGTAGGTTGGAAAAGAAAGTACTTACCACAGCAGACGAGGTGATTACCATCGCGCCCTATCATGTTGAGCGGTTGGAGGTATTGAGCGGAAGAAAAGTCAATTTGATTACCAATGGCTTTGATGAAGATGATTTTGTGGGAATAGTCCGTCAGCGAACCTCCCGCTTCACTATCCGGCATGTGGGAGTGGTAGACGAGTTGCGCGATCCACGACCAGTAATGGAAGCGATTACTATGGTGTGCATAGCTAATACCGAATTTGCCAACAGTGTGGCAGTTGAATTTATTGGCAACGTCAACTCAGCGTTTAAACAATATGTATTAGCCGATGAGCAGTTGAATAAGATAACACGCTTTGTAGATCAGATGCCACACCAGCAACTAGTAAAGTTATATGGAGAAACCGATTTGCAATTGCTCGTGTTAGCCCACACAGCCATTGCGCCTGGCAATTTGCCCGGAAAGTTTTTCGAGTACTTGGCTTCGGGCAACCCCATACTGGCCATTGGCCCAACCGAAGGAGATGCTGCTGAAGTGCTAAGGCAGACAGGGGCGGGGGAGATTTTGGCCAGAACAGATGTTAGCGGAATCAAAAGTGCCTTGGCTGAGCGCTATGACAAATGGAGTACAAATGCAGATTCGCTAACAAATAATATTTCACTTTACACTCGCAAGCATTTAACTGAACAACTCATCCGTATCTTAGCGGCAAATTAACTTCTTTTGATCAGCAAAAAATTTATTAAGAGTTCTCTTGTCTACACCTTCGTAGGTGCATTGCCGATGGCGAGTGCTATTATCTTCTTGCCATTATATATTCATTACTTACCTACCGAAGTATATGGGGCAATGGCGATTTGTTTAGCGCTATCTGCAATAATACAGGTCATAACAACCTACAGTTTTGATAGCTCTCTTTATATCCACTACCACGAATTCCAATCTGATAAAACCAAGCTTAACTCTTTCGTTAGTTCAGCTTTTATTTTTATGCTGCTCCTTGGTTTGGTTGTTGGCTTGGTGTCGTCAATCGTAGGGCATTTAGTTTTTGCAATCTTACTTCCTCAAAGCACACTTTCTTTCTACCCGTATGGATTGGTATCTGTTGGCATTGGTATCTTTCAAGCAATTTTTAAGGTTTATGGCAATCTTTTGCAGACAAGCGAAAAGCCAAATGAATTTCTTTGGTCGAACTTAGGGTTATTTTTAGTAATTGCTGTAACTACAATTTTAGGGTTACAACTTTTCCCCGGATCATTGGTAGGCCCTCTAGGCGGACGACTATTCGCTGCTTTTTTATTAGCGGGATGGTCATTATTCAGAGTATTTAAAAATTTTGGTTTTCATTTTAAAAGCCCTTGGCAAAATACTTCACGTAGCTTTAATGCCTATACGTTTATATACCAACTTCAGCAATGGGTAATCAATTATATAGATCGGTTTGTTATTTTATTCTTCATGCCATCTTCGGCTATGGCTACGGTAGGGGTTTATGAATTTGCGTTAAAATGTCTTGCTCCTATCGAACTTTTATTGAATGGATTGAATGCTTCGATTTTTCCTCAAGTGATAAAATTGATCAACAAGCAAACGGGAGATAAAACATCAACCCCAGAAATTAACCGTTATTTCTATGGACAGATATCAGTAATTATGATGATGATTTGTATGTCGATTATTTTTTTGCCGTGGATAGTAGATTCATTTGTTCAAAAAAGCAGTTATGCTAAATCGCTGAAGTATGTACCA
>JAAFHY010000103.1 GCA_013298505.1 Cytophagales bacterium
TTTGATTCTTGCTTTTCGAAAGTACGATCTGTCTGAATTAAGCTCAGGTGGTCTAGCTATTCACACACAACCAGAAAAAGATTCTGTGCACAAATCAGATGCACTGAGGGCAGTAGTTATGCGAAACCCTAAACCAAACTTCCATCAAAAAAAGTCAAATGAATTATCAAACATTTGAACCGACCAACGACTTAACGACACTAGTAAAGTGTTATTGGACATTGGAAAGCCTGAAAGAAGAAACACCCGAAAAACAAACCATAGTTCCTGACGGCTGTATGGAAATGATTTTTCATTATGGCGATTTGTATAAGCAGTATATTGAAAATGGGAACAGCATTATTCAACCAAAATGTTTTGTAATCGGGCAACTGACACGACCGCTTGAGATAGAGCCGACAGGCGAAACAGGCATTTTTTCCGTCCGTTTTCATCCCAACGGATTTTTGTCTTTTGCGACCATTCCGATAAAGGAAATGGAAAACACGGCCGTTCCATTGGAAAAGTTATTTGGAAAAGACGGACAGGAAATAGGACAAAATATTTTAACGGCTAATTCAACTTTGGATAGAATAAAACTGATTGAAACATTTTTAGTAAACCGATTGACTGACACAAAAACCATTGACCGTATTGTCAAATCAACCGTTGAAACTATCTTGACGGCTAACGGACAACTTTCCGTTGATGAACTTTCTAAAGAAACGAATGTCAATCGCAGACAATTGGAGCGAAAATTTTCATTAGCCATTGGTTTAAGCCCAAAACAACTTTCAAAAACAATCAGGTTACAAGCAACACTCAAAATATTACTGAATAAAAAATTTACAAGCCTTACCGCTTTGGCTTACGAAAACCAATATTACGACCAAGCTCACTTTATCAAAGACTTCAAAGAATTTACAGGTTTCACACCAAAAGAGTTTTACGGAAATAGTCTAAAAATGACTTCATTCTTTATTGCCGATTAGCCGTGTCGCATTTTTACAATTTTTTGTTTCAGGCACATCGCAATTTTACAGTCGAATCAAAAAATAATTTAGACAATGGAAAATTTAATCACTTGGTTTGAAATTCCTGCAATGGATTTCAGCAGGGCAGTATCTTTTTACAAAGCCATTTTGGGGTTAGAAATTAAAGAAACCGAAGTGTTAGGTACAAAAATGGGATTTTTCCCAACTGACGGAAAAAATGTATCGGGGGCAATCGTTCAAGGAGAAGATTATAAACCCTCACCAGACGGAGTAATTACTTATCTGAACGGTGGCAACGACTTACAAAATGTATTAGACAAAGTGAACAAGAGCAGCGGAAAAGTAATTGTCCCTAAAACACAAATCAGTCCTGAAATGGGATATTTTGGAATGTTTATCGACACGGAGGGAAATAAAATGGCAGTTCATTCAATCGGGTAAATTTATGAAAGCAGGAACAAAAAAAATTATAGCAGTTATTTGTTTGGGTGTTCTTTGTGCCTGGACAACGAAACTAACAAACAACATTACAAAAGCCCAATGGCTTATCGGAACTTGGGAAAACAAAACACCAAAAGGAAGTATTTACGAAACGTGGAACAAAACAAATGACAAAGAATTTTCAGGAAGGAGTTACATCGTAAAAGAAAAAGATACGATTGTTTTTGAAAATATACGATTAGTGCAAGAACAAGGCGGGCTATTTTATATTCCGATTGTCAAAAACCAAAATGGCGGTTTACCTGTTCGTTTTGCAACCAAAATTGTTTCTGAAACAAAATTAGTTTTTGAAAATCCGCAACACGATTTCCCTCAAATCATTTCTTATACAAAAATCAGTGTCGACTCTTTGTTAGCTGAAATTTCGGGAACGAAAAACGGAAAGGAACGCAGGCAGACTTTTTCGATGAAACGAGTGAACTAAAAGGGCAATCGCATAACAAGGTATTGCCACAATGGGCTGACGTGCTATATTCAACGTCAGCTCTTTTTTAATATTTGTACTGTATTGAGCATAGTGCTTTTAAGCCCTCACTGCGGCAATACCCAAACCGTTATTGATACTCAATCATCATCTTCTTAATCCGGTCTTCTATTCTTTCTGAAGTTAGTTTTTCGCGCGTGCGATCTACTAGTATCGGAAACGAAAAGGGTGTTGGCTTTTCAGGATTGGTTAGTACAATTTTTTGTCCCTCGATGCGCTCTAGTGCAACGCGAAGCCGCGCTTCTTCCAATTGAAATTCCATCACCTCTTCGTAGGCCTGAAGGAGCAGCAAGTTATCTGAATCGTATTCGTGAAAGACATTAAAAAATAATTGTGAGTTTGCTTGTAGGTGCTTGTCTTTAATTTTCCTTCCGGGCAATCCTTTAAACACCAAACCAGCAATGGCCGCAATATCTCTAAACTTTCTTCGTGCCATTTCGGTAGAGTTGATGCTGGCTAAAATATCGGTGGTTAAATTCTCGCTGCTTAACACATTGGTTTCAATTGCCTCTTCGATGGGAATCGGCTGATCGGACAGTAACTCAAACCCATAGTCGTTCATGGCAATTGAAAAAGTGATGGGCTTTATTTTTGCAATTCGGTATGCTACCAACGCACCTAATCCCTCATGTACGTTGCGGCCTTCAAACGGATAAACTAGCACGTGGTAGCCATCGGAAGTTTGAAAATACTCGATCAAGAGTTGGTTTTTGGTAGGCAGGTGCGATCTCGTTTTCTGCAATTGCATCAACGGCCGAATAAATTTCATCTCCTCATCTCTTTGGGAATCGGTCGATGCTTGATCTATTTTCAATCGGATCATCTCACTCAATTGCGATGAAAGCGGCATTCGTCCTCCTTGCCACGAGGGTACCTTGCCCGATTTACGCTTCGATGGTTTTACGTGCGCCTCCATTTCTTTGATTCGTACCAACTCCAAGCTCTTGCCCGCAAACCAAAAAACATCACCTATGTGCAATCGTGAAATAAAATATTCTTCGATGGTGCCCAAGTACTTGCCCGAGGTATACTTAATGTGCATGAGCGTATCGCCCACGATGGTACCAATTGACAGACGATGCTTGTAAGCGATTTGTTTGTTTTCAATTCGATAAACGCCATCAATAACAACCGCTTTTTTGAATTCGTCATAAGCTGTTAGCGATGCACCACCGTTGGAAATAAAATTTAAGCACCAGTTCCACTCTTCTTGCGTAATAGAAGAAAAACAAAAAGTACTTCTGATTTCTTCCAACAATACTGTAGGCTTAAAGCCATCTGACACGGCCAGTGTAAGCAAGTATTGGATCAACACATCAAACGATCGGATGTAGGGAATCCGCTCTTCAATTATCTTTCGGTTCATGGCCTCGCGCAACGCTGCGGCCTCTGTCAATTCGAGTGAGTTGGTAGGCAAAAAATAAATCCGGCTAACGGCACCCGGCTGATGGCCACTTCTACCCGCTCGTTGTAAAAAACGCGCAACACCTTTAGGACTTCCGATTTGTATAATGGTTTCTACTGGCCGAAAGTCTACGCCCAAGTCTAAACTAGAAGTACACACCACCGCTTTTAATTTTCCATCGTGAAGCTGATCTTCCACCCACGTACGAATCTTAGCACTGATCGACCCGTGGTGCATTGCCAACACACCCGACAATTGAGGTGCCACGTCTAAAATTTTTTGGTACCATATCTCGGCAAACGAGCGTGTATTTGTGAAAATGAGTGTGCTGCTGCTGCGCTCAATGATTGGGATTATTTTTTCCAACAAGTGAATTCCCAAATGACCCGCCCACGGCATGGTTTCTACCGCATCGGGGAAAACAGAAATCACCTCGATTTTCTTTTCGATGTCGGCTTTTACAATCCGTATTTTTCGGTTAGTGCTAAATCCCATCAGCACATCGAGTGATTGCTCCATGTTGCCAATCGTTGCCGAAATACCCCATACTTTTAAATTGGGTGCAATTGTTTTTAGCCTCGATAAAGCCAACTCGACCAGCACCCCACGTTTCGAGCCGATCAGCTCGTGCCACTCGTCAATTACGATAGAGCTTAGGTTTTTGAAATACTGATGATAATCTTTCCGCGAAAGAAAAAGATGAAGGCTTTCGGGGGTGGTTATCAAAAACTGGGGCGGAGCCTCTTGTTGCTTTGCCCGCTCGCGCGTTGACGTATCGCCAGAACGGACAGAGGCTTTCCACGGTATTTTCATGCCTGCAATGGCATCGTTGGCCGACCATTCGATTTCTTTGCCTAACGCGCGGATAGGTGTTATCCAAATGGAACGAGGCCCTTTTGAATGTGGCGACTGATCGAACTGCGACTCGATTAAAATAGGCACTAGGAGAGAATATGTTTTACCGCTGCCTGTAGGGGCGTTTACCAACCCACTTTCGCCATCAAAAAATGCTTGCCATGCATCCATCTGAAACTGAAAAGGAGTCCATCCCTTTTTAGCAAACCACTCTGTGCCTGCCGCACAATCTCCCTTCATTATTCTCATTAAGTTTTCAACAATTTACCACTAATGGTGTTTTTGTTTAAAGTTTGTTTTAAAAAAATGGGCAAATATTCAATAAAAGAACTAGAAAGGCTATCGGGCATAAAGGCCCATACTATTCGCATTTGGGAAAAACGATACAGCCTCATTGAACCCAAACGGACGAAAACAAACATCAGGTACTACTCTGACGAGGACCTGAAAAAAATCATCAACGTGTCAATATTGAATAGTCACGGAGTGAAGATTTCAAAAATTAATGAATTATCGCTGGCCGAGGTTAGCCAACAAGTATCGACACTTAGCGAACAAGAGAATTCGATCGGCATTTACATTGAGCAACTGATAGTGGCGATGGTCGATATGGAAGAAGAGCAATTCGACAAAATTCTTGGCTCGCTATCGGTAAAACTTGGTTTTGAACGAACTGTGTTGGAAGTGATTTACCCCTTTTTAGAAAAAATTGGGGTGCTGTGGCTTACCAACAATATTACGCCCGCACAAGAACATTTTATTTCGCACCTGATCCGTCAAAAAATAATTGTAGCCATTGATGGCTTGGTGCTTGCGCCTAAACAATCGAAGCGGGCGATTTTGTATTTACCTGAGCATGAATTACACGAAATTGCGTTGCTTTTCTACCATTACATTGTAAAGAAAAATGGGTTGCGCACGTATTATTTGGGGCAAAGTGTTCCCTATCAATCGCTTAAATCGGCCTGCGAAGATCACGGAGCCGAGGTGATTGTAACGTGTCTAACCACCCACCCCAAGCCTTCTGATATTCAGCGTTACATCAATCAACTTTGCAAGGATTTTCCTTCAGTACAAATTTTTGCTTCTGGCTATGCTTTAAAGAAAACCACAGTTTCATACCCCAGCAACATGAAACCATTCGCAAACGCCCTAGAATTGAATGAATTATTGAAATAATCTTGTTTAAGACTTTTTAAAATAAATTAAACAAATAATAGATAATTAGACTTTAGCTGTTATATTTGTTCAACTTTTAACCAAAAAAAGTAAACATTATGACAGCCATCGAATTTGACACACAACTTGCCAGCTTGAGGCCAACACTTAGAGTGTTTACCCACCGATTTACAAGAGACAGAGAAGAATCGCTAGATCTTGTTCAAGACACAATATTAAAAGCACTTACCTACCGAAAGAAGTTTAGAGAAGATACCAACCTCAAAGGCTGGCTCTTTACGATTATGCGAAATACCTACATAAATAACTATAGGAAATCAAAAAGAGAAAGGACTTCTACAGATAACACAAAAGAACTCTATCATCTAAACGTAGAAGATACTCACACCTTCAATAAGCCAGAAGGAAGCGTAGAGTTTAAAGAAGTTTGGCGTAATGTAAACGATATTAAAGACGAATTGCTGATTCCGTTTAAAATGCACACTACTGGCTACAAATACCACGAGATAGCCGAACATTTGAATCTACCGATTGGCACCGTTAAAAATCGGATTTTCCATGCACGAAAAGAAATTCAAAAGAAATTGACAGGCTATCAATAAAACTTAACAGTGAGAACACCTATTGGTGTTGGTTATAACTGGCTACCTTGCAAATCCTTTCAACATTGAAAGGATTTTTGTGTTTTATATCCACATTAGAATATAAATATCAAAAACTTTCACTAAATGAAGAAGATCGCTGTAATCGGTTCTGGATTCTCAGGTTTGGCGGCTGCCAGTTGTTTGGCGAAAGAAGGCTATGACGTAACCGTATTCGAAAAGAATTCTTCCGCAGGCGGACGGGCACGCAAGTTTGAGGCAAATGGCTTTGTGTACGACATGGGCCCCAGTTGGTATTGGATGCCCGATGTATTTGAAAAGTATTTTAACCTTTTCGGCAAGTCAGTTAGCGACTATTATCAACTGAAAAGATTAGACCCCTCCTACCGGATTTTTTATTCGAAAGATGAAGTACTGGACATTCCTGCAGGCGAAGAAGCCTTATGTCAACTCTTTGAAAGCATAGAAAAAGGAAGTGCTACTTATTTGCGCAAATTTTTAGAAGAGGGCGAATACAAATACAATGTGGGTATTAATAAGTTGGTATATAAGCCCGGTCTCTCCCTTTCCGAATTGATTGACATTGATTTGATGAAAGGCATTTTCAAACTGCACGTATTCGAATCTGTATCGGCTTACGTAAAAAAATATTTTAAAGACCCCAAACTTATTCAACTACTTGAATTCCCTGTTTTGTTTTTAGGAGCGCCAGCCGACAAAACACCAGCACTCTACACCCTGATGAACTATGCAGACATGGCATTGGGCACATGGTACCCAGCAGGTGGCATGAATAAGATTGTGGAAGGCATGGAAAAATTAGCTGTTGAGCTTGGAGTAAAATTTGAATTGAATAGCTCGATACAAAAAATCAATGTGCAAAACGGTTTAGCTCAATCGCTTTTAGTAAACGGTGTAGAGAAAAAATTTGACTATGTGGTAGCCGGAGCCGACTATCACCATGTAGAGCAGAATCTCTTACCTGCCGAATGCCGTAGGTATAACGAAGCCTACTGGCAAAAGCGTGTGATGGCACCCTCGAGTTTAATTTACTATTTGGGTATCAATAAAAAAGTAAAAAATCTATTGCACCACAATCTCGTATTCGATAGTGATTTTGGTTTGCATGCCAAAGAAATCTACGAAAGTCCCCAATGGCCTAGTGACCCATTGTTTTATGTGAGTGTTCCTTCCAAAACCGATGCGACAGTGGCACCCAATGGGCAAGAGAACATCTTCTTGCTGATGCCCGTTGCCCCTGGTTTAGAAGATAAAGAAGAAACACGCGAAAAGTATTTTGAGTTGATGATCCGCAAGCTAGAGCACTTGACGGGCGACTCAATCAAAGAGCATATTGTGTATAAAAAGAGTTACGCCCATTCCAATTTTATTGCAGACTACAATTCGTTTAAAGGCAATGCATACGGCTTAGCGAATACGATCCTGCAAACCGCTAACTTAAAGCCATCAATCATAAACAAAAAGGTAAATAACCTGTTTTATTCTGGTCAACTAACGGTGCCGGGGCCAGGCGTGCCTCCATCGCTCATTTCTGGACAAGTAGTGGCCAAAGAATTGATTAAAAAAGATAAAATGTCGTTAAGTTAAGCTCCATCAACTTCCTCGCCCTTGGAGAGGAATAAGGTGAGGTTTAAAAAAGGGCTTAACTTAGCGACATCGAAAAACAAAAGTCATAAAAATTTAATAGCATCGTTTTAGTAATTTTTAATAATTTTCGAACCAGCGTCCTTTTACATGAACAAAGAGTTTTACGATAAAGTATGCATTCGTTGCAGCCGCATTACCACCCGCAGCTATAGCACGTCTTTTTCGTTGGGGATTAAATGCCTGGAAAAAGAGTTGCGCGACCCGATCTATTCCATTTATGGTTTTGTGCGATTTGCAGATGAAATCGTGGATACATTCCACGATTTTGATAAAGCAACATTATTGAATCGTTTCAAAGAAGATACGCACCTCGCCATTGAAGAAAAAATTAGCTTAAATCCGATTCTTAACAGCTTTCAAAAAACGGTACATCAGTTTGGTATTGAACAAGAACTGTACGACCAGTTTTTGAAAAGCATGGCGATGGATTTGAACCAAACAGAATACGATAGCAAAGGAATTGACGAATATATTCTAGGGTCAGCTCAAGTGGTGGGGTTAATGACTTTGCGAGTATTTTGCAAGAATGATCGAGTTGAATACGAAAAATTGAAGCCAAGTGCGATGCGGCTGGGCTCGGCCTTCCAAAAAATAAATTTCTTGCGCGACCTCAACGCTGACTTCAATCAAATGGGTAGAACCTATTTTCCCAATGTGGATCTTACTCGATTTGATGATAACACCAAACAGCAAATCGAAGACGATATCGCTCTGGATTTTAAGGCAGGTTATGAAGGCATCAAGCAACTTCCACGCTCGGCAAGATTTGGGGTTTACGTAGCTTACCTTTACTACATCGCCCTGTTCGAAAAAATTAAGAACACACCAAGTAATACCGTTCTTACGCAGCGCATACGCGTGCGCAACCGAAGAAAGCTTTCCATACTTGCTTACTCGTACCTAAAACATCAACTCAACCTGATTTGATGACGGAAGTAATTTTAGTAGATGCAGACGACAATGCTATTGGCACCATGGAAAAAATGGAAGCCCATGAAAAAGGATTACTGCATCGCGCTTTTTCCGTTTTGATTTTTAATTCCAAAGGTGAAATGCTGTTGCAGAAACGTGCCGCTTCAAAATATCATAGTGGTGGCTTGTGGACGAACACCTGTTGCAGTCACCCCACCCCACACGAAAGCATTGAAGAGGCTGCTAAGCGAAGATTGAAAGAAGAAATGGGAATTGACGCGCAGCCAAAATTCTCCTATAAGTTTACCTACAAGACTTCTCTTGACAAAAACCTGATTGAACATGAGGTAGACCATGTGCTAACTGCAATCTTTGATGGCAAGCCGATAGCGAATAAAAAAGAAGTTGAGGACTGGAAGTATGTAGGTTTGAAAGAACTGCAACAAGATGCCAAAGAGAATCCTCACTTGTATACCGAGTGGTTTAAGTTGATCTTAAATCATCAAAATCTAAACACCCGTTGACTTAAAAGTTTTTGACCAGCGCTCCATAGAATCTGCATGCTTCTATTATCTGCTTTACTTCAATACTTTCGTTTCTCATATGTGCGAGCTTATAGTCGCCCGGGCCGAACCCAATGGTGGGGATCCCGAGGCTGACGGGAGTCACGGCATTGGTACTGAAATCCCAAAAATCGAAGCGTGCAGGTGCCACACCAAAACTGTCTTGGTACGCAGCCACACAAGCTTTAGTAAGTGGGTGATGTTCTTCTATCTTCCAAGCTGCATGAAACGGTTCGTAGTGGATGTCTAAGCCTGTCCAGCTTTTGCGGTGTAGTGTGCCGATTTGCCAACTGGCATTTTTTCCTTGGATGAGTTCATCCATTTCTTTTTTGATGTCGTCATTGGTCTCTCCTGGAATCGTTCTTCGGTCGAGGTACACTTCACATTCGGATGGAACGGCATTCAGCGAAGCTGCCACGCTTGAGATTTTAGAAAGCACGATTGTGCCGCGCATCTTCCCGTTTTTCATCAACTCATGATTCTTTTTCTCAATTCGTTGAATAATCTCAGCCATTTCATACACGGCATTGATTCCCTTTTCGGGGGCGGAGCCATGTGCGGAGACTCCGTGTGTTTTAATCGCAATCTGTGCTTTGCCTTTGTGACCTAATGTGATGATGTTGTTGGATGGCTCACAAATGACCACAAAATCAGGCCGAAGATTTTTTTCTCTGAAGAGATGTTTGAGGTTTTCGCCATCACAGTCTTCTTCAAACACCGTGGCTGAGACGTAAATGGTTTTGTCTTTAGCAAAGCCCTGTTGTTTCGCGATAGCAGCTGCATATACAGAAGCCGCGACTGAAGATTTCATATCGACCGAACCGCGGCCATGCAATCGTCCA
>JAAFHY010000104.1 GCA_013298505.1 Cytophagales bacterium
TATTCTCCGCGCATAAATTATAAGTGGAATACAACTAACAAAAACACCATTGTTAGATTGAGTGTAGGCAACGGGTATCGAGTTGCCAATGTGTTTACGGAAGATCATGCCGCGCTTACTGGGGCAAGACAAGTTATTTTTAAAGAAGAATTGAAACCTGAAACCTCGTGGAATGGAAACCTGAACGTGGTGAAGAAAGTGTTTACTTCTACCAATGCATTTATAAATTTTGATGCAAGTGCTTTTTATACTTCGTTTAATAATCGCATTGTGCCCGATTACGAAACCGATCCCAATAAAATTATATACACAAATTTGAATGGCTCGGCAGTTTCAAAAGGGATTTCATTAACAATTGATGCATCTTGGACTAGTGGACTAAAGATTATTGCTGGAAGTACTTTGATGGATGTATCGTTGACGAGAGACGGTGAAGAAATGCAGCAGTTGCTTACCGAGCATTTTTCAGGAGTGTGGAGTATCGGATATCCTTTAGGTAAGGGATTTTCTGTTGACTACACTGGAAATATTTATGGGCCTATGCGCTTGCCATTGCTAAGCGATTTAGATAACCGAGCCGCATTTTCACCCTGGTGGAGCATTCAAAACATTCAACTTACCAAGGTATTTAATAATCGATTTGAAGCTTACGGAGGAGTTAAAAATCTATTGAACTACACACCACCGGCTAATAGCATTGCAAGATCTTTTGATCCGTTCGATAAGAACGTGGCGTTTGATACCAATGGCAAAGTTATACCAACACCCGATAACCCAAATGCACTCACTTTCGATCCTACGTATGTGTTTGCGCCCAATCAGGGCATCCGTTTTTTTGTTGGCGTAAGGTATACGCTCAAACGCTAATCGTCACCACTTCCTCCAATTTTACAAAGATCGTCCATTCCTAAATGAAGCAGGGCATCACCAGCATTTACAACTGGGTTATTATTTAGCCCAACTACATAGCCTGTAGTTGGCGATTTTATCTGTTCTTTAAATTCTCCAAACGGATCGGTTAAATTTCCTACGAGTTGACCTTTGTTCACATAATCTCCGCACTTAATGGTGGGTTGAAACAAGCCTGCGGTGCGTGCTCTTGCCCAAGATGAACTCCAAATAATCCGGTTAGCTTCTTTAGGTGCAGGAGCATGGTCGATCATGTTTAAGTATTTCATCAATCGCAATGTTCCGTTTACGCCCTCTTCTATTGCGTGCTGATCCATGCGAAGCGATTCGCCTCCTTCATACACAATGATATTTTTCCCTTTTTTAGATGCTGTTTGCCGAAGAGAGTGTGGCCTGAAGGGTGAATCTATAGTGAAAGGTGCGTGGAAGGCATTTGCTAGTTCTACATTTTTAGGTTCTTGCATCATGCAACGTACTTGTGGGTAGTTGGTGCGCATTGCCCCGCCTGTATGAAAGTCTATGCCTACGTCAATGGTAGGAATGATATCATGGGTAAGATGATACGCAACCCGTGCTGCCAACGAACCTGATTTGCTTCCTGGGAACGATCTATTTATGTCTTTACCATCTGGCACTTCGCGAGAATAATTTAGAAAGCCGTATACATTAATGATTGGCATACAGACGGTCGTTCCTCTTAACACTCTATTGTGCCCCGCATCAATGATTCTCCTAACGATCTCCATACCGTTGATTTCGTCACCGTGCATGCCAGCGGTAAGTGCTAGAATGGGGCCAGGTTCTACGGCCCGATATACATAAATGGGTGTATCAATTTGAGTGCGAGAGGGGAGGCGTGCAATGTTGATGTTGATCTCTTTGAATTCTCCAGGTTTGATTTCTTGCTCGGCTATGGTTATGGTTTTTGGCATTTTTTTTTTGCTTAGGGCTTGGAACTTAGGACTTAGGGATTGGGGTTTTGGTTTTGGTGCTTTCGAGATCATCAACATCGCCAATTGATTTGATGTAGGTGTTGATCATCTTTCCGAGAATTTCCAATTCTGCTAATAGTTGTTCAAATGTTGCTTGCTCTATTAATTTACGACTTGATGCTTTTGCTAACCAAGTTTTAGTTTCAAATAGAAACCCTCTTGAATAATAGGCAAAATTTTTTATTTCCTTAAAATGATAGCGGCCTAACCCTTCGGATAAATTAGCTGCGATAGAGTCTATTGCACGCACAAGCTGTTTACCAACTGTGTCTTTATGAAAATACCCCCAATAGTTAACTACTTCCGAAACTTTCTCACCAAGCTCCATTGCATTTTGATAAGTTTTAAAATCCTCCAAACTATGTATCATATTGATCAGTTTTGTTAAAACCGCTAAGTCCTAATCCCTAATGCCCAAGTCCTATTTTATGCATTGACTTTATCTTTTTGTATTTTTTTCTTGCCTGCATATTTTTCCAAATACTGAATGATCTTACCGCCAATATCCACTTTGGTGGCACCTTCAATTCCTTCTAATCCTGGAGATGAATTTACTTCTATGATCAATGGCCCTCTTTTAGACGGCAGCATATCTACACCCGCCACACCAAGCCCCATTTTTTTTGCGGCTGTAACTGCAGTATGTTTTTCATGCCTGTTTAGTTTCACAACGGTAGCATAGCCGCCCCTGTGCAAGTTCGATCGAAACTCACCATCTCTCGCTTGGCGCCTCATGGCGCCTACCACTTCACCATTTACAACAAATGCACGGATGTCTGCTCCTTTTGCTTCTTTGATAAATTCTTGCACAATGATTCGGGCTTTTACGCCATGAAATGCTTCGATTACCGATTGCGCAGCCTTTTTATTTTCTGCTAGTACAACACCTAGGCCTTGTGTTCCTTCTAGCAATTTGATGACAACTGGTGCTCCACCAACAGCTTCGATCACACCTTCAGTATCTTTCGAGTAATCCATGAACGTTGTTTTCGGCAAATCGAGGCCAGCACGTGAAAGTATTTGTAAACTGCGCAGTTTGTCTCTGCTGCGAATGAGTGCTTGCGATTCAACAGCCGTGAACACTTTCATCATTTCAAATTGCCGCACCACGGCTGCACCATAAAACGTTACCGATGCCCCGATACGAGGTATGATGGCATCGAAGTAATCGAGCCTGCGCCCATTGTACCATACCATTGGGTTTTTCTTTTCAATAATCAGCACGCACTTCATGTGGTCGATAATCTCAACTTTATGCCCCCGCAATTCACCTGCTTCTTTAATTCGCTTTGTGGAATACAATTTTGCATCTCTGGAAAGAATGGCAATATTCATAACGGTGCTAATTTAGATTTGAAGTAAAGGTCTTTTTTTGTCACATCGATCAAGAATCTATTTCGAAGAATTTTTCTTCCGAGTAAAACTGGGAAGCGTAGTTTTTCTCTGTCGCTCAATGAAAATTCTGCTCGAATTCGCCTATCAAATAGCTTGATTGTAGTTTTGATGATGAAACGCATTTCGGCTTCTCCAAACGAATTTTTCACTTCCCGCTTGGTGTATTTTTTAAATGAAAATTTCATACCCGTAAATTCTGGGTGCTCTTCATCTAATAAAACAAACTCTAATTTGCCGTTTACTACTTGGGCGCTTGAGCAATGCAGGCTGCACGTGTAAGCTCCAGTATCAATTTTAGCATGAATATTTTCTAAGCCAAGCTTGGGGAAATCAACGCGATCAGATCGTCCGAGGGTTTGCATGATATTTACTCCCAAACTACTTTAATTTTGAAAAATAAAAAAAGCCCCGCTCAGAACTAGCTGAACAGGGCTTATTTTATTTGGATGTAAGATGTTATCCTTTAGAGATTTTGAACGAAACAGAAGTGTTTTCCCACTCCATCACCACGTTGCCATCTTTTATGCTAATAGTGAAAGTTTCAACGAAAGAAGCTGTCTTAGTTGGTTTTACTTTTACACGTACTACATCCGCTTTATCGGTATAATCATAGTGCCCCCACTTGATGTCTTTGTTGATAATAATAATCCACTCGTTTTCTCCAGGGATTGTGTATAAGCCATATTTTCCTTTCGGAACGGCCTCTCCTTCTACTTTGGCATTAGTACTTAAATCAATGGATGTGGTAGCATTGGCACCTGTTCTCCATACTTCTCCAAATGGTACTAAACCACCCATCACTTTGCGATCTTTTGCAGAAGGTTGGTGGTAATCGATAGTTACAGCTATACCATCGATTGTTGCCGATGCTTTAGCAGGAGGGCTAGGCATTTTCTTGTCTTGTGCAATTGCTGTTGCCGAGAAGATAGTCGCTAACAACAGAAAGAGGATTGATTGTTTTTTCATTTTTTTGATGATTTTGGTTTGAGATTTTTTAATAGTGAAAATGCCCTTCAGACTGATTTCCGAAAGGCATTTTAATTTGAAGTAAATATAACCTGTAAACTGTCCTGAATAACGGGCTTTGCCGCTAAATAGTTTTTGCAACTTGAATGTTTTTGATGAGCGGTTAGTTATTTTTTTGTTAACAGTTAATTAACTAGATGCTTATCTATTGGTGCTCAATGAGTTCGTATTTTTTAGGTCAATTGAATTTTTAGTATTTCTTTCGGCATTAAGTGCTGAACTTGTTTTTTAGGCTCGTCCAACTTCCACCATTGTAGACATTGGCATATCCATTGGATTTTAATATTCCTTTGGCTACTTCGCATGCCTGAAGCGCAACAGGTGATGATGGGAATATTCTTATCTACAAGCCTATTTAAATTATTGTGTAATTGGTCAACAGAGATATTGATAGAGCCCTTAATGTTACCTTGGGTATATTCACTTTTGCTGCGAACATCTAAAATGATTGCTCCCTCATTTTTAAGGTTTTTAAAGTCAACAGTGGTTCCAAGTCCAATTAAATTTAAAACTGATTTTAGCATCGTATGATTTGATTTAAATTTATTACCAGTTTCTGAACTGTTATTTTCAAGGCTACTTTTCAATTTTTTGCATTGATCTTTTTTCGCAAAGTACTAAGTCCAAGCGGCAAGTAAAGTGGGCAGAAACTAACCAAACTTGTTAGTACAAAAGCGGTAGCCACTACCAACAGGATGATAGCAGTTGTGCCAGAGATGACCTCCATAAAATAAAGCACCACAACAAGTGCCGCAAGTATCACACGGATAACTCGATCGGCAGAACCCATATTTTTTTTCATAGCAAATAAGTTTATTTATAAGTCAAAACTACTAGTTCCGCTTATTCTACACAGTGACGAAAGTCACAAAAGGGTGATTTTATTTCTGGAAAGTTGAATGATGCCCTCATTTTCCATCTGCTTGGCTATTCTAGATACAACTTCTCTTGCAGTCCCTAATTCCTCTGCCAATTGCTGATGTGTGATAATAATTTCTTTTGATTTGGTCATCTCTGATTTTTGCCTTAGCAGATGATGTAGTCTTTGATCAAGCTTTTGAAATGCAATGGCATTGACTACTAAAAGTAATTCTTCAAAGCGTTTGTGGTAGAGCTTGAAAATAAAGTCAGACCATTCAGGAAATTTCTTTACCCACTCGGTTGCTTTTTCAACAGGAATTAAAATTATTTCAGCATCTTCTTCTACGATTGCTTTTATTTTACTTGTTTCTGCATGAATTCCTCCAAGAAAGGACATGATGCAACTTTCTCCAGCTGTGATATAATATAATAGAATCTCATGCCCATTCGCATCGCTGCGAACTACTTTCAAGCTGCCACTAAGCACTAATGGGATTGCTTTAATATAACTTTCTTCTTGTAGGATAATTGTACCCGCAGCGAATTTTTTTAATTCGCTATAAATAGACACTTCTTCCTTAAGCAGACTGTGAAAAGGAGAATTGTTTTGCATGATCATTGATTTAAGAAATCAAGAAAAGAAAGATCAGAGGAAAGATTAACCCTAGCAAAGCAAGCTTCCAGCCACGCGCGCTAAAACTTGTATCTCCTTTTTGAATAAACATTCCTGTAATCGCAATCACTATCATTGCTACTCCAAAGATATCCGAATAATAGATCCACCATTTACTTGTGTCCTGATGAAGTTTTGTCATTTGCCCTAGTACGGGGGTGGTGCGGTAGCTTTCTATTTTTCCTTTTCCGGAAGTTAAGTCGATAGTCACATCGCTGGTGGTGTAGGAGATTTTTAATTTTTCTCCATCTACATTAAACCTGCGCATATCTCCTTCGATGCTTCGTTCGTTAGTGAAATTTTTAATGAAGGCTTCGTTTATTGAATCTTTATGAATTACTGGAATGGAAATTTCTTTTGAATCGTACACGTATCTTCTTGGATGCCATGATTGGCGGTGGTTCAAGAAAATGCCCGATAGGGCAAAGGAGATGATAAGGCCTACAAAAAAATAAGCGATGTCGCGGTGGGTGTTGCGGGCGGTTAGTTTCATTTAGGATTTGAGATTTGAGATGAGTTTTGTAAGTAACGGAGGGCAAGGGATTGCAACGGAAAGCCCGGTGGCCACTGCGCCTCGCATGGCCATGCCCCCCTATAAAAATTAGCTGCTGCGAGTGCATTTTGAATCCACTATTTACCAAAAGGATTTAATGCATTCAACGCTCTTTTGCCTCCGCCCATTTTGTTCATCATCTTCATCATCTTGCGCATGTCATCAAATTGCTTGAGTAGTTGATTCACTTGTTGGATAGATGTGCCGCTGCCTTTAGAAATTCTCATTTTTCTGCTGGCGTTGATTTTGTCGGGGTTTTCGCGCTCTTCTAATGTCATGGATTTGATGATGGCTTCTACGGGTTTGAAGGAATCATCGTTATATCCACATCTTTCATAGCCTTGCCCATGCCGGGGATCATGCCGAGCATGTCCTTCATGTTGCCCATCTTTTTGATCTGATCGAGCTGCTTTAAAAAATCGGTGAGGTCGAATTGGTTCTTGCGCATTTTTGCGTTGAGCCTCTTCGCTTCGTCTTCATCAAAAGTTTGTTGTGCTTTTTCTACCAAGCTCACCACATCACCCATGCCCAAAATGCGGCCTGCCATCCGATCGGGATAGAAGCGATCAATGGCTTCCATTTTTTCGCCTGAGCTAACAAACTTGATGGGTTTGCTTACTACTCTTCTGATTGACAAGGCAGCACCGCCTCGTGTGTCACCATCTAACTTGGTCAATACCACGCCATCAAAATTCAATCGGTCGTTGAATGCCTTCGCAGTGTTCACTGCATCTTGCCCAGTCATTGCATCAACGACAAACAAAGTCTCTGAAGGTTTTAGCACTTCTTTCAACTTGGTGATCTCATTCATCATCTCCTCATCTACAGCCAAGCGGCCAGCAGTATCGACAATGACGATGCGATGATTGTTTCTCTTGGCGTGTTCAATGGCTGCTTTCGCAATCTTGACTGCGTCTTTATTATCGGGCTCTGCGTAAACTTCCACGCCAATCTGTTGCCCTAAAACTTTTAGCTGATCAATAGCCGCAGGGCGATAGATATCACAAGCGGTCAATAAAACTTCACGGCCTTGTCGCTTTAGATAATTGGCAAGTTTGCCCGAGAAGGTGGTCTTACCAGAACCTTGTAAACCTGCGATGAGGACAATGGCGGGGTTGCCTTCTATGCGAATGTCTTCACTGGCTCCGCCCATGAGCAGGGTCAGTTCATCGTTGGTAATTTTAGTAAGAAGCTGACCGGGGGAGATGGCAGTGAGCACATTTTGCCCCATCGCTTTTTCCTTGATCTCGTCTGTTACATCTTTGGCAACTTTATAGTTAACGTCTGCATCGATCAATGCCTTACGTATTTCTTTGATGGTGCTGGCTACATTGATTTCGGAAATGCGGCCCTGGCCCTTGAGGGTTTGAAATGCTTTTTCGAGCTTAAGACTGAGATTATCGAACATTGGGGAATGACTTAAATTGAAAATTAGATTGCAAAGGTAGTGGCTATTTGAAATTTTACCTAAAGCTTATATAATCAAATGCTTCGCCCGCCTTAAACTCATTTCCCCCTAAAGGCAACTCCAAAAAGCCATCCACATCTTTTAAATTCACAAAATCACCAGAGCCACCACCAACAATTGGGTGAGCCATCCATTTACCTTCTTCATTGGCCAATTTCACTTGCAAGAAATAAGTGAGAGGTGCTTTAAACGAAAAATCCTTTGATAGAATTGCTTTTTGAATGGGTACCTCTGTGCCCAAGCTTTTCAAAAGCCAAGGTTTGACGTAGCGATGAAAGCACATAAATGTGGAGACAGGATTCCCCGGAAGGGCAAAGACAAACTTACTTTCTGATCGACCAAACCACATTGGCTTGCCGGGCTTTTGACTTATTTGATGAATTTTTTTTTGAACACCAATTGATTCCAATACTTTTGGCACAAAGTCAAACTTTCCTTTGGAGACGCCTCCTGATAAAATGATCAGGTCAAATTCTGAGATTATTTTTGTTAGCACTCGTTTCAATTCTTCTTCGTTATCGGCTAAGTGAAAAAGTGTTGAAGTGCAGTTCATTTCTAAAAGTGCAGCTTGCAGGGCATAACTATTTGATTTTCTGATTTGATGTGGTAGCGGAATTTGATCAACGTCAACCAATTCATTCCCCGTTGAGACAATGGCTGCTTTAGGAAGCTCGTAAACGCTCACCTGACTTTTGCCAACGGATGCTAACAATGCAACTTCAGCGGGTGAAATTGATATGCCTGATTCAAGTAGCGTTTGGCCATGCTTGGCATCAATGCCCCGTTGGTGAGTGTTCTGACCCTTATCTAATTTAGGGGCTATGATTTTAGCTTTCCCATTTACTATCTCTAGCTGTTCATAGGGCACAATTGTATCCGTTCCCTCGGGCAGCATGGCACCTGTCATAATTTCAATGCATCCCGAATTGCTATTCAGTTTTTTTTGAAGCTCCCCAGCGGCTTGAATGGATTCAATTCTAAAATTCGTCTGACCTTCTTGGTAGGAATCAAAAGCCAACGCAATGCCGTCCATCGTAGCACGATCGAAAGGAGGGAAGTCGCGATCTGCTAAAATGGGTTCGGCCAGTATTTTGCCTAAGCACTCGCTTAGATTAACATTAGTTGTTTTTGGTTTGAATAGATTGGAAAAAATTATGGATGTAGCTTCAAGTACACTGACCATGTTTTAGTAATTTTAGGCAAGATGAAAAATAAATTTACACATATCCATGCATCAGGCAACCCCCAAATGGTAGATGTTTCGGAAAGGAAAGCTACTAAGCGAATGGCCAAGGCTCAAGCTATTGTTTTTCTTGGAAGGGAAATCATGGAGCGTATACAAGGTGATGAACTGATCACGAAGAAAGGCCCTGTTTTTCAAACGGCCATCATTGCGGGTGTGATGGGAGCAAAGAAAAATTCTGAATTGATTCCCTTTTGTCATCCGCTTAGTTTAGAGGATGTGCAGATCACGATCACTACCAAAAAGTCTAAAGTTATTATCGAATCTACAGCAAGAGTAACTGGTAAGACAGGCGTAGAGATGGAAGCGTTAACCGCTGCCTCGGTGGCTGCGCTTACTATTTATGATATGTGCAAGGCGTTGTCTCACGACATTATTATTGAAGAAATTAAGTTGATGGAGAAGACGGGAGGGAAGAAGAATTTTAAGAGATAAAAGAAATTGGGTCTGTAAATTAAACTGTGTCAGTTAATAATTATTGTAATTATACCTGATGTTGGAATGTGGTCAACTCCCCACCTGCCCACTTGGTGCAATGTTATAAAATTTAGTTGGGAGTTGTCCATCATTTCGACATCAAATGCATTCATATGCCAAGGTTGAGTCTTCCCTC
>JAAFHY010000105.1 GCA_013298505.1 Cytophagales bacterium
TTTACCAGATTCGGTAAGTACGAGTGCTTTCAAGTTGAAATGAGTTAAGATGTTGGTGTAAAGATTTTAAGTCATCATTACAAATCTAAAATCTTAATCGTTAAATCTAAAATTATTTAAGGGCATCTCTAAAAACTCAGCTAACCCTTCTCTTTTGGAGAAGGGGAAGGGGTTGAGGTAGAAAAGGCAAGGTTTTTAGAGATGCCCTTAAAAAGGAGTTTCATCATCGCTGTTCGATGGTGGTGGTGCATCATCGCGGAATGTGTTCAGTCGGCTTTCGCGGGTAATGCTGCTAAGAGGTGTAAAGCCATCGGGCGCATCGTAATCGGCAAACTTGGTATACTTGCCGATGAATTTAAGTTTCACGTTTTCAAGCGAACCATTTCGGTGCTTGGCAATTACTACTTCGGCCATGCCTTGTGTGGGCAAGCCTTCTTCATCGACTGTAATCTTATAATATTCTGGGCGATACAAGAACATAACAATGTCTGCATCTTGTTCGATAGAACCTGACTCGCGCAAGTCAGACAGTTGAGGGCGCTTGTCGCCACCCCTGGTTTCTACACCACGACTTAACTGAGAGAGAGCAATTACGGGTACAGATAATTCTTTTGCAATGCCTTTCAACGCCCTAGAGATGGATGCAATCTCTTGCTCTCTGTTTCCACCCATCTCGCCTTTCATTAACTGCAAGTAATCAATTACGATCAGTTGGATGTTATGCTCTGCTTTTAACCTTCGGCACTTAGCACGTAGTTCTAGAATCGAAAGCGCTGGGGTATCATCAATAAAAATAGGTGCGCTAGAAAGCCGTGTGGTTTTTGAGACCAGTTGCTGCCATTCAAAATCAGCTAGGTTTCCTTTTTTAATTTTTTCAGAATCTAATTCAGCTTCTGCCGAAATGAGTCGATTTACTAATTGTAGCGAAGCCATTTCGAGTGAGAAAATGGCAACGGCATGATTAAAATCTACGGCTGCATTTCGTAGTGCAGAAACAACAAAAGCTGTTTTTCCCATACCCGGCCGGGCGGCAATAATCACTAACTCTGATTTTTGCCAACCCGAGGTAACTCTATCTAATCGAGAAAAGCCACTAGGAATTCCCGTAAGCCCATCTTTGTGATTGCGCTTTTCCTGAATCTCTTTGGTGGC
Source organism: Cytophagales bacterium (assembly GCA_013298505.1). Classification (GTDB taxonomy): domain Bacteria; phylum Bacteroidota; class Bacteroidia; order Cytophagales; family Cyclobacteriaceae; genus ELB16-189. The sequence continues at coordinate 1,153 of JAAFHY010000105.1, forward strand.
CTGAAACATCAGCGTCTTCATGCTGTCGTAGTTCTTACGCAGGTTGGAGTCTGATATTTGAAAAATGGATTGCTCAGTTTTATCTAATAATTCAAAAACATCGGTGGTGTCTTCATAGGCATCGTGGTGAACTTCAGATGCAATTTGGATTAAGTTTCGCTTGATGGCCATCTCGATGATGATACGAGCATGGTATTCAATGTTGGCGGCCGAACTTACTTTAGAAGTTAACTCAGCGATGTAATATGCTCCACCCACCAATTCTAGCTTGGCGTTCTTTCTAAGTTGCGCCACCACCGTGCGCATATCGACTGGTTCAGAAGATTTGAACAGGTCGATGATTGCATTGTAAATTTCTCTGTGCTGCTCTTTGTAAAAATGGTCTGGCCGCAGAAACTCGACTACTGCTGTTAGCGCATTTTTCTCAAGCATCAATGCACCTAAAATGGCTTCTTCTAAATCAACAGCCTGAGGTGGTAACTTACCTAAACTCTCCGAGATGTCTCTCACTAAAAGTTTAGATCTGTTACCCGCTCCGCTCATCACAGAACCTAGCCTCGTTGGCGTTGATCGTTGCTCCATACTTTGTGGTTGTTGGTATTGAGTTTCTTTTTAGAAGACAAACGTAATGTTTAACAAATCCACATTCATTAACATTCTACTCCCAAAGTTGTGAACACTAATTGGCAAAAGAAGAATTTAGAATTCAGAATTTAGTATATAGAATTACTTTTTGCCTATTTTGGTGCCTAAACAATTTAAAACCTTCCTAATGAGTGAGTTAATTAGTGACCTTGCAACGGGCGTGTGGACTCCCATTTTATTTCTCTTAATACTCGGAGGAATTTTTTTCTTTGTCTACTCAAGATTTATTCACTATAAGCATTTCTTTCATTCTATTGCCATTTTAAAAGGCAAGTTTCATAACCCAAACGACCCGGGGCAAATCAGTCCCTATGAAGCGCTTTCTACAGCGTTGGCTTCAACGGTAGGCATGGGAAACATTGCGGGTGTGGCAGCTGCCATTAGCATTGGTGGTCCTGGTGCTCTTTTTTGGATGTGGGTAACTGCTTTTGTGGGGATGTCTACCAACTTCTTTACCAGCACATTATCGGTTATGTATCGGGGCAAAGATTCGGCTGGAGTTATTCAAGGTGGCCCAATGTATGTGATTCGAGAGGCGTTAGGTAAACCGTGGCAACCTCTTGCAATTCTGTTTTGCTTATGTGCGATGATTGGATGCCTTCCCATCTTTCAGGCAAATCAATTAACGCAGGCAATTATTGATATTGGATTCGATACATCATCTCTGCGAAACAGTTCGTTTCAACTTGTCGGAATGGAAATTGGAACTCTTAAATTGGCCATTGGGATTATTCTTACAATTATATCTGGTATTGTGATTATTGGCGGTATTCAGCGAATTGGAGTTTGGGCTGGTAAAACAGTTCCTTTGATGATTGTTATCTACTTTTTTTCTGTTGTGGCAATACTGGTGGTTAATATAGAACAGGTTCCTCACTATTTGTGGTTAATTATTACTGATGCCTTTACGGCAACAAATTATCATGGAAGCCCTGCCTTGGGTGGAATACTCGGGGGATTGATTGTAACAGGCGTACGTAGAGCATCCTTCTCTAACGAAGCTGGTATCGGCACGGCACCGATGGCATTAGGTGCATCTCAGAGTACAGAGCCAATTCGTGAAGGGCTTGTGTCAATGTTAAGTCCAGCCATTGACACGCTATTAGTTTGTACCTTAACGGCATTGGCTATTTTAGTTACGGGTGTTTGGGATGTGGAAGGGACTCGTGGCTTGGGTGTTACCTTAACAGCCAACGCATTCAACGAAGCATTGCCTGGTGTTGGAAAATACTTGTTGCTGATCTGTGCATTCTTCTTTGCGATTACCTCGTTATTCTCATATAGCTACTACGGCAATAAAGCACTTGCTTTTCTGATAGGCGTAAAGTCTGCCAAGTACTACGATTATTTTTACCTGGCCACCATCGTATTTGGTGCCATTGTTTCTATGGATTTGGTTATAAACATTATTGATATTGCATATGCGCTAATGGCAATTCCAACCATGGTTTCGGGATTCATACTAGCACCAAAAGTGTTGGCTGAAGCGAAATCATATTTTAGCCGAATGAAAGCGGAAGGCAAACTTTAACAATGCTTTGGGTTTAAACTACTTCACCTAATTCTTTTTCTTTCGGTCGGTAATCAAACAACCCGTTCTCCTTAATGGCTTCTTCGACTTTGTGAGGAACAAATTTTTCCCAACCACTTTCGCCTTTGCGGATCATTGCCAATACGTTGTCTGAAATAATATTAAGGTTTGCTACGTTGGCATCGTCAATGTCTTCCATCTTGTTATTGTCAATCAAATAACGGAATAGATTTTTCAGATTGGCGGGAAGTTCGGCTTCAAAATCTTTTAACGTAAAAAGCGATCCGTCTTTTCGCAAGGCAGGATAGATGTAGAGTTTAATGTTTGTTCCAAATAGCGAGGCAAAGCATTCTAAAATTCCACCTCTTATATTTTCGTAGGTCTTTTCATCAAATACTTTTTGCAACGCATAAATACCCATTACCATGCCTGTCTTTCTCCCTTTCGTAATTTTAGAGAGGTAGTCAACCAAGCGGTAGTATTCAAAATAATTAGAAACCAATACGTTTTGCCCCAGCGAGCAAATAATATCTGCACGATGTAAAAAGTCTGTTTCGTCAATCGTGCCATCGGTACTTAAATCATTCAGCGTAAGCTCCGTAACTGTAATGATTTTACTTCTATCTACATCGGCTTCGTTTCTAAAATGCCTGCGTGATGTTAACAGCATATCAACATTTACATGTGTAACCGGGCGAAAGCGACCCCGCAGTACGAGTACATTTCTTTTGTACAAATATTCAGAGGGTTGCATCACCTGCCCATCGGGGCCAAACATAGCAGCCTTGGTGAGGCCATTTTTTACCAACTTCAGCGCCATCAACCGATTGTCTACGTGCTTGAAGTCGGAGCCTGAAATCCGAAACATATCTACTTCAATCCTTCGAGTAGTGAGGCCATCCAGCAGCGATAAAATAATTTGTTCTGTATCGGTTAAGAACATGCAAGCATAGAGGAGATTCACTCCTACAATACCTAGCGATACTTGCTGTTGCAACGGATCGTTGTCGTGCATCTTTACGTGAATGACGCAATCATTGTAAGCACCTTGTGGTGTTAACTGAAAGCGAAGGCCAATCCATCCATGACCTTGGTTGGTGCGATCGAAATTCAGGACCTCAACAGTATCCGCGAAAGCGAAAAAGCGGGTTTGCTCAATTCGGTGTGGCAACCGCTCGGGCAATAGAGGATATTCATGAGCAAGCATTCGCATTAGTCGATCTTCGCATACATACCGATCGCCCACACCGTAGATGGCATCGGAAAATTTCATATCGTAAGCCGACATGGTTTTGGCAATGGTACCCGATGCACCACCTACTTTAAAAAAGTTTGCAGCTACTTCTTGCCCCGCTCCAATCTCGGCAAACGAACCGTAAATTGATTTGCTTAGATTGATGCGCAGTGCCTTTTCTTGTGTTGTTAGTTTCTTTACCTCTTCCATACCCTTTTATTCGATAGTAAATATCATTGTATTGATTGCTAATTGCAACGTTTTTTTGTTACTAACGGTTTAACGGCTATTTTGCCAATCAATTATAAATCTATGGCAAACAGAGGTAGCTTCTCAGGAAAAATCGGATTCATATTGGCCGCTGCGGGTTCGGCTGTTGGGCTTGGTAACATTTGGCGTTTTCCTTATTTGGCTGGCCAAAATGGTGGGGCTGCATTCTTGGTCATCTATCTGATTTGCATTTTCACGTTGTGCTTTCCTGTAATGATTGGAGAGATTGCAATTGGCCGCAAAGCGCAAAGCGATGCCTACGGGTCGTACCAAAAACTGGGTGGTGGCAAATGGGGCTACTTAGGCCTGTTCGGAATACTTGCAGGTGTATTCATTCTTTCATTTTACAATGTAGTGGCAGGCTGGGCTTTTGGATATTTCTTAGAAATATCGTTCGGTAATTTACTCGACACACAAGATTTCGGGGCTTTTTTTGGAACGTACATTAATAACGTAGGGATTATTAGTGTCTTTTCAATTGGCTTTATGGTTCTCACTGCCTTAGTGGTATCGCAAGGTGTGCAAAAGGGTATTGAAGCTGCCAATAAGATAATGATGCCTGCCTTGTATGCAATTTTAATCGGGCTTATCATTTACAGTCTCACCTTACCCAATGCAATTGAAGGTGTAAAATTTTATTTGGTTCCTAACTTAAGCGAAATTAATACACAAACTTTATTTGATGGATTACGCCAAGCTTTCTTTTCGCTTTCATTAGGGATGGGTACGTTGATGACGTACGGATCGTACGTAGACAAAAAACAAAATATAGTTGCCTCGGCAAGCATCATTTCAATAGCCGATACATCGGTTGCGTTTTTAGCTGGGCTGATGGTGTTTCCGATGGTGGCTGCCATTGGAGCCTACGATGTGCAAGGCCCTAGTTTAGTATTTGTAGTACTTACCGAAGTATTTCACAACATGGGGCCAACTACCGGAAAAATAGTGGGCGGTTCTTTCTTTTTGTTGTTATGCTTTGCAGCACTGACTTCTACTATTTCATTATTAGAAGTGCCTGTTGCTTATTTGGTAGACCAAAAGAAGTTGCCACGCAAGCCAGTGGTTTGGGGAGTGGCCACTTTAATATTTGTTGTAGGTATTCCTAGTTTATTGAGCCAAGGAAAGGTGGAGTTCTTTTCTCACCTGACCTTTTATAAAGATCGTGATTTCTTAACGTTTATCTCTGATATGTGCGACCTAAGTCTAACTATTGGGGGCTGTATGCTTTGTATTTTTATCAGGGGAAAATGGAAGATCGCCAATATGAATGAAGAACTTTCCATTGGTAACCCAGGTTACATGAACTCGTACTTGCGCAAGTATGTTAGCTTCTCTATTATGTGGACGTGTCCTATTTTACTTGGGATATTATCGTTGCTAATTATATTCGATAAGTTTGTCGGTATCGAATATATCTTTGGATAAGATTTAAGTTTATTGTTTTTTGAGTGTGAATTTTTCTAATGCGTATTCGCGCATTTCATCCCACTCGTCTTGAGCAGGTGCTTTGCCTTTGTCAAATACTTCGGTAAGCAACCACTTAACGACTTCTTTTTTTAGACTGAATTGCTTGGCTACATCTTCGCAAAAAGCAATTTCTTTTTTCTCAACCACTCCATCGGCAAAAACGATCAGCATTAAATCGTACAGCACATTCATCTTATCGTAATGATTGTTGGGCACGTTAACCGAAAACTTTTCATCACTATCCATAATGGCTTTCACTTGCCTTTCTTTTAAGCCGTAGCGTTTGCCAATTTTATAAATTACCGCCTCTTCTTTTTCGTGTACATGGCCATCGGCCTTAGCCAATGCCAATAAATTTTTAATGTGAGATTTCTTATAAGAGAGGTATTGATTTTCGAAGAAGCCGATCATAGCGAATTACGATTTACGATTTAACAATTTACGATTTTGAACTTTGAATTCTGAATTTATTCCACCCAATCGGCTACAAACAAATTGGTATTTCTTGTGCCTCCATTGTTTCTGTTAGATGAAAAAATTATTTTTTTTCCATCTGGCGAAAACATCGGGAACGAATCAAAAACCTTGTCATGCGAAATTTGCTCTAAACCAGTTCCGTCATCATTAATCATAAAGAGGTTGAATTCAAATCCTCTTTTGCCCTTGTGGTTTGAACTGAAGATGATTTTTTTGCCGGAAGGATGGTAGAAAGGAGCCCAGTTTGCTTTTCCTAGATTCGTCAACTGTTTTAAATCAGAGCCATCCACATTGCAGGTAAAAATCTCCATGGCCGTGGGTGCCACGAGCCCTTGTTTCAAATAATCGATATACTCTTTTCGCGCTTCCTCAGTGGTAAAGCGTGAAGCTCTAAAAACAATTTTTTTTCCATCGGGCGAAAAGAAAGCACCCCCATCATATCCGAGTTCGTTGGTAATTTGCTTTACGTTTTTTCCATCAATATCCATTGTGTACAAATCCAAGTCACCATTGCGTGTAGAGGTAAAAACAACTTTGTCTTTTTTTGGTGACACCGTTGCTTCCGCATCGTAGCCTGGTGTATTGGTAAGTTGCTTCAACTGCTTGCCCTTTAAGTCAGCCACAAAAATATCGTAGCTATCATAAATCGGCCACAGGTATTTTCCGCCTGGAGTTCGCTCAACATCTTTTGGGCAATCTTTGCCACCGAGGTGAGTGGAAGCATACAAAATCGCTTTGTTACCAGGAAGGAAAAAAGAACAAGTTGTTCTTCCTTGGCCTGTGCTAATCATGGTAGGCTTTTTCTTGCCATCGCTTAAATCCATTCCCTGAATCGGCATGTAAAAAATCTGATCACAGTTTAACCCCCAGTCTTTGAAGTTAGATTGGAAGCTGACCATCTTACTGTCAAAACTCCAATACGCTTCGGCATTGTCGCCACCAAATGTAAGTTGGCGGAGATTTTTGAAATGAGTTTCCTTTGAGTAAAGGATGGAATCCTCGGTTGTTTGCAACAACTCGTTAGTAGAGGTTGTAAAGGAAAATAAGGTAAGGCCAATTAATAAAACGAAAATTGAAATGAATCGCATAGTTATTTTTTTGCAAGTTATCTAAGCTATTACAAACAGAAATACCTCTTGAAGAATAATTTATGCCGCTTTTTTTGCTTCTTCTTCTTTAAGTGTACGCCTTAATATTTTACCCACATTGGTTTTAGGCAGTTCCGTTCTAAACTCAAAGTATTTGGGCACCTTGTAATTCGTCATATTTTCGTGGCAGAATTTTTTTAGTTCTTCCTCAGTCAGGCTTTGATCCTTCTTCACAATAAATGCTTTGATTACTTCACCCGACTTCGGGTCCGCTACGCCAATCGCAGCTACCTCCAGCACTTTGGGGTGACCCGCCAACACATTTTCAATTTCGTTGGGGAACACATTGAAACCGGAAACTTTAATCATGTCTTTCTTTCGGTCAACAATTTTAAAATACCCGTCAGCATCCATCAACCCGATATCACCCGTACGAAACCAATCTGGCTTAAAGAATACTCCTTCGTTATCTTTCTCCCAATACCCTTTCATTACTTGTGGACCGCGGGCACAAATTTCACCCGTTTCACCTTGGGCAAGTTGATTGCCATTATCATCAAATATACCCACTTCTGTGCTCGGCATAGGTATGCCAATAGTACCGCGTTTATGATTTCCCGTAAGGGGATTGCAACAAAGTACGGGAGCCGTCTCGCTGAGGCCGTATCCTTCGACCAATGGGCTTTTTGTTATCTCTTGCCATTTAATAGCCACAACATCCTGCACCGCCATACCACCACCAACTGCACCTTTCAATTTTGAAAAATCGCAGGAAGCAAAATCAGGGTTATTGATAAGCCCATTGAAAAGGGTGTTCACGCCAGTAATAATCGAAAACTGATACTTCTTAATTTCTTTGACGAAACCTGGAATGTCTCGTGGATTTGTAATCAAAACATTGCGAAGTCCTTTGTGGAACATTAGCACGCCATTTACACTAAAGGCAAAAATATGATAGAGTGGCAATGCTGTAATCACAATTTGCTGCTCAGAAGGATTGAGTAACGGACCAAACCAATGTGATATCATCATATTGTGGGCAATGATATTGCGATGTGAGAGTTGTGCCCCTTTAGAAATACCAGTAGTGCCGCCAGTATATTGAAGCACGGCCACATCTTCGATATTAATGGTTGGTTTTGTTAGTTGTAGGCTTGCACCTTTTGCCAATACCGACTTAAATGAAATAGCTGTGGGCAGACTAAACGCAGGAACCATTTTCTTGATGTGCTTAACCACAAAATTTACAATCGCTCCTTTTACAAAGCCAAGCATATCGCCCATGTCTGTAACGATAATGTGCTTGGCAGGAATGCGGTCTCTTATCTGTTCTAAGTTGTGGGCAAAATTTGAAACGATAACAATTGCCGAAATGCCAG
>JAAFHY010000106.1 GCA_013298505.1 Cytophagales bacterium
ATGCCCTCATAACTAACGCCATACCAGCTATACCTTGTTTACCTTGACTTAGCGCATTATTAGTAACATACTGATAATCCAGCGCGTTATCATAAGGACCATTCCAAATAGCTGTTCTGAATGTGGTGGTAATATCATAAGTTTTTTCTGGATTAAATCCTGAAACAGATCCAGAAGGAGCCCATTGACCCGACCAAAAAGCACCAATTTCGTTATGAGTGAGGCGTGCTGCAGAAACATTAAGCGCGTTTGTCAATACCAATTCTGGTGTTGCCGAGATAGGCGAGTTAGGATTATCATTTATATCAAGATAATCCTTGCAGCTACCCAAAATCAAAGCAACAAAGAGTAAAAATGTCAAATTATATTTTTTCATAGTCAATTTCATTTTTTGAGAACTTAGAAAGTAAGCGAAACAGTAAAACCATAAGTCCTTGTCGGAGGGGTTTGGAGAGTACTATTCAAACCAATTGCTCCATTGTCCGCCCCAATTGCAAATTCTGGATCAGTGTAGATATTTGAGCTTGGAAAGAAATTAAATAAGTTTCGTCCAACTAATCCAACGGAAGCAGTCTTTATAAATTTAACTTTTGAAAGCATGCTCGCAGGGAAATCGTACACTAGGGATACTTCCCTAATTTTCCAAAAATCAGCACTTGTAACAAAGTTTTCTCCAACAGTCCGTAAATTGGTATCCCATGCACCCAAACCACCGTCTTGTGTTGCTATAGTGGTATTTGGCACATAGTTACCATTGTCATCTTTGTATGATGAATTTGGGAAAACGAAGCGCTCTCTATCATATGCAGTAGTAGCAGCCGATGTTCCCGTGAACCACATGGTTGACGCCAATCCATGATAAAGCACAGCTCCTCCACGATATTCGGCTAAAGCTGAAAGAGTAAAGCCTTTATAACTTACACTGGCGTTGATTCCCAGCTTATGACGTGGGGAGAGTTGACCTTGGTTTTGGATATTTTGATCCTTTAAAGGGTAACCAGTGGCACGGTCTACTATTACACGGCCTTGAGGGTCTCGCGCATAAGCTACCGCCTTTAATAAAGGATATTGTTGACCAATTTCAGCAAATACTTGGCCTAAACTGGCATCAGTAGTTCCACCAGTAACAGAGTTGGATAAGTTAATATTTTTTAAATCACCAAATAGGCTCGTAACCTTAGTATCAGTATTTGAATAGTTCGCACCTAATGTAACTTTTAGTCCACTCTGAGTATTGATGGGTGTACCCTTTACGGTTACCTCAAAACCCTTGTTTTCCATAGAACCAGCATTGAGTGACGCTATTGAATAACCTGTTGATCTAGCTAAATCAATACTTACCGTTTGATTATCCGTAGTTTGAGTATAATAAGCTAAGTCCATTGTTAATCTACTGTCTAGAAACGCCAAATCGGCTCCTACTTCATAACTAGTTGTAAACTCGGGCTTTAATAACGGGTCGTTAAATGCATTTCCTGTAGTGAACCCTGCATTGCTCCCATAAGGAAAACCATTACCTGGTGCATAAATATTTTGCAGTTGGTAAGGGTTTACATTTACGTTACCTACTTTAGACCCAGAAACAGTTAACTTTGCGTAGCTTAGAATTTGATTGTCCTTAAGTGAAGGGATCGCATCAGTAGCAACAAAAGAAACATCGACACTTGGATAAAAGAAAGTTCTATTACTAGGAGCGAGAGTTGAATAATCATCCTGTCTTCCCGAAAGATGTAAGAACAAATAATCTTTGTAGCCTACATTAAAATCAGCATAAGTTCCAATGATGCGTCTTAAACTGGAAAAATCAGTTACTGTAGGCTCTCCCACTCTATTTCCTGCGTTATACGTTCCTGGAACAACCAACGCGCTAGCCCCCGCTCTTACTTCCCTTAAATATTCTTCCCTGATAGTATTACCTAAAATCAAATCCAACTTAAAGTCTCCGAATTGCTTTTTTAAGGTAACTAAGAAATCTTGCACCAAGCGATTTTCGTTTCTTAATCTAGAATCAGAAGAACCATTTATATCATTACTTGCGATAAACTTACCCGTTGATTTAGCAAACGAATTATATGCAAATTTCTCGGTAGTAAATTTTCGATCTCCAAGCGTGTTGGTAGCACCTAGCCTGTATAATACAGACAACCAATCGGTAAACTGATACTCTAGTTGAACATTACCTACTAAAGTTCCGATTCTCTCTTTCGCTCTGTTCATATCTTTGTCTGCGAAAGGGTTAGGAAAGTAATCGTTATAATAATTGTTTGGATTCGCATAATTCAACGAACCATCACTATTTTTATAGTTTCTCCAATTTCTGTAGGACGCGATAGGTATTTGACCTGCCTGATTAAGTATTTGATTATAGAAGTCGGCACTCGTTCTATCAACTTGACGAAGTGAATAGCTTAAATTGAAACTAGCCTTAAATTTATCAAATGTTCTCCCCGCATTCATCCTTACAGTTATTCTTCTACTTTCATCACCAGGAACAATCGCTTTTGTGTTGACATCCTGAAGAGAAATAAAATAGCTACTTATTTTATCTCCGCCTGAAAGCGATAAATCATTTTGAATGGTACTTCCTGTATCGAATGCTTTTTCCTTTTGATCGGACTTATCACTATAGGTCGTTTTTTGAATTGTACCATCCTCAAGCGTCCTTCCAATTTCTTTGATCGATCCATCATAAGCGGGTCCATAGGATTGGTTTTCAAAAGGGATATAGACCCTTGAGAATTGTTCTGTGCCTGAACCAAATTTAGTATTAAACTTTGGCAAAAAACTTATTTCCTCTAAATAGGTAGTGTTCGAAAACGTTATTTTAGGGGCTTGGGTGGCACCCTTTTTTGTTGTGATAATAAGTGCTCCGTTAGATGCATCTGCACCATACAAGGCCGCTGCATTTGCACCTTTCAGTACAGTGGAACTTTCTATATCGTTCGGATTCAAAGCATTGATAACTTCAATTGGAACTTGAGTACCGTCTACTACAAGCAAAGCCTGATTGTTACCTGTAATTGAACGGTTTCCTCTCAATGTTATCCTCGTAGTTGGATTAACTCCATTGTTGATGGTACTAATCTGCAGACCCGCTACTTTTCCAGAAAGTGCAGTAGCAACGTTGAAGGCTCTTCCCTGATTTAACTCATCGCTTTTTACGTTTGCCACCGAATAGCCGAGTGATTTTGCATTTCGTTCAATACCAAGTGCCGTAACCACAATTTCGCTTAGTTGAGTTACATCTAATCCTAGTTGAACATCTACAACTGTGCGGTCGCCAATAACAATCTCTTCTGATTTTAAACCGATGAATGAAAAAACAAGACTTCCCCCTGCCGCTGGGACAGATAGGGTGTACTTGCCATCGGCATCCGTCACGGTCCCGTTGGTTGTACCTTTTACAACTACGTTAACACCAGGTAAAGTGGATCCATCTTCAACAGATGTGACTTTACCTGTAACAGTTCTTTCTTGCGCCCATGCCATGCTGGAGATCAGCAAAAGCAGAGGCAACATTTTAAATAGTAAATTTTTCCTCATACTAATTGGTTTAAGTTTTAATTAGGTAATTATAATCGCAATGTATATCAAAGTTAATAACAAAAAAAAAACATACAAATAATAGTAGTAAAACTTTCAAATATTAATACAATCGATTGTATCTCTTTTATTGAATGATCTTCACCTCAATCCTGCGATTTTGCCTTCTATTTTGATCGGAATCGTTGCTTTTTACAGGTTTCTGAGAGCCATAGCCTATTTCTTTAACCCTATTTTGGGCTATACCTTTCGATTTTAAATAACCAGCAACAGAATTAGCCCTTCTAAGAGATAATTGTTTATTATAAATCTCCGATCCTGTATTATCTGTATGACCACTTATCTGAATAACTAAGGATGGGTTATTCATTAGAAACAATACTAATTCATCCAATTCTGAGGTCGATTTTTCGAGGATAATGTGTTGGTTAGTCTCAAAAAAGATATTGTTCAAGGTGAGGAAGGCGGCTTTCTGAATAGGCTGCATTTCGATTGTTAACTCAAGAGGATTCTCTAAATCCGAATCAGAATAATCGAAATTTAAACTTGTAAAAAGATACCCTGGTTTAGAAGTGTGTAATCCATATTCTGATTTGCCGGGCAGCACAATAACATAATCTCCCGTTAAAGAATCGGAGGTTACTGATGTGGCAATCAACCCTGAACTCAAATCCTTCAATTCGATTTGGGCAGCCAGTTGCTTCTTCGAAACTGCATCAATAACTTTTCCCTTCACCACATTGCCACGCTTGGCAACTCGAAATGCTTCTGGGATAAGTGTTGAGTATATCTTGCTTGTGTTTTTACCCTCTTCTTTAGAATAATAAGCACGCAACCCATCGCTGGTAACTGTAAAGGAATATTGATCGGAAAAGTCGTTTAACGGGGCCCCCAAATTAACTGGTGAGTCCCATCTATCCTCTCTGGCTTTCTGGTAGGCTGACGGCTTAAAACTACCCTCTCCTGAAGAAGTAGGTAACTTGTCCAAAGATTTGATTGAGACATAAATATCGTAACTGCCGAAACCTGGAAGTCCATTGGAAGCGAAATAGAGATTTTGATTATTAACATGGATGAAGGGTGCAATCTCATCAAAGGGCGTATTGATGGGCTTCCCTAAATTGAGGGCTTTGCCCCACGTTCCATCTCTCATTTTTTTTGAATACCAAATATCATAGCCACCTACCCCTCCTTTTCTGTCTGATACAAAATAAAGCTCATTGCCATCGGCCGACAAAGATGGCTGCGCCTCCCAACCTGCTGTATTCACACCAGCACCTAAGTTTTGGGGTTTACTCCAGCTAGTTCCCACCTTGTTACTTTCATACAGGTCGCAGCCGCGTGGTCCACAAATTGTAAAAATCAACTTGCGTCCGTCAGCGGAAATGGTGGATGCCCCTTCACGGAAAGTAGAGTTTATTTGATCTGACAACGATACTGGCCTGCTCCAAATTCCATTCTCCATCCTTGAAACAACGATATCTTCATTGTCGTTGTGCTCACTTCCAAACCGAATAGTGAAAATCAATTCTTTTTGATCGGCAGTTATGGTTGGAAAATATTGCATTGGTTGAGCATTAACCGTGTCGCTCAATGGCCGTATTGCATAGTTAAGTAGCTTTCCATTGTTGTCGATAGAAAATTTAGCTTGCGATTGCCAAACCTTAACTTGCTCTAACTTTGCTTTGTCGAATTTTTCGGCCTTTAAAAAATTTTCTGAATTGCCAATGGATTGTTGGTAAAATCCCTGCTTTAGGTAAGCTTCACTTAATATAAAATAATATTGTTTTTGCTTTGGTTGTGTTTGGGTTAAGGAGAGTCCCTTCTCAAAGTTCTGACAGGCTTCCGCTAGTTTGCCCGCTGCCCGGTAGGTTAAACCCATTCTAAAATAGGCCTCTTCAAATTTTGCGTCTTTAGCTACCGCTTGCTTCAACAAAGAAATAGCTTGATCTAATTGTCCCCTCACCCTAAAATTGTCTGAGGCCACATAATACTCTATTGCTTTTTTTGATTTTGTACTTAATGGTGGCTGCGCCACTAACGAACCGTGAAAGAACAAAAAGAAGAGTGCACTAGAAAAAAAAACAAATACGTTCATTGCTAAGAAATAACTTTGTCGATTTCAATCTCTTGGCTACTAAACCCCACCATTGAGTTAATCAGTTTCACCTTTTCAAATTTAGCAAGGTCGTTGACTTTTATTGGCATCGGTTTAATCAACCCTTCATCAATTAAAAAGTCTCGTTGGGTGCCTTTCAAAAGTGGCTTCTCTGGGGTAACCCAATAATTGTCCAGCTTAAAAATCAAATTGGCAAAATAAGAATCCGTGATCATACCCTTTTTTACTACAATAATATCATCCGCGTTTTTTCTTTGCCCATATAATTTATGAAGATGATCTCGATCTTCATACTTAAATTGGTAGTCAATATCATTTCCTTCGACTAATCGTAAGGTCTGAATTATCTTTTGCACATATTTAGTAATCTCAACAACTGGTGAAATGTCACCGTATACAATTCTAAATTTATATAATCCCTTTTGGGGAATATCCATGTTTTGAATTAACGTCTCTAACCTAAAAGCTGAAAAATTAAATGCCTGAATCGTTCTATCCACCCGGTTTTGATGATACGTTACATTATACAACTCTCCATCGAGCAGTTTTATTGTCTCAATAAATCGGGGCATATATTTTATCAATGGCTTCTTGGTACTCTGTTTCCATTTTGCTTTGGGTGGTGGTGCCACCACCACTCCTAAAAAAAAGTCCTTGCTCTGTCTGCTCAATATATCGAATCATAACGCCTGCATCTAAATTCCGGCCATCAAAATAACCAAAAACGCCAGTGTAATACCCACGCTCCTCTCCTTCCGCTTTTCGGATGATCTCAAGCGTTTTCTTCTTTGGCGCACCGCTGACCGAGCCTGCGGGTAGCAATGCTATCAAAATATCGCCCAAGCGCGAAAGATAATCTGGCGGCAAGTCTCCTTGAATCTCTGAACTTACTTGAAGCAAATCTTTCTGATGAGTTCTTACTTCTTCCACATATCTGAAACGTGTTACCTGTACTAAAGATGCTACCGCGCTCAAATCGTTTCTGATCAAATCTACAATAGTTATATGCTCTGCTAATTCTTTTTGATCAGCCAAAATTTTCCCCTTCGCATTTGGCACCGATGCATCAATCGTTCCTTTCATGGGAAAAGAAAATATCTTCTGATCTTTGATCTGGATAAAAATCTCAGGAGAGAATACCAGAAATTGATCATTGAACCACAACTTAAACCGAGCTTGGCTCAAGTAAAATAATTCTTTTAATGTTCGATTGGTTTCAATTTTTGTTTTGATTGTGAGATTGGTAAGAAAAGAATCTCCTCGATTCAAATGATGCGAGACTTGCTCAAATTTTTTTTGATATTCTTTAGTCGGTACAGGATATCTATCGACTTTAAAAGAGAAATCTTGATTGAATCTATTTGAAGCAAAAGAGGGAGCATTTGTAAATCCATTGATATCAAAAAGTACTTCGCTATTTTTTACTTCGCTCAATGGCCATGCCAGCGGTCGCTGTAATTCAAAATCAACAATAAATAAAAAAGGGACTTTTTGCTGTCCCCAATTGTTTAATGTCAATTTAAAGTCTTCTGTATTCATTAAAGAAGGAAACTATGGTATGTTCATATACTTATGTACTTGCAACGAAATCTTCCATTTTGGATTTGCTTTTACATAGTCGATAATAGCGGGAAGCATTTCCTTTTCTTTCGACCATTCGGGTTGCAGATATAAATGGCACGTTGTCGAAACTTTAGAAGCAAATTCCTCTGCCCACTCAAAGTCCTTCTTATGAAAGATCACAACTTTTAATTCATTTGCTTTTAACGGAATAGAGATATGAGGTGCTTTAAACTTTTTAGGAGAAAAACAAACCCAGTCCCAAGTACCGGTTAACGGATACGCTCCTGAAGTTTCAATATGTGTCTTGAGACCAGATTCCCTTAATTCTTGAGTGAGCGGACCAAGGTTATGCATAGATGGCTCACCTCCAGTTACTACCACAATCTGACTGCCACTGGCTTTCGCTTTGGCGGATAGGGTAGATATCTCTATTTTGGGATGGGCGTTTACGTCCCAACTGTCCTTTACATCACACCACACGCAACGCACTTCACAACCGCCCAATCGAATAAAATAAGCTGCACTACCTTGGTAAAACCCTTCACCTTGAATGGTGTAGAAGTCTTCCATCAAGGGCAATTCCAAATTCAAAATTCCAGATTCAAAATTTACAGATACTGCCATAACCTATTTTCAATTTTGAATATTGAATTCATTATGGATTCAAATTCTCGCAGGCTCTCAACGTATTCATCAAAAGTGAAGCAATCGTCATCGGCCCTACACCGCCAGGTACTGGGGTAATGAAAGAAGTCTTTAGTGCTACTTCTTTAAATTCAACATCGCCCTTTAGGCTGTAGCCATTTTTGT
The DNA here is from genome assembly GCA_013298505.1 of Cytophagales bacterium. Taxonomy (GTDB): domain Bacteria; phylum Bacteroidota; class Bacteroidia; order Cytophagales; family Cyclobacteriaceae; genus ELB16-189. The sequence continues at coordinate 8,036 of JAAFHY010000106.1, forward strand.
ATTGAGCACCTTCTACACGTGTTGTGCCCACATCAATTACTACAGCGCCTTCCTTCACCATATCAGCTTTAATCAATCCTGGCTTGCCTACGGCTACTACCAAAATATCGGCTTGCTTTGTCCACGATGCCAAGTCTTTTGTGTACTTGTGGCAAATCGTTACCGTAGCCCTACCTTGCTCCACCAACATCATGCTCAATGGCGCGCCCACCAATCTACTTGCGCCTACAATCACACAATTCTTTCCTTCTGTTTCAATATTGTATCTGCGTAGCAATTCCATCACTCCAAAGGGTGTAGCCGGCATGAGCAATGGATTTTTTGAAATGATACTTCCGAAATTATGGTTGGTAAATCCATCTACGTCTTTATCCGATCTGATTTTTTCTGTGATGCGTTCTACAGTGATATGCGCAGGAAGCGGAAGTTGAACAATGAAGCCATCCACATCTTGATCGCGATTGACTTGATCAATGTGCTTCATCAATTTGTCTTCACTAATGGTATCGGCAAAACGCATCATTGTATAGTGAAAGCCAACTTCTTTGCAGGCCTTCACTTTGTGATCTACATATGTCTGGCTCGCGCCATCATCGCCCACCAAAATTATGGCAAGATGCGGGATTTTCTTTCCAGCCAATTTTCGCTCGGCCACTTTTATTGAAATCTCGGCTTTTATATCTGCGGAAATCTTCTTTCCATCAATTAACGTATAGGTGCTTGTTTCAATCATTAGAATAGTTTCTACAATGGTATTCCGTACTTTAAAATTTCGTGTGCCAATGGATTATTTTCGTTGAAGTCCTTCTTCAAGAAAGCATGTGGCTCGATGCGTAAATCTATATCCCTTCGCAATTTTACCAACTCCATTTCACTATCAAAACTCAACTGCTTTTGGTTCAAGATAATCGCCACATCAATATCGCTATCAGCGTGGGCATTTCCTTTGGCAAAAGAACCAAAAAGATAAGCAGTCTGCACCGAATAGTTTGCAGACACTGCCGACATAAATTTTTTGGCAATATCTAAAGCTTCTGTTTCAGCCATTGTCTAAGTATTTCAATTTTCTCAATCCATTCTGCTGTAAATTCAGGCGTACAGATGACCCTAAAATTTGATTTATAATCTTCATACCTAGCCTTTAGATTAAAGCGTG
>JAAFHY010000107.1 GCA_013298505.1 Cytophagales bacterium
AAAACTACAAAGCAGCCACCGAAGCCCGCGAAGAGGAACGTAGCCGCATTGCAAAAGATTTGCACGATGGGCTTGGGGGAATGCTTTCAGGAATAAAATTTTCATTGACGGGCATACGAGATAACGTTGAATTAAAAGGCGAAGCGAATCGCTACGACCGTGCGTTAGATCAACTAGGGCAGTCGATTCAGGAGTTGCGCCAAGTAACCCATGATATGATGCCTGATGTTTTGGTGAAGTATGGATTGGTGACAGCACTAAATGATTACTGCGATTCATTGAATAACCAAGCCACCTTGACGATTTCGCTCCAAACAGTTGGCACACCACTACGATTTGAAACATCAAAAGAGTTAATCCTTTACCGCATTGTTCAAGAATTACTAACAAACACGTTACGCCATTCATCGGCCACTAGTGCACTGTTGCAGGTGGTGTTTTCTGATAATGTTGCTTCCATTACAGTAGAAGACAACGGGCGTGGATTTGATTTAGAGAAAGTTTCACCACAGGGTATTGGGCTTACTAATTTGCGCGAGCGGGTTTCTTTTTTGAGGGGCACATTAGATATTAAAACGGCACCCAGCCAGGGCACGTCAGTATTTATTGAAGTGCCCATTCATGGTTCTAAGGTTTCTTTTAGCTTTTGAGCAACAGAAAAATCCCCTGAAAAGGGGAGGCGGAGTTTAGGCGGAATAAAGAGATTGCGACTGGATTAACTTAACATGTAAGGCTTGAGAGTATTTTTATTTTTCATACTGCTTAGCTCCTGCTTCGCGAGCGTTGGTCAAACATATAAACAAGATACTATAGTGGCTTATTTATTAAAAGAAAAAAAGCAGGTAGGGACTAAGGCAATTTCAATCACGAAAGAACAGCAAACAAAAATCGATAGTCTTTCTAAAAGAATTGAAGAACTAAGAGGTGTAGATGATTCGCTTTTTGTCAATACGATTGATGCTCTTGGTCTAGTATACGATGAGGAACTAGAAGATTTTGAAAACGGAAAAAGAATGTCTGACTCAGTTTTAGTAGTTGCTAAGCGCACTAATAATAGTTACTTTTTTTCGATAGCTTATTGGGGGATGGCTTCTATGTGGTATAGGAAAGGGAACTATCCAAACGCGGCAGCTAATTTTGAATTAGCCCTTACATTTAATCAGAAATCAAAAATGGAGAAAAAGTATCAACTTCAAAGAGAAGCTACACTTTTTGCAAACCTGGGCGCAACTTTTCAATTGATGAATGATTTGGACAATGCAACGGTCTATTATCTAAAAGGGATAGAAGGACTATTACAAGCTAAGGATAGTAGTGGGCTTGCTATGAGTTACTATAACCTCGGCTATGTATATTCTGATTTAGCCGATTGGATGACTTGTTACAAGTACACAAAAGAGGGATTGGTTTTTAAAACTAAAAATAGTTACAATTATGCGGTACTGATAAGCCGCATGGCTTCTGTGTGTATTGGGTTGGGTAATTTGAGGGAAGCAAGCCGTTACTTACTTGAGGCAGAGATATACACCTTATCGTACAAATCCAATTTGAAAGATTTGAATTTTAACAATGCAAAGGGGCAGTACCATAGATTCAAGAGGCATTATAAGAAGTCTGAGCAACTATTTATTGTAGCATATAAAGCAGCTATTGAATACGGAGACCCCTATTGGGTAGCCGTACAAGCGCGTGAGTTGGGTTTGCTATATATGGCTACTAAAGATTACAAATTGGCCGAACACTTCTTCCATATTGCCAAAGATGTAGCCACCGAATTTGCCTATCAGCCCCAAGTGCTGCAATCATTTTCGGACTTAAGTGATCTAGCAACGGCACGTGGGCAGATGAGCGAAGCACTCATGTATAAAAGCAGGCAAATTTCCTATAGCGATCGCCTTGTAAAAAAGCAAAACCATAACCGCATTTTATATTACAACGCCAAATTCGAAGCCGATAAAAAGCAAAACGAAATCATTCAGCTTCAAAAGGACAATGAAATCAAGAACCTAACTATAATGCAAAATATGCTGTGGTTGTATTTTTCATTTACGGGCACGATTGCTCTTGTAATTGTTGGGTTGCTGATCTACTTTAATATGATGCATAAACAGAATCTCACGAAACAGAAAAATGATTTACAACTTCAACAAATACGAGAATTAGAAAAGGACAAGCAGTTGATATTGGCCGATGCCATTTTGAAAGGCCAAGAGCAAGAGCGAGGCCGCCTCGCCAAAGACTTGCACGATGGGCTTGGCGGGTTGCTTTCTGGTGTAAAAATTTCGCTCTCAAATATGAAGGGGAGTTTAGCTCTTCCCATAGATCAGGCACTTTCGTTTGATCGCTCGCTCGATATGTTGGATAGCTCCATTCAAGAACTAAGGCGTGTTTCGCACAACATGATGCCCGAGTCGTTAGCAAAATTTGGGTTGGTTGCTGCTCTCCGCGATTTTTGTGAATCCATCAATACCATGAAAGCTGCTGCGCTACACTTTCAACTGGTGGGCGTAAGACGTGTGCTAGATATTTCTCACGAAACGATTGTTTACCGCATTGTGCAAGAGCTGGTCAACAATGCGTTGAAACACTCGGGTGCAAAAAATATTATTGTACAGATGATGTATGAAAGCAACTCGCTGTCAGTTACGGTGGAAGACGATGGTAAAGGGTTTGATGTTGAGGAAATAAAAAATACCATTAACTCAGGTTGGGCAAATGTTCAATCGCGTATTAGTTATCTCAAAGGTAAATTAGATGTAACGAGTCGGCAAGGAGAAGGCACTTCGGTGCATATTTTTTTAGCAATATGATAGAAAAATCTATTCGTGTGTTTATAGTAGACGACCACCCTATGGTGATAGAGGGTATGACCGCTATGCTGCAACAAACCCCTTCTATTGAAGTGGCTGGTTATGCCATGACGGCCGCATCGTGCCTTGGTTATTTTGTAAATCAAACAGCCGATGTGGTGTTGATGGACATTAACCTGCCCGACATGAGCGGCATCGACTTATGCAAAGTGCTAAAGCAAAAATTTTCTGACTTACGGATTTTAGGAATCAGCAACCTTAGCCAAGGCAGTTATGTGCAAGAGATGATGAAGCAAGGGGCTTCGGGTTACGTGCTAAAAAATGCTTCCAAAGAAGAGTTGGTAGGTGCCATTCACAAAGTAAATCAAGGCAAGCAACACTTGAGTCCTGATGCAGGTCAGGCCATGCGAAAAGAGATAGAAAAGCAAAAAGAAATGCCGCTCATCACCAAACGCGAAAAAGAAGTATTAGCGTTAATTGTTCAGGGGCTTACCAACCCAGCCATTGCTGATAAATTGTTCATCAGCGCTTCTACGGTAGATAGCCACCGAAAAAGTTTATTAGCAAAACTAGATGCGAAAAACACGGCTGCGCTGGTAAGCTATGCACTCAATCATCACCTTGTTGAGGAGGAATAGCTTTCGTCTTTGCGAGCGTTTAGCGCAGATTTTTGAGGAGGGGCGAAGCAATCCCTAGGTAAGGAATTTGCGCTTCGATTTGTAGGATTGCTTCACGCCATCGCACTGTCCTGCTTGGTGTTCGCAATGACGATGTCATATTTATTCAGGGTTAATAAGCCCGATCTACCGAACCTGATCCGTAGATTTTCTTCATCACATTTTTGGTGTTGCCTTTATGCTTCAGCGTGCCACTGCCCTGCACAATTGCTTCCAAGCTACTGGTAATATTCAGTTCGCAATTTCCCGAACCGCTCATTTTCACTTTGGCACTTTCTATTTCGCACAAGTACGAACTAACACTGCCGCTGCCACTCATGCTTACGTCATTAGAGGTTGCGTAGCCCTTGAGCGATATGTTTCCGCTACCACTCACTTCGGTTTTAACATTATTTCCTTTTATATCTAAGTCGATGCTGCCGCTGCCTGCTACCGACAAACTCAGATAGTCTGAGGCAATTGAGTTTTCTGAAATGATTTTACCATTACCATTTACCTGCAACTCAGATATGTTTTTCATGCTCACCATCAATTTCATATTGGGTTTCAATTTGATATCATCAATTTTTGCCCAGATACTTTTGTTGGGGTTGTCGGGCTTGCGCTCTACGTTAATCATCAGTATCCCGTTTTCAACTTTGATGATGGTCAGTTCATAAATTTCCGTAAGTGCTTCCACGCTTACTTCTTGCTTATTGGTTTGCTTTAAGTAAACCGTATAATTTGAGTTTACATAAATGCTTTTGAACTCAGGCAGTTCGAGCACTTTTTTGGTTGTTTGCGCAAACGTAAACGAAGCAATGGATAAAAGAATAAGCGAAATGATGATGACGGCCAGTAGCGAATTGAGTTTTCTCATAGCAACAATAAATTGATTGGGCGAAAAATGCATTACTTGATTCATAGTTGTGGCTGTTGTTTCGATAAAGCTACTAAACCACCGACAAAGAGCATTGTGTAAAGTCGAAAAAATTAGCGCGCTTATCTTTTCTTGTTGAAAATAGCCCTAAACACTAGGATAAATGCGAACAGGCCAATGCATAGCATCAGCAATACACCAGGAGTAACTAATTTGATGGCGTGCATGAAGTTGGGTTTATTGTGAATTAGAATCTGATCCGAGTCTGAAATCTAACATCATTTTGGGTATTTCCCATAATCGTTTCCCCACCCGAGCCAATTGAACTTCTATCTGTGTAATGGGTTTGTGCCCACCGCATCCACACATCTACTTTTTTACTGATTTTATATTGTAGTAAAACTAAACTGCGCACGCCCTTGCCGTTGTATGCTGGAAATGAAAACGCCAACCACGCATCAGGTTCGTACACATAAATCCGGTTATCAAATTCATCGGTATCAAAAATGGCGTAGCGTGTGCTTGCTGAAAACTTACGCCACGCAAAAGTAGCATCTTGCATAATGGCAGAGCCTTGAGTGGTTTTTCCTGCGAACTGATAACTGTTAAACTGAATTCGGGTTTTAAAACTTAACGATGGCGAAGTGGCGTAGTCGAGATTGATCCAATAATTTCTTCTCACGCCTTGTTCTGTAGAATACAAATTGATGTCGGCTCCCGTATTTCTTTGTTTACTTTCTTCACGGACTTGTAGAAATAAGTAAATCAATTTCGAGGGTTTATAGTTAAACCGCAGCAGCCACTCGCTCCCTGTCGATGGCGCGTAACTTCTGTATTTCAGCCAAGGAAATTCAAAGAAATCTACATATCCGGCAATTGAATATTTTTTGTTGAACGTGTATTTCCATCCCCAATAAAAACCCGATTCGTTTTGGGGTGTTGAGTTTTCTGAAAGCGCATTGCTGTAAAAGCTATAGAAGTTTCGAGAAAAGTTTCGGTAGTGAAGTGAAATATCTAATCGAGGTGTAAGGTTTGCCAGCAGGCCAACGGTGCTCGCCATACCTTGACTAACTGAATGCGCTACTTCACAAAACATCGTTACGTTGGCAAATGTGTAATTTAAGAATATACCCACATTGGTATTTTCGCTTCCGCTGAAGTTAAATTGGTTGTATAGATTGAGTGAAGGTTGAAGTGGCACACTCAGGTTTGTTCGATGTATCATCGCACCCACATCCAAATTTTGTTTTTGATAGTTGATGATCAGAGCCATGTTACGTTCTTCAAGTGCATTTCTGTTTTCTAGTTCTGATGGCGTTCGATGCAAGCCGCTAAAACTAAATGACGATAGTGAGCTTAGTGAAGAGTCTTGTTGCAGATTTCCATCACGTGCGCGCGATGAGATCATGCCGTGTAGCGTAATGTGTTTGCCAACTTCGTAAGCAACGGCAGCACCTCTAAAATAGCCAGCTTGATATTGCGAAGTGTACGGTAAAAAGCCGAGACTACTTCTACGGATGGAAGTGATTGTTTCTCCGTTTTTGCCAATGCCAAATACAGAGCCAAGCATAAGGCCCTGCCCAAATTGCGCTTGGTAATCGCCAACAATCAAATTTTTAATGCGCCCTTTATTTTGTACTTGCGCATGAAACGACAAGTAGTCAAAGCCATATAATTTTTTAGAGGGGCTCCACTCTAGGTTTTCGCCAGCATCTTTTTTAGCAGTAGCACCAACGCTAAAATCGCCCGGCCTGCTTACGCGAAAGCGTAAGTATAAATCTTCGGGGCCGCCAGCATATTTGCTACTAGTGGTGGCGGTAGAAGTATATCCCTTTTGTGTTTCTAGCGTTTGTGTATACCTCAACAACAAGTAATTATTTTCTTCCGATCGAATTCTGTTCCATAACGTTCGGTTAATGGTGGCCTTATCGTCAACGATAGTAATGAACGGAGCTAGCTTTTGAAAAGTGTCTTTGGTGAATTCGGGTATAGATTGCAGTTCATATACAGATACAAATTTGCCAACTTCAGCACGATAACTAATAAACGAGTTGAGTTGCGAGGGAGTTAGTAGGTATAGTGAACTGAGTTCTTCTACCGACACGTTGTTCAGATCAAATGGATTCGATAGAATTTGCAAATAGTTTTCGTAGAGATCTGCATAGTTCAAATCGCCCGATTGATTAGTGAAAATTTCGTCAACCAGCCTATTGAGATCTATGTCGCTCTTGGGATAGTCTTGTGCCTTTACAAGCGAGGCACTTATTGCAAGTAAGGATAGAACAGCAATGCGTTTCACTTGGCAAGTAGAGTAGACAACAAATAAGAGGCCGATGCTTGATGTGATACACCAAGTGCAGAATGATAGCGCAAGGCATAGTCGATGATGATTTTTTTCTTTTTCGTCCCCAACCCAAAATGCAGGGCACTTGGGTTTAAACTATAGCCCGTTCTCACAAAAATACTTTTGTAAATATCATATTCGATACCTGTGCGCCATGAGATGGGAAAGTCAACTTCTTTTTCTATTTCAGAGTTCACAAAGACTTTTTCGCTCAGCTTTAACCCAACGCCTACTACGAGCCGAGTGGGTATACGTTCGCCCGTAGAACTTGTGAGTGATGATTGCGTAAGATTGGTGATGTATGCGGCTACGCTTATCATTTTTGTAATTTCAGTAATGCCTCCAAAATCTATGCTAATGGCCGAGTGAGTTCCAAATCCTTCTGCTCGGTATTGAATGTAGTTTGCCTTTAAGCCAAGCGAGGTTATGCCTAGCTGATGGGCTGCTGCAATGGTAACGAGTTGTTCATTGTATACGGCATCACCAAATCGAAAAAAACCAATGCCACCTGTGAAGTGCGAAGTAGGTAATAGAAAACTTGCGGCTAAGCGGTTGGCTCCCGGTAGCGAAGGTGTGGCCTCAAAGGCGAACGTACCTGTTAATTGTTTCTGCTTACTTAATCCGGCTGCATTATTAAATAAAGACCATTCATCGGTGAGCGCGGCAGATGAGTTGCCCATCGCCAATTGCCTTGCACCCATTTGTGTTGATACGCTTTGTGCAGTTGCACTCACTGTAGCGATCACGTATATGGCTAATCCGAAAATCCTCATTTCGATTTAGTTGATACAATAAATATACAGATTGTTTAAAATTCTTTTCTCAAATTGAAAAAGAATCCCGAAATGCCTTCTTTGGTGAACGCGTATTCAAATCGGAAAACCACATCGTACGGAGCAACTAAATCGGCACCAAATCCATAGCTAGCTAAGAATGAATTGGTAAGTCGATTGTTGAGCAGAGCGGGGCGCTCTTGGTAGTAGCTGTAGTTTTCGGTGTAGCCAATGTCTACAAATGTTTTTAGGTACAAAGCAAATGGCAGATGCTTAAACTGCTCAAGTGGCATATTTTCGTAGCGCCAAACACGCGAAAATAGTTTCTTTTTAAAGGTGGTTTTGTTTACAAAAAATTTAGCTCCCTCGATTACATACAAATCGTACCCTCTCAAAATTTGACGTTGATAGCCCATCGCTCCAAATAGCGAATAAGGCTGATTGGTCGGGTCGCTTAGATAGGCAGAAGTAAAATTAGAGAGGTAATAGTTCTTCTTTAGTGCATGGTGATAAGCATAGGTGAAATTGAAAATCCATTGACTTACATTTCCTTCAAAACCAAAACCATTGCGTTGGATGGTTGCCGACAGTTGATACCCTTTAAGCGGATACATGATTACATCGCGGTGTTCAGATCGAAAGGTGTACGACAAAATTCCGTATCGCTGTTGAGTAGCTCCGTCAACAAAATAGTTTGGGTTTTGGGTTCGCACCGTATCTGCAATGGTGCTATTTCTAAAGCCAAGCGAAAGAGCATGTGTTTCAAAAAATGATTTACGATAAGTATACGTTACTTGTGCTCCGGTAGAAATTCGTAATGGTTGATTTCCCCTAATAAAAATTAGTTTGTGATCTTCGGTAAGCGCGGCTACGTTTCTTGGATTACTATAATCAAAGCCAATGATCAACCCTTGTTTTTGCCGTTTGTCCAAATAGGGTATGGTATAGTTTAGCTCAAACCGTTGGCTAAATCCAAATTGAGCAACAAACCGCAGCGTTTCATTTCTTCCACGCACGTTAAATTGATCGAGGCGCAGCCCGAAATTTACCCTGCCAAAATCATGATTGTATGTTTGCCACCATTCGTTAAAATTTCGATCGGATAGTTCAAAGATAGGCACGGGCCAAGTGTACCAACGCTCTTGTACTTCTACTAATAAGTCGATGGTGGTTGGTGATAAAGTGAGTACCCTGATGCTAACCGTGTTAAATAGCCGAAGGTTGTAGATTTTGCGCTTGTCCCACACTAACATTTCGTTAAGGTGGTAGAAGTTGATAGTGTCCCCGGGTTTCAGTGATAGCTCGCGAGATATAATTTGTTCGCGCGTTTTTTTATTACCGATAATAAGTACTCGGTTTACCGTGAGTACTTTAGTAGTATCGGTTTTTATAACGAGTGTATCCTGCCTAACTCGATTAACAGAGTCTACCTGATAATCGGACGAACCCAACCCAAAAATAAATCCTACAATTAGAAGAGTCATCGCACCATTACCTCGCGGGGTTTCAAACCTTAAGCCTCAGTGCTTGTGTTTTTTAACGTAAAAGATCGAACAAAAACAAAAATTCCTATAAGCACCAGCGGGATGCTGAGCAGTTGCCCCATGTTTAGCGATAAGCTGT
>JAAFHY010000108.1 GCA_013298505.1 Cytophagales bacterium
CGTGGGGCCTTATGTAGCACCTGGCAAATACAAAGTACGATTGTGGGTAGACGGTGTTGCTGAAGAGCAGCCTATCGAAGTACGATTAGATCCGAGGGTAACCATCAGCGAAGCCGATCTAAAACTACAAACTAACCAATCAATGATCTGCTACCGTGCATATATAGAGTTGCAATCCATTCGAGAGCAAGTAGAAGCTCGCTTGGCGGATAAAAAAGTAAAGTGGGCAAAAGGTAAGAGAGAAGAATTTGTGACATTGCGTGGAGAAGGCGTACCTGAAAATCCTGATACGATGTATGGAAGTATAAGCGAAGTGGCTGTAGACAAAGAAACGCTTGTGGGTTGTCAAGAAAAATGGTTGCACCTAATGGCACTACTTCAAAGCGCAGAGGTAAGACCTACACAGGCAACCGTTAATAGTGTTAAAAAGTTAAAGGAAATATCCACGACACTCATTGTACGATGGAATAAATTGAAATAATGTTTTTAGAAATTAAAGGTCTTACAAAGCAAGTTGGTGAAAGTATTGCCGTAAATGATATTCAGTTAAGTCAGCAAAAATTTCAGCGTGTTGTAGTTGCCGGAGAAACGGGTTCGGGCAAAAGCACCTTGTTAAAGTTAATTGCAGGGCTAGAGACACCCGATACTGGCACTATCTATTTTTGTGGCGAAAAAGTTCAAAGCGCAGCCGAAACATTGGTAGCGGGACATCCGCAAATCGCCTATCTGCCTCAACATTTTGAGTTACAGAAATTTTTGCGTGTAGAACAAGTGCTTGAGTACGCCAATCGGTTAAGCAAAGGACAGGCAACTGAGTTGTTTTCAATTTGTAAAATCGAGCATCTTCTAAAACGAAAAACAAACGAGCTTTCGGGCGGAGAGAAGCAACGAATTGCACTTTGCCGTTTACTCATAGGGAAACCTACTCTATTACTATTAGACGAGCCATTCTCAAACCTCGATCAGATTCTAAAGATTACATTAAAAGAAGTAGTTGAATCGGTTTCAACAAAATTAAAGATATCCATCATCCTTGTTTCTCACGATCCAGATGATACATTGCCGTGGGGTGATTATTTTTTTGTGTTGCGAAATGGTTCGATGGTGCAGCAGGGAACTGCCAAACAAATTTACTCACAGCCTACCGATGAATATGTAGCCGGCTTGTTTGGAAAATATTTTATACTCCCGAAAGGACTCTTATTGAAGGAAAAACGCAAGGCGAATCGTTTATTCGTTCGACCAGAAAATTTAATCGTTTCATTGAAGCCATCGAAAAATGCGATGCGGGCAGCAATTCAAAAGATCGAATACTATGGTAGTTATCAATTACTAACTTTACAAATGAAGGAAGATCGAGTGTATGTTCTTAGCTCATTCACCACTCAACCGCAGGTAGGAGCAAGAGTTTACGTAAGATTAAAGAATAGGAAACTACTTAGAATCGAAGTAGTTAGCTAGCTTTTGACTAACAGTATCTTTAAAATTTCCTCCTATTGGAATAAGCTTTCCAGCCACATCAATCTCGTTGCTGTTATATGCTTTCACCTTATTTAATGCGATGATGAAGGAGCGGTGGATTCTGAAGAATAGTTTTCTGTCTAATTCCTCTTCAATCTTTGATAAAGAATATTTGGTTACATGATGCCCAGTGGTTGTCTGGATTTTAATGTATTCTTTTTGGCTCTCAATAAAAAGTATTGTGTCAATAGGAATAACAACGTTTTTCTTATCTGAATGTATTGTAATGGTAGTATGTCTTGGTGAAGGGGTATCTAATAATTTCACTTTATTGACTGCTGTGAGAAAACGGTTAAACTCAATGGGTTTTAACAAGTAATCTATTACGTTTAATTCATATCCTTCAATAGCATATTCATGATAAGCGGTCGTTATGATTACGTTGGGGGGATTCTTAATGGTTCGTAAAAAATCCAATCCCTTCAAACCTGGTAAATGAATATCTAAAAAAATAATATCTATCTCTATAGTATTCAGCAACTCAAGCGCGGTCAAGGCGTTAGCACATCTCCCTGCTAAGGATAAAAATGGAACTTGCTCAATGTAATCTTGTAGCACATCGGCTGCTAAGGGTTCATCTTCAACCACTAAACACTTCAACATATTCATGATAATGGAATGATTAGTGTTACTTTAAAAGTATCTGATGTGTTCAAAACCTCCAACCGATGATTTGGGTATATCAGTTCCAGTTGCCTTCTTACATTTTCTAAACCAATTTTTGATCCGTTTGATTTACCAGTGGTAGGTTGTATTGAATTAGCAATCTGGACATCCAATATGCCCTCTTTCAATTTAATATCGATAGAGACAAATGAATTTTGGTGTGTTTCGCTGATTCCATGCTTGAAAGCATTTTCAACAAAATGAATCAGTAGGAGCGGGGCAATTTCTTGATCGGATTTATCCAAGTCATTCTTGAAATCAATATGCAAACGATTGGTATAGCGAAGGCGTTCCAACTCAATATAATCTTCAATTAACGCGATTTCATTCTTCAATAGTATACGAGCATTACCCGTTTCAAAAAGCATAAATCTCATTAGTTTCGAGAGCTTAAGTATCGACTCGGCAGCGGCACTTGATCCCTTTCTAGCAAGCGAATAAATATTGTTAAGTGTATTGAATAGAAAATGAGGGTTGATTTGACCTTTCAAGTATTTCAACTCAGCTTCAATCATCTGCCGTTGTAGTTTAACAACTTGTAGTTGTGTTTGATATTGCCATCGCATTAACTTTATCGTTGTAGCAATGCCTGTGATAAAGGCAAGGGCAAGTCCGTGATAAAGTAAACTCCCTGTCGAAAATACAGAGTACTCATTTTCATACATGTTTAACAAGTAGGGTAGGATCAAATGGTGATTCAGTAAACTCATGGAAATCGCTCCTGCCGTTATTAGTATGGTCAATATTCCAACGATTGGAAACAATTTACGCTTTTGGTTAAGGTATTGATCGAGTAAAAACAGGGCAGTATATACAAACGGAATTTTGACAAGAAGAAAAATAGTCTGAATGATAACTTGACTATAGAACAATAGCAGCGCACCCTCAGGCAGTAATTCAAAACTCTTTACACCAGAAGTAACATTAAGATAGGCCAGTGTAAAAACATAAACTAACCAAAACAATACATGAAGAAATACCCTGCGCATACAAAAAGTACGGCAAGATATATATTTATCAAAGTTTATGATAAGTCACAGCTGCATAATTGGTTGACGAAAATGATGTTTTAGTTGACGAAAACCGCTCATTGTTAAGTAGGTTTCTTGTATTACATTTTTTTTCAAATATTTACACAACTATACGAACGGACTTATGCACACTTGTTAAAAATTAATCAATAGATAAATGAAAAAGATTATTTCTTTACTACTCTTGGTTTACTCAACCATGGGTTTTTCTCAACTCAACAAATTGTCATTAGATAAAGCCCCTAATCAACTCAGTTTGTTAGCAGATGGTTTTATATCAACCCACATCAACGAGCGCGACTTTGCACTATCGCCTGATGGTAAGGAAATTTATTTCACCATCGCATCACCTCGCAGCGATTTTCAAACTATTGTATTTTGTAAACAACTAAAATCGGGAGCATGGACAAAGCCAGAGGTAGTTTCCTTTGCGGGAATGTACAGCGACCTGGAGCCAGCCTTTAGCGCAGACGGAAAGACAATGTACTTCGCATCGAACAGGCCGTTTAGCGGAACAGAACCAAAAGATTTTGACATCTGGAAAGTGACGCGTGAAGGCAATGACTGGAGCATGCCTGTCAATTTGGGTGCGCCAGTGAATACTGAAGACGATGAGTTCTATCCATCCATTACAAAAACAGGAAACCTATACTTCACAGCAAATTACAATGGGCAAGGCAGAGGTCGTGAAGACATTTATCGTGCCGAATGGAAAGAAAACAAATATGAAACTCCGCAGCCGTTGGATTCCGCCATCAACTCGAAGGTGGATGAGTTCAACGCATTTGTTAGCCCGAATGAGGACTACATTTTGTTTACCTGTTTTGGCAGGAGAGATGATGCCGGGGGTGGTGATCTTTATATGAGCGTAAAAGATGATGCTGGTAAATGGCGACCAACAAAGTGTCTTAGCGAACTTAATTCAACATACTTAGAGTACTGTCCGTATGTGAGCCCCGATGGAAAGAAGTTGTTTCTCACTAGCACGCGCTACGCACCAATAAAATCATTTCAGACCAGAACCAATTATGCCACCATTCAGAACCTTTCTAAACAATCGCTAAATAATCAAGGAAACATTTATTGGGTAGATTTTGAACTTATTCGCAAAAGTATGTCGAATCAGGGAAAGTAGCTTTCATGGAAGAAGAAACAAAGAACACCACCAGCCCCAAACGCGACATCGGTTTGTGGGTGGGCATTATGGCTATTGTCATCAATATCATCACCGTGTCAGTTTACATGTATCAGGCGAACATCATGCAGGCACAACAACACGCATCCGCCTGGCCGTATCTGGAGTGGTTGCCCAGTTTTAACGAAGAGACCTATTACATAGAGATTACAAACAATGGAATTGGTCCGGCCATTATCAAAAATGTAGTTATCGAATTAGATGGAAAACCATTTCCTACCATTGACTCGCTCTTTGTACAGTTAATCGGAACCTCGCACTTCCCACACTATGTATCAACGCTTCAAAACCGGGTAATGCCACCGGGCAAGTCCATACGACTGTTCCAAACTAATAGCGAAAAGGGAGCCTACGCGATATACAATGAAATGCAAAAGCATGAATTTAAGCTAAGCATTTGCTACGAGTCAATCTATGGCGATGCGTGGACGAGTATGGGGATTGAGGTTACGGAAAGCAAGTGTGTTAAGTAGCTATGGGTTAATTTAATTGAGCCATACAACCCATTCTTAAAAATGAGTGTCTAAGTATAAATAATAAAATTTGCCTATGAAAACGTCAAAGTCTTTTCTATCCATTTTTTTCGTTCACTATTTGATTAGTTGTACTGATCCTAGCGCACAAAGAATAGAATCACAAAGCAAATCCTTAGATACTAAAGTAGAAGCCAAAAGTGGTGAAAAAGTTACGTTCACTACTTCTAGAAGGCAGAACCTTGAAGTAAAAGTGGTATCAATTTTAGAGTATCGCTGCCCTTCGGATGTTGTGTGTATCTGGGCAGGAAATGCTAAAGTGGGGTTTCAAGTAGGAACCGACAGCACTGTTTATCGCTTATGCGTTTTGAATACTGAGCTTGACTGCCAGCAGAGTACAACTGTGTTCTACCAAGGTAAAAACTACGAGCTAAGATTGATAGATGTAAACCCACATCCTACGACAACCAATTCCAAAGAAGAAAAAGTTGCCAAATTTCAGTTATCAATTCCTGGTATATAGAATGGTGGATAATTTAAAATTCTGATATTTATTTGTTACGTGTCTTTCTTACCGCTTTTAGAAAAATGATTGACTCCGTAATAATCATACACGGTGACTATTTAGCTATGATGACTTAAAAAAATAATTCTGGGTGAGAGATTGCTTCGGTCGTTCCTCCTTCGTAAAACCGATTATTTTGGTTTCTAGAGATAACCTTGAGATACTAAAACCAAACAGTAACCTCGTCAAGCGTTTTTCTTTTCAAATCGGGTACCAATGCGTCTTTTGCAGGATAGCCAACAGGTATCAGCAGAAAAGGGCGTTCATTTTCTGGGCGATTTAAAATTTTAGTAAGAAAATTCATGGGGCTGGGAGTATGAGTGAGAGCAACCAGCCCGGCATGATGAATGGCACTTAGTAAAAAACCACAAGCTATGCCCACCCACTCGTTAACGTAGTAATTATTCTTTTTTGATGCTTGACTGGTTAGTTCATACGCTCGTTTGAATACCACAATGAGATAAGGTGCTACCTCTAAAAATGGTTTGTTCCAATCAGTTTGAAGTGGTGCTAGGTCTTGCAGCCATTCTTCGCTCATTCTGTTCTCATAACTTTCTTTTTCCTCCACTTCGGCAGCCTCGCGTATTTTTTGCTTGACTAATGGATCAGAAACCACGCAAAACGTCCATGGTTGTTTATGTGCGCCTGAAGGAGCAGTAGATGCAGTCTTAATTATATTTTCTATGACCTCTTTTGGAACGGGTTGGTTGGAAAACTCTCTTACTGAGCGTCTGCTATTCATCGAATTAAAAAAGTCGGTACTCCGCTGTTTTGAACTTTCGGGAGAAATAGTTGGCTGCTGATGAGCAATAAATGGGTGATTGCCACGCATTATTATTTTTGAATCCATTTCTTTAAGGGATTAATGATACAAATGAAATGAGTCGTTGGCCTCTAACTTGTAGCCGCGAAGACAAATGACTTATTTACTATGCCTCGCTTTCAAAACAGTAATAACATCAGATAGCTGGAAGTCTTTTGCGGATAACAGAACAAGGTAATGGTACATTAGATCGGCAGCTTCGCCTAAAAATAAATCTTTGCTATTATCTTTTGCTTCTATGATTAACTCTACGGCTTCTTCACCAACCTTTTGTGCTACTTTATTTATGCCTGCATTAAAGAGTTGAGTGGTATATGATCCTTCTTTGGGATTATTCTTTCTTTCTTGAATTCTAGATTCAAGAAATTGAAGATTACTGATTGAATTGGTTTCGTTAAAGCACGTGTCGGCTCCAGTATGGCAAGTTGGGCCATCGGGTTTTACTTTTAGCAAAAGCGTATCATTGTCGCAATCAATTTTAATCTCTTCTAAATGTAAAAAATTTCCTGAAGTTTCGCCTTTTGTCCACAGTCGCTTTTTAGAGCGACTAAAAAAAGTAACTATGTTCTCTTTCAGTGTTTTAGCCAGTGCTTCAGCATTCATATAGCCAAGCATTAGAACTTTGTCGGTAAGTGAATCTTGCACGATGCAGGGAATTAGCCCTCCTGATTTTTCAAAATTTAGTTTAGATATGTCAATCATATTATAGTCGGATTGGGAGACCTTTATCCAAAAGATATTTTTTTAAATCTGCGATTTTTAATTCGCCAAAGTGAAATAAAGTTGCCGCCAGAGCTGCATCAGCTTTGCCAATAACGAAAGCTTCTGAAAAATCATTGAGTGTGCCAGCTCCCCCTGAAGCAATTACAGGGATTTGTAAAAGTTGGTTTAATTTATTGAGCGGGTCAATGGCAAATCCCTTTTTTGTTCCGTCATGATCCATGCTTGTAAATAAAATTTCACCCGCACCTCTTTCTTGCGCCTCTTTAGCCCACGAAAACAATTTTTTATCTGTGGACCTAGTGCCACCGTGCGAGTGAGCCACCCATTGGTTTTCTACTTTTCGTGCGTCAATGGCAACCACCACAAACTGAGAACCAAAAGTAGTAGATAATTCATCAATTAGGTTTGGATTTTTTATAGCTGCCGAATTGATACTCACTTTATCGGCACCCGCTTCAAGTAAAGGAGCTACATCTTCAAGGCAACTAATGCCTCCGCCAACGGTAAACGGAATATTTACATGCGTAGCAATTCGTTTGACTAAATCAGCAAACGTTTTTCTTTTTTCGTTCGTAGCTGAGATATCCAAAAAAACTAATTCATCAGCCCCTTGTTCGGCATATGCTTTTCCTAATTCTACAGGATCACCCGCATCACGAATGTCAACAAAGTTTACACCTTTTACAGTTCGGCCATCTTTAATATCTAAACAAGGAATGATTCGCTTGGTAAGCACGATTGAAAAAGTTAAATGTTTTTTAATTGCTCTAATTTTATTTCCCCTTCGTAAATAGCCTTGCCAACAATTGCGCCAAATACATTGATGTACTTTAGCTCCTTCAAATCATCAATCGAACTTACTCCACCGCTCGCAATTATCTTTAGCTTCGGAAACTTGGCCTTTAGTTTTCGGTATAATCCGAAGTTAGGGCCTTTCATCATGCCGTCTGTTGCAATATCGGTAACGGTCAAGTATTCTAAGCCATGATCGGCAAACTGACTCACTAAATCGAAAAGCCTGAACTCGGTAGATTCTAGCCAACCATTGATCGAAACGTTTTCTCCTTTTACATCGGCACTTAGAATGAAATTTTCAGACCCAAACTTTTTTAGCCAGCCTATAAATTTATCGGGCTCTTTTACAGCAATACTTCCTACGTTGATTTGACTAATTCCCAAGTCTAGCAATTGCTCAACTTCTGCATCTGTTTTAACACCGCCTCCAAAATCTACTTGAAGAGCGGTTTCTTCTTGGATATCGGTTATGATTTTCCAATTCACTACTTCTCCCTTTTTAGCGCCATCTAAATCAATCAGGTGCAAGTATTCAAGGTCTGCCTTCTCAAATTCAATAGCCATTTCAACAGGGTCGTCATGGTATACTTTCATTTTAGTAAAATCGCCTTGGGTAAGTCGCACACACTTACCGTTGATGATGTCAATAGCCGGGATAATTCTCATATAGATACGGCTATTTAGAATGCTTTAGAAAACTTTCGAGAATTTGTGCTCCGACCAATCCCGATTTTTCGGGATGAAATTGCACTGCATAAAAATTATCTTTCTTCATGGCCGAACTAAAGGGTTGAATGTAATCTGTTTTGGCCGTGGTATATGAACCGACAGGCACGTAATAACTGTGCACAAAGTAAACGAATTGATTGAGTAATTCAGTGGGCAACCATCCACTAATTGATGAAAGGGAATTCCATCCCATGTGTGGAACTTTTTCACCCACTTGAGGCTTGAAGAGTTGAACGGTTTCATCAAAAATTCCGAGACAAGGAGTTTCGTTTTCTTCGGAGTACTTACACATCAGTTGCATACCTAGGCAGATCCCCAATACGGGTTGCTTTAGATTTTGGATTACAGAATCTAATTTTGTTGCTTTCAAGTAATTCATAGTAGTTCGCGCCTCCCCAACACCTGGAAATATTACTTTGTCGGCTTGTTGAATTTCTTCTACATTATCAGTAATAGAATAATTCATTTGAAATCTTTCTAGTGCAAACGCAAC
>JAAFHY010000109.1 GCA_013298505.1 Cytophagales bacterium
GGGTTATAAATCAACGAAGACTCGCTGACTATCAAAGGCGATGGAAAATTATTTGTATAGATTGCCCCAGTGCCCAAGCCCTGGGGCATATTGAGTGTACACGTAGAGGCAAATTGAGCCAAGGCATTGAGGCCAATGGTAGATTCTAGCGAAGAGGTAAGCCACCAACCAATATTTAGGTTTTCCGCTACTTTAATCCAATCATTTGTAGCGCAAAGGCCACCATGCAAACTTGGTTTGATAACTATGTAAGATGGTTTTAAAGCAACAAGAAGTTGTTGCTTCTCGCTGATGGCATGAATCCCTAAAAGTTCTTCGTCCAAAGCAATCGGTATTGGGCTTTTAGCACAAAGCTCTGCCATAAATGGATTGCCGGGCTTAATCGGTTGCTCGATCGAATGAATGTTAAAGCGCGTGAGCAGATTTAATTTGTAAAGCGCATCTTCGGGTTTAAACGCTCCGTTGGCATCGAGCCGAACTACAATGTTATCTCTAAAATATTTGCGCCTAATGTATTGCAGAATGTCGCATTCCTTTTCAAAGTCGTGCCCACCCACTTTTAGCTTTATGCACCTAAACCCATCTTTAATTTTAATGTCGATCTGCTGAAGCATTTTGTCCAGGCCGCCCATCCAAATTAAGCCGTTGATCGGAATCGGTTTGCCCTTTACAAAATCGGTTTCAAAGATTACGCGCCTTCCTTTGTGCGACAAATCTAAAAGAGCCGTCTCTAGTGCAAACCAATTTGAAGAATACTTCGGGTTGAAATTATTTTCTATAAATACAGACAAGCCATCTAGCGAAAACGGTTGGGCAGGCAATTCAACCGAACCGTTGTTTGTCGCTAGCTTTAACTCGTTTAGTTCCACCTCTACCTCTTCAAGCGATTCTTTACTCAACCCAACTAGCGGAGCCGATTCCCCAAGCCCAAAAATATCTTCGTCAAATTCGTTCCAAATTTTAATAAACCAAGAAGCTCGGTCTTTCATGCTCCCACGCGATGTGCGGGCATCGAAGTTGAAATCGAGTACGTGCTTATGAAAACTGAAACGAAGTGGCATGAGCTATTTTATGCTAATCATCAAAACTAACAAAAATATTGGAGTGGTATTCGTGATTGGAGGGCATGGCCAATCACGCGAAAGGCGGTGAAAGGCCACCGGGCTTTACGTTACAAGCCACGCGAGGCGCGCGGGCTTTCCACTGCAATCCCTTGCCCGCTTGCGCACAACTACATTATATCCTTGGCTCTAGTCAATTGCCCAACTAGTAGGGTCTATTACCTTTGCGGAAATGAAAATCATAAACCCAACCGACTACCAGTATACGCTGCCGACTGAAAAAATCGCTCTCCATCCGTTAGCTCAACGCGATCAGTCTAAACTACTGGTATACAAAAACGGACAAATAATCCATTCGCAGTTCCGTCAGTTAACAGAATTTCTTCCCTCGTCATCTATCCTGTTTTTCAATAATACCAAAGTAATACCAGCCAGACTTCATTTTCAAAAAGAGACAGGCGCAGCCATTGAATTGTTTCTTCTTCATCCGGTAGAGCCATCGCCCATTGTGGCTTTGGCCATGGATGCTAAAAAATCGTGTGCATGGAAAGTAGTGATTGGTAACGCCAAACGATGGAACGGAACAACGCTGACAAAGACTTTGGGAAATGTAGAATTGAGCGCAACCCTATTGAACAAAGACGAGTGTGTCGTTTCATTTAGTTGGAAACCAGAAGAGTTAACTTTTTCGGAGGTAATTATCAGCATGGGCGCAACACCCCTTCCACCTTATTTAAAAAGAGAAGTAGAAGAAAGCGACCGCGGACGCTATCAAACGATTTACTCTAAACACAATGGTGCGGTGGCAGCCCCAACTGCCGGCCTTCACTTTACTGATCAAGTATTTGCCGATTTAAAGAAAGAAGGAATCAAAACAGATTTTCTCACGCTACATGTTAGTGCTGGCACGTTTCAGCCCATTAAAACCGAAAACGCGTGGGAACATTCCATGCACGAAGAGCAAATTCACATTACGAGAACAAACCTAGAAAATTTACTCGATCGAAATCGGGCAACCGTTGCAGTAGGCACAACCTCCCTCCGCACCCTTGAAAGCGTTTATTGGTATGGGGTAAAGCTAGAAAAAGACCCAACTTCAGATTTCATAGTTGGGCAACATGAGCCGTACTTATATCTCAGCGAACTATCAAAAGAGCAGGCACTTAAAAACATCCTTACAAAAATGGATACCGATGGAAGTGATCAGTTGCTTGGAAATACTTCCATTTACATTGTGCCCAGCTATCGTTTTAAAATGGTTGATGCCCTGATTACCAATTTCCATCAGCCCGGCTCCACACTTATGCTACTCGTTGCTGCTTTTATAGGAACCGATTGGAGAATCGTATACGATCAAGCCTTAGAAAACAATTATCGTTTCTTAAGCTATGGCGATAGTTCGCTTTTGTTTAGAAATAGTTGATCGCTGATTTCCATTTCAATACATCAAGCAACTCTTGTTCACCGCTTATTATTCTTTACTCTTTGACAAGGCTTGCGCAATATCGTTAACGATATCATTTACATTTTCCAGCCCTACCGAAACCCGAATCAGTCCGGGAGTAATGCCTACAACCGCCCGCTCTTCGTTCGATAATTTTGAATGTGTGGTAGAAGCGGGATGCGTAGCGATCGTACGGGTATCACCCAAGTTTGCCGAATGAGAAATCATGTTGAGAGAATTCAAAAATCTTCTTCCTCTCTCAATCCCACCCTTCACTTCAAAGGTTAACACTCCGCCACCTAAACGCATTTGCTTTTTGGCAAGATCAACATTGCGATGCGATGCAAGGAAGGGATACTTTACATATTCTACTTCGGCATGCTTCTCTAAATAGTTTGCCACCGTCAGCGCATTCTCGCAATGCTTTTCCATTCGTACGGCAAGCGTCTCTAAACTCTTTGAAAGCACCCATGCATTAAATGGTGACATCGAAGGGCCGGTATGCCGTGCAAAAAAGCGAATCTCTTTGATGAGTTCTTTCTTCCCTAAGATCGCTCCGCCAATTACCCTTCCTTGTCCGTCTATAAATTTGGTAGCTGAATGAGTTACCAGATGAGCACCCCACTTAGCTGGGTTTTGCAGATAGGGTGTAGCAAAACAATTATCGACATTCAAAATAAGATTGTGCTTACCCGCCAATTTTCCGAGCCATGCCAAGTCGATAATATCAAGTGCTGGGTTGGAAGGCGTTTCCACAAAAATCATTTTTGTGTTGGGTTGGATCATCGCTTCCCATGTTTCGGGCAGCGCTATATCAACGTACGTATGAGCTATTCCGAAGCGGGGGAATAACGCAGTTAGAATTTGATGGGTCGATCCGAATACAGAACGCGATGCAAGTATGTGATCTCCACTCTTCAACAATGCAGCCATACTGCAATACATGGCAGCCATACCCGATGCCGTAGCGATGCCATCTTCGGTGCCTTCTAATAGACAAAGTTTGTCGATAAATTCTGTATTGTTGGGGTTAGAAAACCGAGTATAAATATTTCCTGGCACTTCATCGGCAAACAACGCGCGTGCCTGCTCGGCATCGGCAAACACAAAACTTGAAGTGAGATAAAGCGGAACAGAATGCTCGCGATAATCGGTTCGTTCTATTTGTGCCCTAATGGCGTTGGTTTCAAAATTTACTGGTTCTTCCATCACTATTCGCTAATTACTTCTACACTAAAAGTCACGTTGGCTGTCTTCTCTAATGTTTTTGCTACTGAACAATATTTCCCAACCGAAAGCTGAACTGCTCGTTGCGCTTTTTCCAGATCAATATCACCATACAATTTAAAGTGGGCGTGCACTTCGGTATACAAGGCTGGGGCAACATCTTTTTCGCGTTCGCCTGTAATGGTGATTTTAATGTCTTTCAATTCAATACGTTGTTTGCGGAGTATGGCTACCACATCAATGGCACTGCACCCGCCCATACCTGCCAACAACATTTGCATTGGGCGGAAGCCTTGATCGTGTCCACCATCTGCGGGCGATGCATCCATCACCACTTTGTTTCCCATCTCATTAACGGCTTCCATCTTCATGTCTTGGTCTAGTCGACTCAACTCTATTTTAACCATGCGATTTTCTTTTCATCAAAAAATAAACTCCCTACCATCATAGCAACAAAACTAACTAATGTGGCAGGCAATAAACTAGGCAACTCAAAATCTAAATAAGAAAAAAATGCCAGCGTAATAGTGCCCAAAAACATAGCGAGTAATGCACCTAGTGCGTTGGCGCGTTTCCAATATAATCCTAACACCAAAGGCGCAAAAAGCGATACTAAACTTAATACAGACGACTCCCCAACTAGTTCATAAATGTTTGATCGCACGCAAGCCATCACGGTTGCTACTGCGGCAAAACCTAAAACTCCAAACCTTGTAATGAGCAGCAATTTTTTGTCGGTTAGTTTTCCATTCGCCATCGGCTTAATCAAGTTTTCAGAAAAGATAGCTGCTGGAGCAAGAATAGCCGAACTTGTGGTACTCATAATTGCTGAAAGTAAAGAACCAAAAAACAATACTTGTATAACCATTGGCGTATGTGCCAGCACCATCGTAGGTAATGCCAACTGCGTATCGCCACTGGCCAATTCGGGATACAAATGTTTTGCGCACAAACTGATAAACAATGGCAACATGGCGATGGTGAGGTAAAGACCTGCCGCAATGAAACATGAACGCACAGCAATTTTTTGCGAGCCTGAAGACATAACGCGCTGAAATACATCTTGCGAGGGAATAGAACCCAACCCAAGTACAGACCAAGCCGCAACGTAAAGCATGATCTCTTTAAAATTCCATGACGGTAAAAACCGAAATGTGGATGGATGGACTTCCGTAAGAATAGGTTCTATGCCGCCTGATTTTACCACGAGAATAATGGAAAGAGCCAGCAGGCCTACAACAATTACAATACTCTGCATAAAATCAGTAATTGAAATCGCCCACATACCACCGATATAAGTATAGAATGTAACTACCACCGATGAGATAACAACACCTTGCCAAACTTCTAAACCGATAACAACATTTAGTATTAAACCCATTGCCACTAGTTGAGCCGCTATGTAACCAACATAGGGGGGTGCTAAAAAAATGCTGGCGATCAGTTCTGTTTTTTTGCCAAAGCGCACTTTAAAAAAATCGCCAAGGGTAAGCAGATTCATGTTGTACAGCTTGCGTGCGAAAAACAAACCAAAAAGTACTAAACACAACACTGCGCCAAACGGATCTTCGATAACGGAATAGAGGCCGCCTTTCAAAAATTCAGACGAAGCACCAAAAACAGTTTCAGAACCAAACCAAGTGGCGAACAAGGCCGAAGAGCTTAATAGGATTGGTAAACTTCTGCCCGCCAATAAAAAATCGCCCGAGGTTTTTACTTTACGTGATGCCCAATAGCCGATGAAAATCGTGAGCAATAGATAGGCGATAATCGAAACGAACAGCAATAGATTGCAGGTTATAAAAGATAAAGCTAAATAACTGCACAATTAAAAACAGAAAACCCCTGAAAAAATTGGTTTAATTTTTTCAGGGGTTTTTAAAATGAATTTAATCTTTAACTAATAAACGGAAGTTACGAACCAATTAGTGTGCTTGCTAATTCTAGACTCCCCGCTCCCAGAGACTACGCAATCCGTCTTTGCGAGCAACGAGCATGGATTCTTTGGGAGGGGCGAAGCAATCCCAAGATAGTGAACCGAATACTTCGATTTAAGGGATTGCTTCACGCCATCTTGCTATCCCTTGCGGGAGTTCGCAATGACGGTGTGCTATTTATGTTTTTAATCAATTATTAAGCGCACCGTCATCTACCCAGCAAGCAATTAAATCTAATTGTGGTTGTGGCAAGGCTGGGCCACCCTTAGGCATGTTACCACTCGCTGTTCTCGACTTGATTGCCGCTGCCCTCGCTTTAACTTGAGCAAAATCAAACACACTATAACCTCCAGCACCACCGCTAGAATGACAACTGCCTCCAGCACAATTTGCCTCTAAAATAGGTTTTACATCGGTGCTGTATTTCGTTCCATTTAAGATTTGAATGGGCGCAGTCTGAGTAGAGCATCCGCCCGCATCAGTAACCTTAATTGTATAGGTACCAGGTGCCAGATTTGAAAATGTAGACGTACTGACGGGCGAATTGCTATTAAGTTGATACGTAAGTGTGCCAGACCCGGTAGCATTCACAGCTATTGAGCCAGTGCTGGTTTTGCAGCTAGAATTGACTGGAGTAGTTCCAGTGATTGAAACCGTTGAACCAGGAGCAATCAGAGTAACGGTTTGAGATCTATCGCAACCGTTTTTATCTTTTACTTTAACGGTATAATTTCCAGCTCCTAAATTAGTGAAGGTTGCTCCGCTTGAAAACGATCCAGTTCCTAAAGCGTATTGGTAAGGGGTATCGCCTCCAGTAGCGTTTACGGTAATGCTTCCGAGCGAAGCACAATCGGCCGGGTCTATCTTTGTGGGAGCTTGCAATGCCAGCGTAGATTTAGAACAATCAAATACAGGATTTGCATCTTTGCTCGTGCAACTTACCAAAAGTGCTACAGCAAGTAGTAAAAAATGATTCGTGCTAATTTTTGAATTCATAATTATTATTGTTTAGTGTATTTTGTATTTTACTCCAAGAAAAATTCCGGTGCTGGACAAAAGTACTTTCCCCTCACCCACTCCTGCCACTGGCAATTTCGCGAATGGTTCTGCAAGCAGACTCCACCTGCGGTTCAGTTGATAGTTAATTCCTAGCGATACGTTAATCAGTTTAAACCACTCATTATTCTTTCCCTCCACTTTCGTTTCCCACGTGCGTATCGTTGTTGAATAGGTTGAATTGGAAGTAGCTGAATACTTATAGTTTTCACTCAACATCAGGTAAGAAGAAAAGCCCATTCCAGAATAGAACGAAAAACGAGAAGACGTTGGTATGCGATAGTAAACCATCATTGGAATATCGATTACTTGACAAGAGCCGTCCAATCCATTTACTTTTCTGCCGCCATAAACCAATTCTTCATCAGTCGCATACTTCTTATTTGATAAAATAACACCCGTAGACAACGACCAGCGATTCGAAAGTTGATACTCCAAGAGTGCAGAAATGTTGTATCCAGCGAAAGCGCTGGAAGAAAAATTGATAGCCGAATTATCAGGAGAAGCCATCACTTTAATAAACCATTTGCCATCTACCCCTGCTTTTTTTGATACAACTTTCAAATCGCTTACAACGGAAGAATCCGCCTCGCTAACTTTCTTGGCTTGCACTAAATTGGAGTCAGTAATCATCTCAGATTTTGAGATTTCTTTAAGCTGTTTTCCTTGCTTTTCGGGTACTGCTTCCAGATCAGAAATGGAAATATTCTCTACCTCCTGTTTGGCTAATAGTGAGGACTCCAGATCATTTAAATTTGGTTGTGATTGGGTTGTTTGAAAAGTAACCCTATCCTTTCCATTGAGCGGAATAGTGCCTGCCGCTTTGTGATTTGACACCTTCATTACTGGTTTTGGAGATGATATGATTGCTTTGTTTGATTTGTTTTGCTTTGGTCGACTATTTGAGAAATTCACAACCTGACGATCCGATGGTTGGCTGGCAATCGAAGGATTGCTCTTAATCGGAGTTGTCATTTGCTGAGCAAAGGTCGAATCTGATTTTTTGATTAAAGATGGCGAATTACCAATCGATAGTTGAGCGTTTACAGTTGGTTGGCTATTCATCCAAACTCCCACACCAATTCCAAATAAAAAAATCAATGAAGCACTACTTGCAATGATTAGCCACTTAGGTATTCGAAAGAGGCTACCTTCCAATTTTTTATTCATCACGTCCCAATCAGAAGGATGATAGGTCGGCTCGTAATTAGTGGCCGCTTCTTTAAACAATGAATCGATTTCCTCGTCAGTTAGTTTTTTCATAGGAAATCAAATTCAAATGCAACAACATATCCCGCAGATTCTCGCGCGCCTTCATCAAATTCGACTTTGAAGTGCCCGGAGAGATACCGATCAGTTTACCAATCTCCTCGTGTGTATGACCATCAATTGCATACAAGTTAAAAACCGCACGATATGCTGGTGAGAGTTGTTGCACCAACTGCATCAATTCTTCGTGGGATAAAAGTGTAATCGCTTCCGCTTGCACCGATGAACTGGCCGCCAACTCAATAGGTGCATGGTGTTGATGTTTGAGCTCTTTGCGGTATTGGTCAATAGATGCGTTGATCATAATCTTTCGCAGCCATCCTTTGAAAGGAGCATCTTGTTGGTATTGGTTGATCTTGGCAAACACTTTCATAAATCCATCATTGACTACTTCTTTGGCCTCGGCCATGTTTCTAGAATACCGCACACAAATACTAAAAGCATACGAATAGTAATGCTGATACAGCAAACGCTGGCTTTCTCGATCCTTGTTTTTGCAGCCCTGGATCAGCAGATGCATTTAGTTGAGTAGGTATAGGTTTTTAGAAAAATCGTAGTCAGGACGAGCCTTCGTTGAAAAGGGTTGCCTTGAGCCTTTAATTTAAAAAACTATATGGAAAAAAACGGAAAAGATAGGGTGGGCTACAAAAGAAAATCCCCCAGAGTCCTTGACCCCGAGGGATAATCCTGTCTATAGTTGGCTTTAATCTGATTCAAATGTATAGGTTGGCGATTTCCTACCAAATACGAGTCCGACCAATTATTAAATAGCCAGATAAACTGCTTTTATTATCGTTGAATGGTTGCCGTAGAGTCTTTGGCCAGTGAATCCGCCTTTAAATATTGGTTCTTTAACCGTTCTTTCAACTGAGATTTAGAACCAGGAAAAGTGGTTTTGGTACTAATGTCATAGCTGAGGTAGGC
>JAAFHY010000011.1 GCA_013298505.1 Cytophagales bacterium
TTCTTGTAGCACGCGCAGCAACTTTGCCTGTAAGTTGATGTCCATTTCGCCAATTTCATCTAAGAAAATGGTGCCTCCTTCTGCTTCTTCAAATTTCCCTACTCGCTTTTGAAGGGCGCCTGTAAATGCACCCTTTTCGTGGCCGAAAAGTTCGCTTTCAATAAGATCTTTGGGTATGGCTGCTATGTTAACAGCCACAAAAGGTTTGTTCTTGCGCTTTGAATTGTAGTGAATTGCCTTGGCCACTAACTCCTTCCCAGTGCCAGTTTCGCCAGTAATCGAAACGGTTATTTGGCTTTTCAGTGCGCGCTCAATATTTTCAAATACGGTTTTAAGAGCACTGCTACTGCCAATGATACTTTTCTCGAAATCGTACTTTACAGTGATTTCTTGTTGCAATCTTCCTATTTCGCGAATCAGCGAAGTTTTGTTTCGTGCGTTTTTTATAGAATTGAGCAGGCGATCTTTTGCGTCTTCATCTTTACTGATGTAATCGAATGCCCCAAGTTTGAGCAACTCAACGGCAGTCCCTATTTTTTCTTGAGCCGAAACAACAATTACACTGATGGCAGGATCGAACTCTCGAATTGCCTTTAGTACCTTCTCACCAGCCATATCGGGCAAGGAATAATCGAGAGTGATTACGCTTGGTTTTTTGTAGAGGTTGTCGATGCAATCTTTTCCACTCACAAAAAACTCCGTTTCAAAATCGGGGTTTAGCCCCAATACATACTTTAAGAATTTAGCATAGGCGGCATCGTCCTCTACAACAAATATCTTTATCGGGTCTTTTTCGTACATCTGTATAGTTGCTGTTAAAAGTACTTTAATTGAGTTAGCTAAAGGGAATAAAACTTTTAAAATTTGCTGAAAATTAGAAATAATAAAGGGCATCTCTAAACTCTTTGTGCCCGTCTTCCTGATAGCTGTTGGGAGAGTTTTAGAGATATCCTTAAGCAAACTAAAATTAAATACCTATGATGAGCCAATTAGCTAAGTTGCCAGCAAGCGAGGCAGATTTATTATTGAAATCTCCTTTATTGGTTTGTATTTTAATTGCCGGTGCCGACAATAACATCGACCGAAAGGAAATTCAAAAAGCGATTGAGTTGACCAAGAAGAAGCAGAGTAGGGCGGGTTCATCGCTATTAGACTTTTATAGAGAGGTAGGCGAAGATTTTGAAGATAAGCTAAAGGTACTAATCCAATCTTTTCCCTATGAAGCAACACAACGCAATCCGCTCATCACTTTGGATCTACAAGGCTTGAACTCAATCCTACAAAAAATTGATCGTAGTGTTGCCATTGATTACTACCAAAGCTTGCGCGAAATAGCCCTTAAAATTGCCGAGTCTTCGGGCGGATTATTAGGCCTTAAGTCGGTTGGTCAAGAAGAGGCGAAGTATGTACATTTGCCGATGATCAACGACCCCGCACAGAGCTAATGGCACTAGACCGCAGTTTTTTTGGAAGTTCTGCTGTTCCCTTTCGACTGGTTTTTATAATGTGGCTGACGTATAGCGTTCAGTTTTTCTATCAAATTGATTTTGGAATGTTCGGTATTATACCCCGCACGCTTTGGGGCTTAATTGGCATTTTTACCGCCCCTATGGTTCACGGTTCGTATATGCACTTGCTCTCTAATACCTTTCCTCTTTTATTTTTGGGCACGGCCCTATTCTTTTTTTATGATCGGATCGGGGGTGTTGTTTTTTTTCGATGCTACCTATTTACCAATATCTTGGTTTGGCTTTTTAGCCCCCGCGTATCGCCACACATTGGGGCAAGTGGGCTTATCTACGGGCTCGCCTCTTTTTTGATTTTCTTTGGATTACTGCGGCAAGATTTTTGGTCGCTGCTGATCTCTATCGTTGTTATCCTTTCTTACGGAGGTATCTTCTACGGAATCCTTCCTTCCGACCCGCGTGTTTCATGGGAGTCGCACCTTGCCGGAACTTTGGTAGGTGGCGTTACAGCCTTTAACTTAGCAGCACAAAAGAAGGTACGGCACTAATGGATGCAGCAGCAAAAAAGATTCTAAGTTCTCTTCAAGCGCGTAAATTCGATCCGGTTTACGTGCTTCAAGGTGAAGAAACCTACTATATAGATTTAATAGCCAACTATATAGAAATGAATGCATTAAGCGAAAGCGAGAAAGGATTCAATCAAGTGATTTTATACGGTAAAGATTCACCTGCAAATGTGATACTGACCAACGCAAAACGTTTTCCGATGATGGCCGAGCGCCAAGTGGTAATTGTGCGAGAAGCACAAGATATACCTGATTTGCAAAAAGAAGCGGGAGCCAAATTGTTACTCGATTATTTTCAACGCCCCGTGCCATCTACCATTTTGGTGCTGTGCCACAAGCATAAAGCACTCGATAAGCGAAGAGAGCTAGGAAAAAAGGTAGAGCAATTAACCACTACAGCCACCTTTAAAAAGCCATACGAAAGCCAATTGCCCGAATTTATAGCACACTATGTAGCAGACAAAGGCTATAAAATAGAAGATGCAGCCGTGCAAGTGCTTGCCGAATATGTTGGCAATGACCTCAATAGATTATCTAACGAGATAGACAAGGTGCTGATAGCGGCTACAAAAGAAGAAGCTCTTACGGCAGCACACGTGATGGCTCAAGTAGGCATAAGCAGAGAGTACAATATTTTTGAACTTCAAAAAGCGCTTATTAGAAAAGATGCTTTTCAACTTGCTAAAATAGTAGCCTACTTTGAGGGCAACGTAAAGAAGAACCCGGCTATACCGCTAGTTGCTTTTTTGTTTTCATTTTTCAGCAAGGTGCTGGCCGCCCACTCTAGTCCAGATAAAAGCGAGAGGGGACTTGTTAGCGCGCTCAAAATCAGTCCGTATGCTGCCAAAGACTACACATCTGCTTTGCAAAACTTTCCGCAGCAGCAAATCATCGAAAATATTTCATTGCTGAAGCAAGCCGATCTTAAACTGAAAGGAGTGAATTCGGGCAGTGAAGATGAAAGTCAGATTTTGAAGGAATTGATTTTTAAATTGATTTACTGATAGTTACAATTTACCCTGACGTAGTGTCGCGTGTTAAATAATTGGTTTAAGTACTCTTCAAATCCCGCTTTCTGATTAAAATTATTCGTTATCTAGTAAAGTAATCGCTAGTTTTGAATCCGTGTAATTCATTTTATTTTTTGCACGAATGACATTTTTTAAACTTAGTACTGCAATATCCATTGCCTTTATCTGTTTTCTGAAAAACACTTTCATGAAGCTATCCCTTCTGTTTATTTGTCTATCGTTTACAACCCTTCAAGCCCAAGATTTAGTTTCGCAGAATACAGCCGAAAGACTTTTTTTAACCGGTGTGGATCTGATGGAAAAGAATCAGTTTGCGGGCGCACGCGAGAATTTTACAGCCTATTTAAAAATCCATACTCAGAACGATCTCGCGGGTATTGAGGCTCAGTACCGTGTAGCCCTGTGTGCACTTAATCTTTTTCATGGCGATGCCGAAAAACGGTTTGCTTCGTTTGTAAGCGATTACCCTCAGCATCCAAAAGCGGTCATAGCTAATTTCGATTTGGCCAATTTTTACTACCAAGAAAAGAATTACAAAAAGGCAGGGACCTATTATTCTAAAGTTGATTATGGAGCACTATCTGCCGAGCAGCAAAATAATGCGCACTTTAGATCTGGCTATTCTCAGTTCAGCCAGCGGTTTTTGAAAGAGGCCCTTGAGCAGTTCAATTTCATAAAAGCACAAGGTGGCCAGTATGGTCCGGCCGCGAGTTATTACGCTGGGTTTATTGAGTATGGAAATGGCGATTACGAAAATGCACTTATTGATTTGAAACGGGCAGAAGACAATGTGGCTTATTCAACCGTAGTACCTTATTTGATTGCCAACGTTTATTATAAGAAGAAAGAGTACGATCAATTGCTGGCCTACGCCACCTCAATCAAATCGCGCGAAGCAGTTACCAATTCAGAAGAAATTGCACTGCTTTCTGCGGAAGCGTATTTTAAGAAGAAAGATTATAAAAATGCTGTAACGGCCTACGCAACTTATTTAGACGGGCGACAAGATAAGGCCGATAACGGAGTTTTGTTTCGGGCTGGCTATGCAGCTTATTTGAATGGCCAAGATGCAACCGCCATCAATTATTTGAAGGCATCGTTTACCGATAGAGACTCGATCGGCTTCTATTCGGCTTATTACTTGGGCACTCTTTATTTAAAAGCGAATCAGAAGCCCATGGCGCAAACTTCGTTTGGTATTGCCAGAATGTTTAAACCCGATCGGCAGTTGGTAGAAGAAGCTTCTTTTCAGTTTGCCAAGGTTAGCTACGATATGGGCAGGCCCGATCAGGCAATAACAGAGTTTGAGAATTTACTCACGGCTTTTCCGCAAAGTGTTCATACACAAGAGATAAAAGAGCTGCTATCTCAGGCTTATGTAAATGCCAATAATTTTAACAAAGCAATAGAATATATCGAGTCGTTGCCAAAGCGCAGTGCGGGGGTGGATAGGGCGTATCAAAAGGCGACCATGTTAAAAGGAATCGACTATTTTAATAAAGACGACTATCAGCAGGCAATTACTTTTTTTGACAAATCCCTTCAAACCCCTGTAGATAAAGACTATGTGGCGGAAGCAAGCTATTGGTGTGGCGAATCGTATTCGGTGCAAAAGAAATACGAGCCAGCGGCCATACATTATCATAAGGCAATAGAAGTTGCCGCGCCTTCATCAAATCTGATTGAAAAGAGCCGATATGGATTGGGCTATTGTTATTACAACTCACAGCAATACGATCGCGCATTGTTGAACTTTAAAGAATTCTCATCAAAAGTAAAACCCGATGGCATCAATAGTGGCGATGGCATGCTGCGGTTGGCCGATTGCCATTATATTTCGAAGTCGTACACCGATGCACTAACTGCGTATAAAAAATCCATTCAACTCAATACACCTGATAAAGATTACGCGCATCTACAAGCAGGGATTATTTTAGGAATGCTCAGAAAATATCCGGAGGCAATTGCCGAACTGGATGTGGTCATTAAATCGTACCCCACCTCTAGCGTGATTGACGAGGCTATTTTTCAACGTGCTCAATTGGAATTTGAACAAGGAAACTATGCGGCAGCGCAAATAGGATATTCTAAGTTAATTGCCGAGCATCCTGCCTCGCGCTTTGTTCCTTATGCCTATACCAGAAGGGCGGCTTCTAATTTTAATTTGAAAGACTATACCAAAACGTCAGACGATTACATACTTGTGTTGACTCAATACCCCAATCACCCAAGCGCAAAAGATGTATTGTTGCCTTTGCAAGAATCACTCAATCTAGCAGGACGATCTGCCGAGTTTGATAAACACTTGGCCAACTATAAATCATCTAACCCCGATGCCAAAGGTATTGAAGCGGTTGAATACGAATCGGCCAAGAATCACTATTTTAGTCAAGATTATAAGAGAGCCATCGCAAGCCTGAGCAGCTATGTGAAGCAATACCCAACGAGCCTTTTTAGCAACGAAGCAAATTATTATTTGGCCGAATCATATTATCGCCTCCGCGATTTCACCAATGCGCTTCCTATTTACTATGCGATTGCTTCCGATAAGAGTTTTTCTTTTGCAACAAAAGTCACTAGCAGAATTGGGGAGCTTGAGTTTAAGCAAGGCGGCTATGATAAGGCAATTAATCAATACGTTCAGTTGTTGACTACAGCTTCAAACAAGCGAGATCAATATGCTGCGTGGAACGGACTGATGGAATCGTATTATCTGATCGGTCAGTACGATTCGTCAAGGCGGTACGCGGAAACTATTTTAGAAAAAGGCAATCTAAATGCGGGTGCAGGTGGTAAGGCCACATTGTTTTTGGGAAAGAATGCCCAAGCCAAAGGAGATTTCGAAACTGCGAAGGACGAGTACGTTAGCACATTCAACTCTGCTCAAGACGAATTTGGTGCTGAGGCCAAGTTTCATTTGGCGGAAATCTTCTACCAAACGAAAGATCATAAGCAATGTTACGAAACACTGGTAAGCCTCAATACCGATTTCGCCTCTTATACAATGTGGGTTGGTAAATCGTACCTATTGCTTTCTGATAATTTTTTGGCTGTAGGCGATACCTTTAATGCCAAAGCTGTTTTGAAATCGCTGATAGATAATTTTCCGCTTGACGAGGTTAAACAACTAGCCAAATCAAAACTAGGTGCAATAGATCAAATGGATGCAAAACAAAAAACAAAATCAGATTCTACCAATACCAATGAATAGGATAATGAAGACTTATAGCTCCATAGTAAACTTCCGAACAAGTGGGTTGCTCTTGTTGGCATTCGCGCTGCTAACAGTATGCGATTTACAGGGGCAAGATACCGGGCAGGGAGAAATTGAAAAGGTTGAAATTGTAATCGAAAAGAATAAGCAAATTACTTTACCTCAGGCTGTGCGTAATTTCGAGAAGATACCACCTAGGCCTATTGAACCGATTAAGCCTGAGATTACCTATAGTTATAAGGACGTTCCGTTTACTACTTCAGATTACAATCCATCTATTCGCCCAATGAAAGTGAAGGGCGAGCCAATCGAAAAGTTGTATGGCAATTACCTAAGCGCAGGCTACGGCAATTTCGCTTCGCCTTATTTAGAAGGCTACATCACCAATAAGCGCGACAAGAATAAATTGTATGGAGCCAAATTATATCATCACAGCTTTGGCAATGGCCCTGTTGGCGATGGAAATTCAGCTAGTGGAACAACCGAATTAAAAGTTTTTGGAAAGGCATTTAGCAGAGCTGTCTCGGTAGGGGGCGAAGTTGGGTATCAAAATAGAGCCGCAAAATTTTATGGATCATTGCCAGGTGTATTTACAGGCGATGCCCTTGCGCAAACTTATTCTATCATTGGCCTTTCGGCAGATGTAGAAAATGCCATCCCATCAAATTTTAATTATAATCTGAAAGGCGGATTTTCTTATTTGAAAGACGAACGGAATTCGTCAGAGACAGAAGTATCATTGAACTTTAAGAGCGATTATAAAGTAGGTGATGGAAAATTGCTTGCTCTAGATGGTGGTTATTTTTTAATGAACCGATCATTTGCTGGAAACGCCAGAATGAGGCATATCTTAAATGTAACGCCTACGTATTCATTTTCTCCAATCGAAAACCTGAATCTTAAAGTTGGATTTAATGCTACGTTTCAAAACGATACACTAGGAACTGTTAAATCGGTTAACTTATATCCTGCTGTTAACGCATCGTACAGCCTTACCGAAAAAATTCAAGTTTATGCTGGTTTAGTAGGAGGGATGGATAGAGTTTCGCTCCACCTTCTGTCGGCAGAGAATGTATGGCTCGATCAAAATGTAAAACTGAATCATACCAATAGGGTCATTGATTTTCTTGGGGGCATCAAAGGTAAGTTAGGAAGTGTGGTTGCTTTCCAAACAGGGTTCTCAATCGCCTTATTAAAGAATTTATATTTTTATCAAAACGATATATATATAGGATTGAATTCAACAACTCACCCCGAGCGATTTTTGGTTGTTTATGACGATGCCACCAGAACCAACTTTTTTGCGGAAGCAAATTTCGAGAAACCAAACCAATTCAACTTTTCACTTCGTGGAGATTATTTTGCATACAGTGCCAGCAACTTACAATCAGCATGGCACCGGCCTACTTATAAGTTAACGATGATTTCATCGTACAACCTTTACAATAAAATCAGGTTCGATGTAGACTTCACCCTTCAAGGTGGTGCAAAAGCGAATTCAATGGAAATACAAAATCCACTTATCGGCTATGTCGAAAAAAGAGTTGAGTTACCCACTGCAATAGACCTCAATCTAAAAGCGAGTTATTCAGTATCAGAGCAGTTCAACGTGTTTGTAAAATGTAACAACTTACTCTCAAGCCAATATCAAATGTATTTGTATTATCCGGTTAGGGGTTTTCAGGCGATGGTAGGCTTCAGTTGGAGCTTTTAAATAGCTTTTTTAAAAGAATTTGCGTTATTTGTAGGTTAATTAATTGAGTATAAACTTCAACCATAAGCTTATGTCGTTCAAGACTGAAGATGAAAACAAGAATAAAGAAAGTGAAGATAATTTCGGGTTGCCAGACTTGGATTATAAACCACTCGACCAATTAGAAGAACCAGCGGAAAGCAAGATTGAGCCCGTTGAGTTCGAGTCGGGCGATACGGTTGTGCTTCACGAAGAAGATTCTACTTCAAGCGAGGAGAAAGTAGATCGGCACGGATTTATTCCTGAGCCACGCGAAACTAAATCGAAAGCACCAATTATAATTGGATTGCTGATAGCGGTGGTTGTAGCCGTGGCTAGTTTTATGGTTTGGAAATACGTAATCCAACCTAGCAACTTAAAAGCGCAACAAGAGAAATTGGCTAAAGAGAAAGCCATTAAAGATAAAGCTGCTGCAGATTTACTCGCCACACAAAAAGAAGAAGAGGAACGTCAACGATTGGCGGCTGAAGCTGCTGCGAATGCAAAACCTGCTATTGGTACGATTGAGGCATTGACAGCACCAACCAAGCGATATTACGTGGTGATTTCTAGTGCGATTGATGCAGACTTGGCCATGGACTATGCAAAAAAGTTGAGCGAAAAAGGAGTAAGTTCTAAGATTATTCCACCATTTGGCAAAACGAAATTTAGTCGCTTGGCAATTGCCGATCACGACACATTTCAAAATGCACAGTCTGCTGCCGATGCGGCAAAGGCTGATTATGGAAATGCCGTTTGGGTAATTAGGTATTGATTGCAATAGGTACTGATTTACATCGTTGTAAGCACATCGTTCTCACTATTTTTTAAACTTAGTTTAATCATGCTAGTAGCACAAATAATTACCAATACCCAGCCTGTAGATGTTGACAATACTATATCTGTAATCGACTTGGCATTGGCCGGTGGGCCATTAATGATCCCGATCGTGCTATCGTCCTTTTTCGCCATCTATATTTTTATCGAAAGGGTGCGCACAATCAATAAAGCCAACGAAAGTCCCGATGCCTTTATAGGAAAAATTAAAGAACTGGTTTTAAAAGGCGATATCGTTGCTGCCAAAATGCTTTGTAACCAGCACGATACGCCCGTTGCACGAATGATCGAGAAAGGGGTGGCTCGTATTGGCAGCCCGTTAAAGAACATCGAAGCATCTATCGAGAACGTAGGTAAAATCGAACTTTTTAAATTAGAGAAAAACTTATCGGCACTGGCAACAGTGGCAGGTGCTGCACCTATGATGGGCTTCTTAGGAACCGTAATTGGCATGGTACAGGCTTTTATCTCTATCGCCCAAGAAGAAGGCTCGGTAAGCCCTAAGCTATTGGCAGATGGAATTTATACGGCTATGATTACGACTGTAGCGGGGCTTTTGGTAGGTATTATCGCTTATCTTGGTTACAACTACTTAGTTACCCGCGTATCAAAAGTGGTGCACAAGATGGAATACTCAGCGATTGAATTCATTGACCTACTTCAAGAGCCACGGTAATGAAGTTACAAACCAGAAATAAAGTCGATCCGGCATTCAGCATGGCCTCCATGACTGACTTGATTTTTTTGTTACTCATTTTTTTCATGCTCACCTCATCGTTCGTTACGCCTTCTGGGTTGCCTGTTAATTTGCCCACCAGCAAGCCGAGCGCGATTGAAGTTCAAAAAGTGTCGATAACAGTAACCAAGGATTTACAATTTTTTGTGAATGATAAGAAAGTAACAAAGGCAACCTTAGAGGCTGAATTGAAAAGTAAGTTGGGCGGCCCCAAAGGAGTAGTGGTTTTGCATATTGACGAAAGCGTTGCTACTCGCGAAATGGTTTTTGTGGCTGGCATAGCCACATCGTTGGATGCAAAAGTTTCGATTGCCACCAAGCCAAAATAAAATGAACACACCGCTTGCTGAAAAGGAAAAGAAAAACAAACGAGTTGCATTTTTTACCTCGTTGTCTATACACGTGGCAATTGCCATTCTCTTTTTCTTTTTAGTAGCTTGGAGAGAGCCAAATCCTCCTTTGAGTTTACCCGGTATTGAAATTAATCTTGGCTTTGATGACCAAGGTGGAGGTGAAGTGCAACCAGAGGAAACACCTGGCGCGGAAACACCCAACGAAATAGAATCTACCCCCGAAAACAATCCAGCACAAGAAGAAACCAAAGAATTAAGTGTGCCAGAGGAAACCACTGTTTCAAAAGCTGAGAGCCCTGTGGTTGTTAAGGAAGAGAAGAAAGACCCTGCTGTTGAAAAGCCCAAAGAAAAGATAGCTGAAGTAAAGCCAGCAGAACAAAAGACCGAAACAAAAACTAAAGTTGAGAGTGAGGCCACTAAAGTAGTTGTAGATACTAAGAAGGGTAAAAATGTTCCTAGCCAAGGCGATGATCCGGGCAAGACAGGCGATAAAGGAAATCCGCAAGGCAAACCCGATGCAAATGCATTGTACGGCAAACCGGGAGGCGGTGGTGGCGGAGATGGTATTTCGCTTAGTATGTCAGGTTGGGCATGGGCCGATCAACCCCAAATCCCTGATCTTCCAGATAATGAAGACGGCAAAATAGAATTTGAAATAGAGTGCGATGAAACCGGAGAGATAACAGGCATCAATACATTGCAGCGTGGGCTGAGCCCTCGCGCAGAGCAGTTATTGAAAGAAGAGATTCGTAAAAATTCGTTGATAAGAACTTCCAATGGAAAAGTGCCAGAACGCTCTAAAGGAAAAGTAGTTTTTGTATTGAAGACGAAGTGATCGTCCCTATTCAATCAAGAAGCAATAGGCTTGCCTCTTTATCTTTTGCGAGTTGTTGCTTTAATTCTTCTAAGTCATTGAATTTACTATCCAGTCGTATTAACTGATGAAAGTACACGGTTAGCATTTCGCCATAGATTTCCTTATTGAAATCAAAAATATTCACCTCGATTACTTTCTTCGTTCCGTTTACCGTTGGGCGATTTCCAATGTAGAGCATTCCTTTGTAGATCAGATGCCCGTATTGAACGGTAACGGCATAAATCCCATCGGATGGAATAAGTTTCAATCTGGAATCCAGATCAATATTGGCAGTGGGGTAGCCAAGCACCCTTCCTAACCGATCGCCACGCGTAACTTGCCCACTTAGTGAATACTTTCTTCCCAGCAATTGAGTGGCTGTTACTAGGTCAGCTTCCTCAAGCGCTTTTCTGATTTTTGAAGAACTAATAGCTACATGGTCAATATCTTGTCGTTCAATTTCTTCTACATCAAAACCATACGCTGGCCCCGATAATTTTAGTTGTTCAAAACTTCCTTCTCTATTGTTCCCAAATCGATGATCGTAACCGATCACTAATTTTTTTGTATCAATTCGTTCGATCAGGATAGAAGCGATAAACTCTTTTGACGATAGTTGCGAAAACTCTTTTGTGAAAGGTATTCGCAATAGATGATGAATCCCTTGCTCTTTTAGCAGGGCTGCTTTTTCTTCAAAAGTGTTGAGTAGTTTTAATGAAGTGTCTTCGGGTTTTAGCAGCAAGCGTGGGTGTGGCCAATAAGTAATAACTACTGTTTCTCCATTTATTTTTTCAGCAACGGCCTTTAGGCGAGCTAATATTTTTTGGTGACCGAGGTGTACGCCATCAAACGTACCACTCGTTACCACAGCAGTAGCAAGCCTATTAAAATCATCAATGGAGTGATAGATTTTCATTGGTGCTGAATCGGTTGGTCGACTAATTCTATCTCATCTAGCTGTTGTGCGTTGGCTAACTTAAATTCGCCAATTCTGGTTCTGCATAATTTAGACAAGTAAGCTCCAACGCCTACTTCAATGCCAAAATCACGAGCGAGACTACGTATATAAGTACCTTTTGAGCAAACAATTCTAAACTCTACGATTGGCTTGCGAATCAAAGTGATTTCAAATTCTGATATCGTTACTTCTCTTGGTTTTAATTCTACAGTTTCACCTTTCCGAGCTAGTTTGTACGCCCGTTTTCCGTTTACTTTTATAGCCGAGTGAAGCGGAGGTATTTGTGAAATGGTTCCGCTAAGTTTTTTTGCTGCAAGGTAAATGACGCTGTCAGACACAGTATCCGTGCTAACAGGTTCACTAGGTGTAGTTTCTAAATCGTAAGATGGTGTGGTTTGCCCAATGGTAAAACTGCCTGTGTATTCTTTTTCTTGCGCTTGAAACTCATCAATGCGCTTTGTCATTTTTCCAGTACATAAAATCAATAGGCCAGTTGCTAGCGGATCGAGAGTGCCTGCGTGGCCAATCTTTTTAGTTTTAAGTTTATAACGCAGTTTGTTTACCACATCAAACGAAGTCCAACCTAAAGGTTTATCAATCAACAATATCCGCCCTTCATCAGATTGCATTATACGATTGAAAGTTGAATGCCCAAGAAGTAGAATAATAAGATAAGTGCGCCTAGTAGAATTCGGTAGTAACCAAAAATTTTAAAGCCATGCTTGGTGAGGTAATTGATAAACGATTTGATTGCTAGCATACCAACTACAAATGCAACTACGTTGCCAATAATCAGTAATACAATTTGATTTTCGGCTAGGGAATTGCCCTCCTTGTAAAAGGAGAGTAACTTATATGCCGAGGCCGCAAACATGGTGGGCACTGCCAAAAAAAAAGAGAATTCTGCAGCTTCTTTCTTAGTAAGCCCTTGAAACAAGCCCCCTATAATAGTTGATGCCGATCTTGATACGCCTGGGATCATTGCGATGCACTGAAAAAAGCCGATTTTTATGGCTTGAGCAACCGATAGTGAATGTTCTACTTCTTGCTTACGCTCAAAGTATTTATCTATAAACAAAAAGATAATCCCACCAAGAATGAGCGTACACGCCACTACCAAAACATTTTCTAGTAACTGATCGATAAAATCATTTAACAAAAAACCTACAATGGCAGCTGGTAGAAATGCGGTAAAAAGTTTGAAGTAAAAGTCAATCGACTGAAAAAATTTCTTCCAATACAAGATTACCACAGATGCGATAGCACCCAATTGAATAGCAACCGTAAATGTTTTGGTAAAAGGATCAGAAGCGATGCCAAGCAAAGACGATACAATAATCATGTGACCAGTAGAAGAGACGGGCAAGAATTCAGTAAGCCCCTCTACGATGGCAAGAATAACAGCCTCCCATGCTGACATGCTTTATTTCTTTTCTTTAGGTGTGTGTAGGATGGCCACTATTTCTAAAACGAAGCCGGACAATACAATCAATGGTCCTAGCGTTAAACCAAGAAAACCAAATCCATGTGTTTCCTTGTCTAGTGCCATTATTGTAAAGCCGACAATCAGCGTTGCAATGCCAATAATCATTAGCTGGTAATTTTTTTTCTGAAAAGGTAATTTGCTCATATTAAAATAATTCGTCTAAAGATAATCGTAAATATTTTGATACCGAACGGTATGTACTGACTACCGCTACCAGCATTCCAAGCAGTAGGAGAGAGCCTCCTAAAATGAATAACCGATCTGTATTTTGGATGAGGGCTAAATCAGCAATCCTTTTTGTTGCAAAGGAAACAAGAAAGTACAAGAGCAAGCAGGCTATCATTCCGGCCAAAGCCCCATGCCATATAGCTTGAAAGAGAAATGGGCGTTGAATAAACCATCGCTTAGCGCCAACAAGTTGCATACTCCGAATGATGAATCGTTGAGAAAACAGCGCTAGCCTCACCGTATTGTTTATTAAGAGCACAACAGTCAGTAGGAGAAGTGCAACAAGCCCCATCAAGACCAAACCGATTTTAGTGATGTTATCGTTGATTGATTCGATTACGTTTTCAACGTAATAAACTTGAAAAACCCCATCTATTTTTTCTACTGTTTTCTTTATCTTTCCTAAGCTAGCTTTATCATGATAGGCGGGATCTACCCTGACTAAGTAGGCGTTGCGAAGAGGATTTTCACCTAAAAACTTCTTAAAATCTTCTCCAGTTTCTTGAATGAATTGCTTTGCAGCGGCCTCTTTAGATACAAATTGAATAGCTGTTTCCGCTTGAGATTTTGATACAAAGAATTGAGTTGTCAACTGCTTTTTTATCTTCTGTACTTGCTCTTCAGTCAACTGGTTTTTAAGGTAGACTTGAATTTTAACATTGTCTCGTACGGTTCGCTCTAACTCTTTGGAATAAATGACCAGTGTGCCAAACACACCAATAGCAAAAAGTGCTAGTGTAATGCTGAAAACAACGCTTACGTATGGGTAGCTTCCTAGCTTTTTCTTCTTCTTGAATTTGGTCTTGGCTTCCATAGC
Organism: Cytophagales bacterium; assembly: GCA_013298505.1. Taxonomy (GTDB): domain Bacteria; phylum Bacteroidota; class Bacteroidia; order Cytophagales; family Cyclobacteriaceae; genus ELB16-189. The sequence goes on from JAAFHY010000011.1 coordinate 14,281, forward strand.
CTGCAAATATAGTGGTAAAAAAGAAACCCTCTCGAATGGAGAGGGTTTCTAACCTTTAAACATGAACTAACTAACTCATCTAACCCTATATTCTTTAAGCTTATTCACTAATACTTCGTTTTTAATGGGCTCTAGCTTTGTAATGGTGTTTACATTTTCATCTAGTGAATAGTAATTGTCTTTATAGAAAAGAAACACAGAATGTTTTTCTCCGTTAAGCTCTAAAATTTCGTAGAGCGACTTATCAAAAGAGCCATACAACAGTAACTTTCCCTCGTTGAACTGATAATGGAACGTATATTTCTTATTGCTAGCTTCAATTTCTACTGCTATTTGGGAGGGTGTAATAGCAGGTTTGTTAGCTCCTTCTTTTTCGCTGAGGATTGCGCCTTTGTTATTGTCAACTATTTCGTTGCTGGGGTTAGCTAAGTCAAACTTAGGTTGAGCTGGCTTATTTTTAACGATTGGGTTCTCTTCCGCTTTTTTATCATCAAGCTTCGATTTTTCATCAACATCTACTGGTTCGGCTTTTGTTGGCTCTGGATTTGTTGGTTCCTCTAAAGGTTCAAACTCTTCAGGGCTTACTTTCTTTAATGAATCTTCTAAGGAAGTTGTCATTTTAGGAGCCGAATCTTTATTCACAGTAAAATAATAGCTTACAGCAGCTATCATTAATCCTGCTCCGATAATGCTGGCAGCCATTCTCATTACTGGGGTAGTGAAAGAAGCTGAATTCCCAGCAGGAATTTGAACTTGACTGAGCATCGACTTCAGTTCTGCGGCACGGGCATTCTTTACAGATTCAATTATTTGTTTTTGTAACTCTACATCTGCTTTTAGGGAAGGATCGCTAGAGAGTTGCGCTTCAAAGGCAACTTTATCCTCACCGTTAAGGCGATTGGTTAAATAGTCATCTATCAATTCAATGTTGTTCATGATCTGTTAGTCTAAAAAATCTTTTTCTGAATATTGGCTTTTTACTAGTTCATCTAACTTCTGCTTGCATTTATACTTTTTTGTCTTTGCGGTATCAGTATTTGCAAACCCTAATTTTTCCGCTATCTCTTGCATCGACATCTCATCAAAATAGTAATACATCAACACTTTGCGACAGGTTTCCCCAAGTTGATCAAGGCATTTGGCCATGATCTTTTCGCGCTCTGGGCTATCCATGTCAATGGTAGTCGGGGTGTCTTTTTCTTCGTTAGAAAGTCGTTTCTTTCTATCTAGTTCTTTTCTCCATAGATTTTGACAAATGCTATAGATGAAAGTACTCATTTTGGAAGTTAGCACCAGATTGCCGGATCGAGCTTTTTGCCAAAAAACCACGAGGGCATCTTGATATACGTCTCTTGCTTCTTCCTCGGTTCCGCTATTGGTGATAACCAGCTTGGTCATCATTCGGTAATATTTCTTATAGATTAATTCAAGGGCTTTTTCGTCTCCTCTCTTTATCCTTTCAAAGATTTCCGTCTCATCTAGCTGAGAACTTGATTTGAATACGCGTAGTGCCACAGTTGGTAACCGTTTATTAATATATAGGGAAAATCAAGAAGCTAAAGTTCTCATTTTTTTGGATATAATTATCGTTTAAAGCCTTTGCCAAGTTTGGGTACGGTAAAAAGGGCCTAAGTAACCTCGCACTTTTAGCGCATTGCCTTCAAGCCATATCTTACAGCGGTATATTTTGCCCACTTCGGGGTCTAGGATAAAACCATCTTCATACTCATCACCATCTTTTACAAGCCCTTTCATGATTTCCATGCCGATAACCTTTTGGTTAAAACGCTCATCATCAGTAGGGCACTTTATGCAAATAGGATCTGCTTCTGAACCGGGTTTAGGGAATATTTTAATGATCTTACCGTATACCTTTGATCCGCGCTCAAAGACTTCTACGATAGACTTTAGTTCGCCTGTTTTGTCATCAAATGATTTCCATTTACCTAGAATGGTTTGAGACTGCGCAAAATGAGGAGATAATGTCAGTATAAAAATTGCCAAATACAAATTTTTCATAAACGGATTAGTGAATTCTAAAATTAGCAACTACCAAGGATAAACAAAAAAGCCCCGCCCTAATTTCTTGGGCGAGGCTTTGGATGATTTATATTCTACTACTGTTTTGCTTCCTGAACAGTGTCTGAAATCTTTGTCACTGATTCGATAGTTGGTTTCACTTCAGTTTTAGCGGTAGCCTTGTCTGAGGGCACCAACAATGGAGCAATTACCAACGCAACAATCGACATCAACTTAATTAAGATATTCAACGAAGGGCCAGAGGTATCTTTGAAAGGATCGCCTACTGTATCGCCAGTAACAGCTGCCTTGTGTGGCTCTGATTTCTTGTAGTAGGTCTGTCCGTTAATTTCCACGCCTTCTTCAAAGCTCTTCTTAGCATTGTCCCACGCACCACCTGCATTTGATTGGAAGATGGCCATCAATACGCCTGACACCGTTACACCAGCCAACATCCCGCCAAGGGCTTCAACTCCAAAGCCAGGAAGGAATGCGATAACAACAGGCACAATTACAGCCATCAAACCAGGTAGCACCATTTCTTTCAATGCGGCATTGGTAGAAATTTCTACGCACTTGCCATACTCTGCAGAACCATCGGCATCATGGAAAGTCTTTTGATCTTCGGCAGACCAATCTTTCATTTCTTTATCACCATTTCTCTTCATAGCAGCCAAGGCTGCTTTCAAAGCGGGGATGTCGTTGAATTGTCTTCTTACTTCTTCAATCATCGCCATTGCCGCACGACCTACTGCACCCATAGCCATGGCAGAGAATACAAAAGGAAGCATACCGCCAATGAACAGACCCGCCATTACATTGGCTTTCGATACATCAATCGAATTGATTTGAGCCGTTGTCATAAAGGCACCGAATAAAGCCAACGCTGTAAGCGCAGCAGATGCAATTGCAAAACCTTTACCGATAGCGGCAGTGGTGTTACCTACTGCATCTAACTTATCTGTACGCTGACGAACTTCTTTTGGGAGTTCAGACATTTCTGCAATACCACCTGCATTGTCAGAGATAGGGCCGTATGCATCGACCGCCAATTGAATACCTAAATTTGAAAGCATACCTACCGCTGCAATTGCAATACCATACAATCCACCAAAATAGAATGCGCCAATAATTGAGAATGCAATCACTAATGTAGGAAGCATGGTTGACATCATACCCACGCCCAAGCCAGCGATGATGTTTGTAGCTGCACCTGTAGAAGATTGTCTTACAATGGAAAGCACGGGCTTCTTGCCCATAGCAGTATAATACTCAGTAATCAAACCAACCAACACACCGCCCACGAGGCCGATGATCGTTGCCCAGAAAACACCCAAGGCCGTCATGTGACGAACGATTGGATTACCAGCTGCATCTCTGTACAACAAATCATTGTACGTCCACTCTGCGGGAAGCATCCAAGTGATGATGAAATACGAAGCGATAATCATCACGATAGATGAAGAAAACTCGCCCATGTTCAACGCGCGTTGTGGGTCACCACCTTCTTTTACTTTTACGAAGAACGTTCCTACGAATGACATAATGATACCAACCCCTGCAAGTACCAACGGCAACAACACCGCAGAAAGCCCATTGAAGTTATCGCTAAATCCGGGAACCATAAACGCAGCACCCAATACCATCGTACCCACAATCGAGCCTACATACGATTCAAACAAATCGGCACCCATACCCGCCACGTCACCTACGTTGTCACCTACGTTATCGGCAATGGTAGCAGGGTTCAAAGGATGATCTTCAGGAATGCCCGCTTCTACTTTGCCCACTAAGTCTGCGCCAACGTCAGCAGCCTTTGTATAGATACCACCGCCCACACGCGCAAACAATGCGATAGACGATGCGCCAAATGAAAATCCTGTGATGATAGTAATTACTCTTGTTACGTTGTCTTGCGTATCCAAGCCAAACATATTTCCATAGACAATCAAAAGAACGCTCAAGCCCAACACACCAATACCAACCACGCCCATGCCCATAACCGAGCCGCCCACGAAGGCAATCTCAAGAGCTTTGCCCAAACTTGTTCTGGCAGCGTTGGTTGTGCGCACGTTGGCTTTGGTTGCCACGCGCATTCCAATAAAACCTGCCAATGCAGAACTAAATGCACCTAATGCAAACGATACGCCCACTAGCCATGATGAGGTTGTGCCATTGGCCGTAACTGCAAGCAGCACCGCCACACAAGCCACAAAAATCACGAGCACTTTATACTCGGCTTTTAAGAACGCCATCGCGCCCTCGGCAATGTGGCCGGCAATTTTTTTCATTTTGTCCGTGCCAGCATCTTGATTGGCTACCCAAGCACTTTTCCAAACAACATACAACAAGCCCAACACTCCGAAGAAGGGCAATACATACAGTAAATTTTGCATACAGGTTTTAAAGTTTAAGATTCGCGCCCCGTTTGTGTTAGGGGCTTAAAAAAGTTCCGCAAATATAGGAGAACTTGGGCATTGGGCAAATGGAGATTAGGGCTTAGGAATTAGGGCTTGGGACTGGGAGTTATGCGGCCTAGCCAAGCGAGACGCAAGGCCATCAGGCTGTCGGCAGTCGCCAAGCCATCGCGCTTTCTATTTCGGGCTCCAACAAAGCCTCCATCCTTGGCCGATGCAGTGCGGAGGTTATAAAAATTAAAAAAAGTCTCGTTTCGTGTATTGTTCTGATATTTACAAGTTCATATAATCTGAAAATTAAAAAATCTCAATATGAGTTTATTACACGTAAATCACATTAAAGCTAAGCTAGCTGAGATATATAAAAACAAAATTGATATCTCTGATTCGAAATCAGAACAAGACACTGAGAATTTTTTCTTAACAAGATCATACGCGGCATATACTCTTCAGGTTTTAGCAAATATAGACCCCGATGCATCAGCAAATTCAATTACGGATAGCTATGATGATAATGGCATAGACGCAATTTATTACGACAGAAAAAATAAATTCCTGTGGTTAGTTCAATCAAAATGGATTAAAAGTGGAAGCGGAGAACCTGAAAGCGGTGAGGTAGGTAAATTTAGTAAAGGAATTATTGACCTAATAGAGCTACAGTTAGATAGATTTAATGCTAAGATTCAAAAAAAGGAGTCAGAAATTCTGGAGGCTTTAGAAGACCCATTGGTTAAACTAAAAATAGTGTTGGCTTTTACAGGTAAAGACGGTCTTTCCGAGCATAACCAAAGGATAATTGATGATTTATTAAAGGAATTAAATGATCCCACAGAGCTTGCTACTTTTCATAGATTTTCGCTAAAGCAAAGCCACAAATCACTTGTCGGAATAATGGAGGGGCAGCCAATTAAGGCTGAGTTAATTCTTTCTAATTGGGGTAAAGTTGAAGATCCATATTTTGCAATATATGGAACTATAAATGGTAGCGATATAGCAAATATATGGTCCGAGAACAGAGGTCGCTTATTTTCAGAGAACATTAGAGACTTCATTGGATTTAGCGAGGTGAATGAAGATATTATAAAAACAATAAAAGAGGAACCAGAGAACTTCTATTTCTACAATAATGGAATTACTGCTCTTTGCCAATCTATTAATAAAAAGCCTTTGGGTGGAAGTGATAGAAATTCTGGAATTTTTGTTGCTGAAGATTTTAAAATTGTGAATGGTGCTCAGTCAGTAGGAACATTAGGTAATGCTTTTGAAAAATTTCCAGAGAAAATAGCTCAAACCAGAATTTTTATAAAAGTAATCTCACTAGAAGATTGTCCCGAAGGATTTGGTTTGAACGTAACTAAAAAGACAAATACCCAAAATAAAATTGACAAACGCGATTTTGTCTCTTTAGATCCTGAACAAGAGCGAATTAAAATTGAGTTAGCACTTGAGGGAATAAACTACCATTATAAACGCTCGGAAACAACGCCTAAAAGCGATGATCAAAATTACAATGTGGAAGAAGTTATGACTGGGTTAGCTTGCTCATTGCCAAACGTTGATGTAGCTGTCCAAGCTAAACGAGAAGTTGGTAAATTATGGGAGGATATTTCAAAAAAACCTTATACGGATATAATAAACTCATCGATAACAGCAATAAAGACTCTGAGGTGTGTTCAGATTAATAGGGAAACAATCAAGATTTTAAAAGCAAAAGAATTGATTTCTACCGGTAGGGATAAAAGTCATTATATACATTCTAATAGATTTGTACTGCATATTGTACTAGAGAAAATTGGTCAACAAATTATCCTTGATCCTCATTTTGATTTTAGTGACTTCAAAAACACGAGCTTGAATGGCATTATAAGTGAGACAGCAGAAAATACTAAACAAATTTTAGATCGACTTTATAAATCATCTTTAGTGCATCAAGTTTATAGAAATTTTACAAAGTGTAGGGATATAAAAAGGGAAATCATGAAAAGATAACTATGAAAACATCACCTTCAACCCCGCCCACAATTTCTTCTTCGCCTCATCATTGGTAAGCAACTCTGGCAAAGGCAATGAGACAATCACCGATGTGCTTTGTGCTGGTAATACTTCAAACTTGGGCAAGCCTTCGGCCGGACTAAAGCACAGAACACGTTGCGGCTTTTCTATCCAACCAGATAAATCGAATTGAGGTTGGGTTCTGATGACCACAGAATCTAAACTCTGTTTTACAGCATTTAAGATTTTTGAGAGGAGGGCTTTCTCCTGCTCTTTCACTTCTGTCCACGCAACGGGTATCACCACGGTTACGCGCGATTGGATGAGGTATAGATCCTCGTGATAGGTGCTTTCTAAAATTTCTTGCATTAGTTTTTTTTGTTGTTGTCAGCCTGAGGCTCTCGAAGGCTACTTTGTTCAGCGAAGTCAGTTTTCGAGAGCCTCAAACTGACAGTGATCATTTGGTATCAAAAAGAGACTTTAACTCATGTGCCTCGCTGGGTTTCATGCGTCCGCCTAAAATCAAGCGGAGTTGACGCCTGCGCAACGCACCTTTATACAATTCTATTTCTTCTTCTGTCTCAGGTTCTACTTCGGGTATTTCCACGGGTGTTCCGTTGGCATCCACCGCGACAAAAGTAAAGTAAGCTGAATGGCTCGCGATCTTTTTTCCTGCGGGGATATTTTCAGCGTCCACATCGATCCGTATTTCTACTGAAGAATTAAATGCTCGTGTTGCTTTGGCACGAAGCGTAACCACATCGCCCAAGCGTATTGGCTCACGAAAAGAAATGTTGTCGACAGATGCTGTAACTACAATACTACCACAGTGCTTTTGTCCGGCAATGGCCGATACAATATCCATCCAGTGCATGAGTCGCCCACCCATTAAGTTGTTGAGTGTGTTGGTATCATTAGGCAACACGAGTTCTGTCATGCTTACGAAGGAATCTTTGGGATGTTTTTTTTTGCGGGACATGAATCAATTTTAGATTTACGATTTACGATTTTGGATTTGATGTTCTTGAATTATTTGCCAAAGCAGGAGCAATTATAGTTCTAGGTTTTTGTATAAATCATCTGGATTTCTTCTGTTGTCCCAGAGGCCCACAATTATTATTTCGTTGCCGTGAACTTTGTAGAAGACAGAAAAATGGCTAACCAATGAAACGCGTACATTTTCAAAATCGGTGGGCTTTCCGATGTAGTTATTTGTTTCCAGAGAAGATACTTTTATCCTAAATAATTTAGATAGCTTTTTTGAATAAACTGAAGACTTGTTATGCTTTATCCAATATTCAAGTATTTCTCTTCTTGCCTTTTTTGCAGTATGCGTCCAGACTACCCGTTTAGCCATAGATCTTCCTCAGCGTTCAATTCGTCATCCGATGTCAGGTTGCCAGTGCGAATGTCTTCCTCACTGTTTGCCAGCATTTGCTTTTGCTTATCCGTAACTCTGAAAGTTGTCTGATTCAAATCAACGTTGCCAAGGAGATCGCTTACTTTTTGTAACAAGGCCACATCTCTAATGGAGATCAATTTATCTAGTAGCGCATACTTTAGACTATTGGCTGGCATATGTTTTTCATTTTTTACCCAGGCAAGTTACAATTATTCTATCTTATTGAAACTACTAACCGTTAGTTTGTCTTCTATCAATTACAAAAATCAGGAAAATATTTTGCATTAACCGAACGCTATTTGCTTCTTGCGCAAGTTATTTATGGCATTCAGCTACACATACTCTCCATCTCTTGTAATCGCTAGCAGCATTACGACCAATAATACCATTACGGGGTAGCGCCCATATATCTGCCATTTCCCTCTACATGCTAGTTCTTATTTCAAAAACCCTCAACAGAGAGTTGTTATCGTTTAACTTATGAAAATTTTAAAATTCGGAGGCTCGTCAGTGGCCAGCCCTCAGCGTATCAAATCGGTGATCGACATTTTGATGCCCTATATCCAACAAGAGAAAATTGCGGTCGTGTTTTCTGCTTTTGGTGGAGTAACTGACTCACTGATCGAATTAAGCACATTAGCGCTAGCTGGAAACACATCCTACAAAACGCAGTTAGAACAAATTGAAAAGAGGCATCTGGAAGTAGTGCGTGAGCTAGTCGACATTCAAAAGCAGAGTAGCGTAATTGCCCAGGTGAAGTTTACCATCAACGAACTAGAAGATATTCTACACGGCATCTTTTTGGTGAAGGAGAGAACACTACGTTCATTGGACTATATCATGAGCTTTGGTGAACGACTTTCTGCATACATCATTGCGGAAGCAATCCAATGCCGAAATGTTAAAGCCGAATTTTTAGATACACGCTCAGTGGTTCGTACCGACAGCAATTTTGGCTATGCAAAGATTGATTTCAAAGCTACCAATCAGCTTATACAGGATCATTTTAAAAATCATGTCGAGTTACAAGTGATCACCGGGTTTATTGGATCTTCTGCTTCCGGAGAAACGACTACTATAGGCAGAAGCGGATCGGATTACACAGCAGCCATTTTTGCAGCGGCCTTAGATGCCACCTCATTGGAAATATGGACTGATGTTGATGGCATGATGACTGCCGATCCACGCAAAGTAAAAAAAGCGTTCACGGTAAAAGAGATGACCTATGAAGAGGCCATGGAGCTGTCGCACTTTGGTGCAAAAGTGATCTTTCCAGCCACCATGCAGCCAGCCATGGGCAAAAAAATTCCGATTTGGATTAAGAATACATTCAATCCCACTTTTCCCGGCTCTGTCATCAGCGCAAATGCAAATGGAAAAGCGTTGATCATCAAAGGTGTTTCGTCTATGGGGAACATCAGTTTGTTCAATGTGCAGGGAAGTGGTTTGCAAGGCGTGGTGGGCGTGTCAATGCGGTTGTTTGGCACGTTGGCAAAGGAAAAGATCAATGTGATTTTGATTAGTCAGGCCTCGTCCGAGCATTCTATCTGTTTTGCCATTGAAAGCAGTTTTGCTGCTCAAGCAAAAGCCGCTATCGAAAAAGAATTTCATTATGAGATTTTGAATGGTGAGATGGATCAGCCATTGATGGAAAGAGACCTGACCATCGTGGCGATAGTGGGAGAGGGTATGAAGCACAATCCCGGTACAAGTGGTCGCATGTTTAGTGCGCTGGGAAAAGCTGGTGTAAACGTACACGCAATTGCACAAGGCTCTTCGGAACTGAATATCTCGGTGGTGATTCGTCAAGCCGACACGTCAAAGGCGTTGAACGTGTTGCACGAGGCCTTCTTTTTGTCGGACAGAAAAGTGCTGAACATATTTTTAGTGGGAACTGGTCTAATCGGCAAAGAGCTGGTAAAAATGATCGACCGGCAGTTTGCAAAATTGGCTACGCAAAATCATTTAGAGATTAATCTCGTTGGCATAGCAAATAGTAAGAAAATGCTATTCGATCCAGAGGGGATCAAGTTAGCGGAGGCGATTGACATGATGCTAGCGGAGGGTGAGCTAATGTCTCTTTCATCCTTCTTTGAAAAAATGGAGTCACTGAATTTGTCCAACAGCATTTTTGTGGATTGTACATCGAGTGAGGAGGTAGCAGGTTTTTATGATCGCATACTTTCTGCAAATATTTCCATTGTTACGCCTAACAAGAAAGCGAACTCCGGCTCGTTGGACCGTTATAAGAAATTGAAATCAACGGCAGCAAGGCGAGGAGTTAAATTTCTTTATGAGACAAACGTAGGCGCTGGTTTGCCTGTGATCAACACACTGAACGATTTGCTGATCAGCGGTGACAAGGCGCTGCGTATTGAAGCAGTATTGAGTGGCACACTGAATTTTATTTTTAGTTCATTTGTTGAGGGCAAAGTCTTTAGTGATGTGGTGAAAGCAGCGAAAGAGAAAGGATACACAGAGCCCGACCCGCGTGATGACTTGAACGGAATGGATGTTGCCCGTAAAGCGCTGATTTTAGCTCGTGAAATTGGGTTAGACCTCGAATTAAAAGATGTAGAAATAGAAAACTTAGTACCTGAAAAATGCCGGGGCGAAATGACCGTTGAGAAGTTCTTTAACGAGCTTTCTGCCTTTAATCCTGGCTTTGATACGCTGAGAGAACAAGCACAGAGTAAAAATGAGAAGCTGCGCTACATGGCCATCTTAGAAGGAGGGAAGGCAAAAGTTTCTTTGGCATCGGTGGGCGCATCGCATCCATTTTACTCGCTGTCAGGTAGCGACAATATTATTTTGTTAACTACAGAACGGTACAAAGAAAGACCAATGGTCATTCGCGGGCCAGGTGCCGGAGCAGAGGTGACGGCTGCAGGCGTTTTTGCAGATGTGATAAGAATTGGAAACTACTAAAATGAAAAAAATACGAGCCTTCGCCCCCGCCACAGTAGCCAACGTATGTTGTGGCTTTGATGTGCTGGGTTTTGCTGTTGATTTTCCGGGCGATGAAGTGGTGTTGACATTAAATGATAGTGGAGAAGTTACGATGTCGAAAATCGAGGGTGATGGAGGTCGACTTCCAATTGATGCTTCCAAAAATACTGCCGCTGTCGCTGTTCAATCTTTTCTACACGGCATTGGAAAAGTGCAAGGCGTTGCAATTGAATTGTATAAGAATCTTCCCTTGGGTAGTGGCATGGGCTCGAGTGCAGCGAGCGGTGTAGCGTCATTAGTAGCGATCAACCATTTAATGGGAAACCCACTTACACGCGAGCAACTCGTTGTTCATGCCATGGAAGCTGAACGAATCGCTTGCGGATCTGCGCATGCCGATAACGTAGCACCATGTTTGATGGGTGGCTTTGTTTTAGTGCGTGACTATCATCCGTTGGACGTCATCAAAATTCCAGCGACAAAAAACCTTTACGCCACGTTGGTTCATCCACACATCGAATTGAAAACATCTGATTCGCGTAGGGTGCTAAAAACAGTTGTTAATTTGAAAGATGCCATTGCCCAAACGGGTAATATCGCGGGGTTAATGATTGGGTTGTCTACTGAAGACTACTCACTGATCAGCCGTTCGTTAAAAGATACAATTGCTGAACCGATTCGTTCTGCGTTCATACCGGGCTTTGATTCTGTAAAAAATTCGGCACAAAAAGCAGGTGCATTAGGTTGCGGTATTTCAGGATCCGGCCCAACGATGTTTGCACTGAGCATCGATCAAAATACCGCGAGCAGGGCAGGAGAAGCGATGCAACTCGAATTTTTAAAGAGCAATTTAAAAAGCGAAGTGTATGTGTCTAAAGTGAACCAAGAAGGGGCGAGGATTATCGACTCAGAGTAGACGACACTATGAATTTGGGTGAAGGCATTGGCTAGTTTGGGGATTGATCGTAATGGTTAATGGATTGTTAGATACACTTTTTCCTAGAAATAAATTGCTTTGATGCAACCTTTCTGGGGCATTTACAGTTAGCTTTGCATTGTGAAAAGGGTAACACTTATTTCTCTAATCTTTATTTACTTGATCCTTTCCGTAGGGATTGGTAAATCAACACACTTTTGCTTGGGCAGAGAGCATCATAGTTCTCTGTTCTCTTTAGAGACCAAGAAGTGCGCTTGCTCCGCGTATCAAACGAAGCAATCATGTTGCAAAGACGAAACAACCCTGGTTAAAATCGAGGACGATCAAAGCATTGGTAAAGTAGTTTCGTCCATTTCCCCCTCTCTTTTTTTAGTGGCTGTACTTTCTATTACATCGGTTTCGGTAAGCCTTTCTTCACAGGAACAGAAGATAGAATTGTCTACACCTCCTCCCTCAAAAATCCCTATCTATCAGTCTGTTTGTAGCCTTGTATTTTACGAAAATATAGTTTAAGTTTTTTTTTGAATCCCCTTTCGGATTCTTCTTTTATTCGTAAACTTAAATTCGTTAAAATCATGAAACCTATTTCAATATTATTTTTTATTTTTTTTGTTTCTATTTCGGCATCATTTGCGCAATCCAAAGTAGTTACGGCTTCCATTAAAGTGTACGGCAATTGTGTGATGTGCAAAAAGCGCATTGAAGCAGCCTTAGACTATAAAGGGATTAAAAAATCAGAATGGAACACCAAGACAAAGCAACTTCAGGTTGTCTATAACGCAGATAAAATTTCTGAACAGAAAATCCACGAGCTGGTTGCATCGGTTGGCCACGATACCGACAAGGCGAAGGCAAAAGAAGAGACATATGCTACGTTGCCATTTTGTTGCCTCTACCGCGACCACGATCATAAAATGAGCGATCATTAAATCACTAACCATGCGATACCTATTTGTCGGCTTAGCGACTTTAAGTTTGCTAAGTTCACTCAACACGTTTACTCAAAAAATTTTGGGTGTGGTGATTGAAAAAGATCAACAAGGAAAAGAGTTGCCTCTGGCGGGTGCGAACGTTTATTGGATAGGCACTACCAATGGTGTAACCACTCGCGAAAACGGTGTGTTCTTGATTGATCGGGTTGCTGGTATAGAAAGATTGATTGTCAGTTTCGTTGGATATAGATCAGACACCATTCATGTTCACGATGGCTCAAACCTTAAAATCGAGTTGAAATCTGATCAATATTTACAAGAGGTAGTAGTAGAAGGCTGGAAGCCATCTTCGCGCGTTAACCTCACCTCGGGGATAAACGTAGTGGAGATGGACGAGAAAGAGTTGTTTAAAGCGGCTTGTTGCAATCTATCTGAGAGCTTTGAAACCAATCCTTCTGTTGATGTCGCTTTTACCGATGCGCTCACAGGCACTAAACAAATTCAGATGCTGGGGCTTTCTGGCGCCAACACATTGATTTCAATTGAAAACATGCCGGGTGTTAGAGGTCTCGCAGCGAGTCAGGGTATTCAGTTTATTCCGGGCACATGGATCAACTCTATTCAGGTGACAAAAGGCGTTGGCTCGGTGGTGAATAGTCACGAGAGCATTGCAGGACAAATTAATGTCGAATTAAAAAAGCCACAAGAGAGCGACAAACTGTATGTGAATGGCTATGTGAATAACACAGGAAGAACGGAGGCCAACACCATCGTGACGGCTCAAGTTTCAAAAAAGTGGGCGACTACATTTTTGGTGCATGGTAGTATGCGCCCATTGGAAATAGATCAAAACAAAGATTCGTTTTTGGATTTCCCCACAGGTCAGCAAGTCAACTTTATCAATCGGTGGGTTTACAATGCCAATGGATGGCTCGGTCAATTTTCTTTCAAATACCTGAATGATCAAAAAGTAGGAGGCCAAGTGGGCTACAACGCACAACGAGATAAATTCACGACCAATCGGTATGGGCTTGAGATCAACACCGAGCGACTGGAATGGGTGGGTAAATTGGGATATCAATTTGCTGCAAAGCCGTACAAGAGTTTTGGGCTTCAAGTAAGCGCGCTTAGCCATGCACACAATAGTTATTTTGGCTTCAACGTGCACAACGCTAACGAGCAATCTCTGTATGCCAATTTGATCTACCAATCCATCATTAACAATACCTCTCATAAGTTCAAAACAGGATTGAGTTTTTTGCACGATCGCTATATTGAAACACTGGGGATCAACACAAACACTAGCCTGAATGACTTTAGCAGGACTGAGCAAGTGGGCGGTGCCTTTGCTGAGTATTCCTATGATGATCTAAAGAAGTTCTCGGTAGTGGCAGGTCTGCGCATGGACTACCACAATTTGTTTGGTTTCTATTGGACGCCACGACTGCATGCCAAGTATAATATTACCGAAGGAACGGTCTTGCGCGCCTCATTTGGAAGAGGGTGGCGGCTAGCCAATATTATTGCTGAGAATTCTGCTTTCTTGGCTTCTTCCCGCTCAGTGGTTTTTTCAAATAGGCAAACTAATAATGCTTACGGCTTTCGACCCGATGACGCTTGGAACTTTGGTTTATCACTACAGACAGATTTTTCGATTGACTACCGACCTGGAAATTTGAGCGTTGATTACTTCTATACCGACTTCAGCAACCAGGTGGTGATGGATTGGGATAAGAATGCGCAAGAGATCAATTTCTTAGGGCTTAGGGGAAAATCTTTTTCACACAGCATCCAAGCTCAGGTAGACTACCAATTGGCAAGACGGTTGGATCTGCGCATTGCGTATAGATGGCTAGATGTTCAAACAGACTATCTCAATGGGCGATTGCAACGCACAATGGTACCTCGCGATAGAGCGTTTGTTAACTTAGCCTACAAGACAAAGAACAATTGGTCGTTTGATTGGACATTAAATCGAATTGGTGTGCAACGGTTGCCCGATATGGAAACGAACCCTGTGATTCATCAACTTCCACCACAATCTGAGCCGTATTATTTGATGAATGCTCAGGTGACAAAAGATATCGGCAGCAAGTGGAGTGTGTACGTGGGAGGAGAGAACCTCAATAACTTCACCGTCTCAAATCCAATCGTAGCAGCTAACGCGCCATTTGGGCCACACTTTGACAGCTCGATGATTTGGGGTCCGGTTTTTGGCGTTACCGTTTATGCAGGTTTTAGATATCGCGTGAAGTGATATGCCAATGCTAGTCTTGAAGAACGTTACTTAAAAAGGAAGATTTCAATAGTAGCCATAGCAGGAAAAAAGCAATTGCCCATTTTAGATAGATAAAGTAGAAATCAGAAGTATCTTTAAAACGATTCTCTTTGATTTCTGCTTTTTCATATTGATCGATTCGCTTGAATACGTTCTTCAATGCCTCGTTGTCGGTTACTCTAAAAAATTCACCCGAGCCCAGCTCAGCAATTTTACGCATAGTTGTTTCGTCAATCGAGTTTTCTACCATTTGAGGGCGGCCAAAGAAATCCTTACCAAATGGCACCATGCCCTCTTTGCCAACAACAATCGTGTAAAGTTTAATATTATAAGCCGCGGCCAATTCTGCTGAGGTAATCGGGTCAATGTTGCCAGCGGTGTTGTCTCCATCGCTTATTAAAATACATACTTTCGATTTAGATTCTGATTCGCGCATGCGGTTGGTAACTACAGCCAACGCACTTCCAATAGCCGTACCTCGCGACTCGATCATTTCAAACGAAATATCGTTTAGGTAGCTCTGTAGCAAATCGTAATCTGTGGTTAATGGAGCGAGGGAAAATGCATCACCAGAAAAAACGACAAGCCCAATCCTGTCTTGCTTGCGTCCCTTTATAAAATCACGGGCTACTTCTTTGGCAGCCTCTAAGCGGTTGGGTTTAAAATCTTCTATTTGCATGGATTGCGAAATATCCAGGGCAATCATAATATCAATACCTTCTGTCCATTGCTCTACTTTTTCGTTCGTTCGCTGAGGCCGTGCCAAAGCAACTAAGATCAAAGCAAGTACAAGCGATAAGGCAATTTCGGGGATAAACCGTACAAGCGTAAAAGGTGAATTTTTTAGATCGCTTTTAATAAGCGCTACGGGCAATTTTTGATTTAGGTAGTATCGAGCAACCCACCTGATAACAAACAATAATGGTATTAGGCAAATGCAATAGAGAAAGAGTGGCCGTTCCCACGTAAATCCATTCAATACAGTAGGGCTAAACCAATCTAGCGAATACCACGGATCAGTCAGGCTATCCATTTTTTAGTTCTTCTAGTTTGATATTAAATTGATCTTCACCAAAGTTTTTTAGATTAATAAAATGATCGTTGCTGTCTTGCATTCCAGCGTAGATCATCCGGTCAATTGCGCCCAGTGAGGCAACAAGTCGAGCGTCTGTTTCTTGTTCACTGATTTCTTTGGTGGTATATTTCGTGTAGGGCTTATTGTTTAATTGCTCAATGTATTTTTTCCAGATTAACAAGGTAGCCTCTGTGCCTTTGGTAGAAAAATCAGCCGTTACACTTTCAACCGATCTGCTGAATTGCGTTATAAAGTCGCGGTGGTTTTTGGTCATGCGCTTTATTGTAAAATACTTTTTTATTCGCTTACCAAATACGAGCCATATCACCAAAAGCAACACAAGAATTGCCCCAACAACAATTGATAAAATCGGATAATTCAATAGCCACGAAACCTGAAAATAATTTGTGTTTGTTTTGAGTGGGATCTTTTCAAGTTGCGTAGAATCTGGCAGTGACGGAACCATTTTACTGAAGAGCAATGTGTCGGTTTCAGCATAGATGCTCGTGCAATCTTGTTCTTGCACCACAAATACAGGAAGTTGTAGTAATTGTAAGCTATCAATTTCAAAACTGGTGAGTGTATAGATCACGCTATCGTAGCTAACACCAGCCTTGGTTACAGTTGCAACAAAATCCTTTTTTTGAAGCTCGAAGGGAGCAAACGAGTAACTTGAATCAGGAAAGAGAACTGTATTTTTTTGAGGATAAGAAGCTGTTAGATAGTACGAAACAGGCTTGCCTAATCGGACGCTGTCAGCGGAAAAATAGCCGCGCACCTTTACATTCTGACTAAACGAAAGAGTAACTGAAAACGAGAAGATGATTGAAACGAAAACCCTGCTACACACTTTTAAATGATTTATTCCTCACTTTAAACAACTTCAATAATTTGGGTACGTAGTCTTCGTTGGTATCTATCGAAATAAAATTGATTTGGTGTTTTCGGCTAAATTCAGCCAACTCAGTTTGCCTTGCTCCATGGTGCGAAGCAATGGCCCCACGAAACCCACCGAAGGACGTATTTACCCAAATCGTTTTTTTTGTTTCTTTATCTAGCACAGGTATGATACCGAGTTTTGGTAATTCAGTTTCGCGCTTGTCGCTAATCTTTATCATTACCAAGTCATGCCTGCGTGCTAACGATTTTAAATTATGATGGTAGCCTTCATCAATAAAATCTGAGATCAATACAATAACACTTCTTCGTTTGATGGAATTTAGCGCGAATGAAATGGCTTTGGTTAAACTTGTTTTTAGCGATTTAGGTTCTAGCTTAAAAATATTATAGATAATATCGTAGGCTTGCTGAATACCCTTTTTTGGTTTTATGAATTTTTCACGTTCGTCTGAGTAGCAGATCAATCCAATCTGACTCGATTCTTTCGCTCCAGATAGTGCCAGCACACCGCATACTTCTTTGCCAACGTCCACTTTTGTTTTGCCGGGTGTGCCAATGTCTTGCGAGGCACTTACATCAATAATAAAAAAAATCGTTTGCTCTTTTTCTTCTTTAAAGGTTTTTACAAAGGTGCCGTGCCCTTTGGCCGATACGTTCCAGTCGATGGTTCTAATGTCATCTCCATACTGATAGGGGCGCACATCGTCAAACTCTAAGCCAGTACCTTTAAAAATGGAGTGGTAGTCACCCTGCATTTGGCTGTTTACCGCTTTCCGAATCTGGATTTCGTATTTCCTTAGTTTTTTAAGAAGTTCTTTCACGCTAGCTAGCCTATCAAGCAGCAAAAATAAGAAATATGGTTAATTTAGCACCTTATCTTTTAGATGAATGGATAGCAATAGAGGCGGTTTTTTTATTGAAGCGATTGGCAAAACAATAGTATGTCTAGCGGCAGCAATCTTTATGGTAATCTATTCAGGCTGTTCGCCAAAACAAGCTTCCGTAGACGAAAAAAATAGCATATTGTCTCAGCAAGAGCTATCTTCTTTTTTGATTGAAATGTACTTGGCCGAGGCGCGCATGGAAGGAAGGCCATTGGCGGTAGATTCTGTCATTCATTTGTTTGTTCCCTACGAAACCAAGCTACTAAAAAAGTACAACCTTACCGACTCAACCTTAAAACTTACTTATCAATATTACTTAGATCATCCTAAGCAAATGGAGCAAGTTTATGATGTGGTGATCGATTCATTGAACCTTCGCGAGCAACAGACTAATTGATTTTCTAGAATTTAACCTGCAACAAGTGAAAAAGCTATTGATCTTCATTCTATTGTTTAACTTATTTTCTTGCAAAGAGCAAAGCCAAAAATCAGGTGGCTCGACTGCAAACGAAGAGTTAGTGAAGCAGTACTTTGAGTATTTTAACAATCATGATTTTGTTAATATGGCATCATTGTATGCCGATACTACAAATTTTAAAGATCCCTCTCTCGGGTATGGCGTTGTAAAACAAACTCGTCAACAAACCATTGAAAAATACACAGAACTAGCAAAATTTTTTCCTGATCTTCATGATCAAATTATCCGTACTTATTCATCAGGCCAAAATCATATAATTGTAGAATTTGTATCAAGTGGTACTGGCTCTGATCAAGTAAAATTTGAGTTGCCGATTTGCACCATTTTCACTATCGAGAATGGACTGATTACCGATGATTTTACTTATTTCGATAATTTTGATGGCGAGTAATCGATGATATTCCCGAAAGACTTTGAGGCTAAAATAGGGTTTGATCAAATCACAGCTAAGTTAACAAGCAATTGCAGTAGCTCGCTAGGTGTAAAGAGGGTAGGCGAGATACGCTTTTCTTCTAATTTTATTTTTATTAGAAAGTTGCTAGACCAAGCCAATGAGTTTAAGCAAATCCTCCAGAGCCAAGAAAAATTCCCGTCCCTACATTTTTTTGATCCGATAGAGTCATATCCAATTATTTTAATTGAAGATACTTTTATTGAAGAAGATAGCTTGCGTGAAATGGTGCTTTCGCTGAAAAGTGTGTTGGCTTGTAAAGCATTTTTCAGCACTACGGAAAATTATCCTCAGTTGAGTTTACTTTCATCGGCAATTCAACTGCAACTCAGCGTAGTAAATCAATTAGATGCTACGTTTGATGATGCTGGTAAAATTAAGGACAATGCCAGCAGCGAATTGCAGCGGATCAGAAAACGACTAAAGGAAGAAGAGGGAAAAGTTAGGAAGTTAACAGATCAACTCTTTCGGCAGGCGATTGGTAGCGGCTGGGTGCCCGAGGGTGCCTCATTAACCATCCGCGATGGCAGGATGGTAATTCCGGTATTGGCAGAGCATAAGCGCAAACTGAAAGGTTTTATTGTAGATGAGTCGGCCACCGGGCAAACCATTTACATGGAGCCTACTGAAGTATTAGAAGCGAACAATGAAATACGCGATTTATTACATGCCCAGCGAAGAGAGGTTGTGAAGATATTAAAAGAGCTCACGCGTCTTTTACGCTATAATCTAGAAGATGTTAAGTATGCTTTTTCCTTTTTAGCGACCCTCGATTTTGTTAAGGCCAAGGCGAAGTTTGCACTGGAGCTGAACGCATGTTTACCAAAGTTAGTCGATACAGCAGATTTGAATTGGATGCAAGCGAGGCATCCGCTCTTGTACTTAACGTTGCTGCAAGTTGGCAAGAATATAGTTCCTCTCGATATCGACCTCTCGCATCAGTCTCAATTCCTTTTGGTTTCGGGACCTAACGCAGGCGGTAAATCGGTTTGCCTAAAAACGGTAGGACTTATTCAATACATGATTCAATGTGGGTTATTAGTTCCATTAGATGAGCGATCTACTATTGGTATTTTCGATCGCATCTTTCTTGATATTGGCGATCAGCAGTCCATGGAAAATGATTTGAGTACGTACAGTTCTCATTTAAAGAACATGAATCATTTCTTGGCAAATGCTAATTCTAAAACATTGGTTTTAATGGATGAATTAGGCGCAGGTACAGATCCTAATTTTGGTGGCGGCATAGCCGAGGCAATTTTAGCATCCTTGTTGGAAAGAAAGGTATGGGGTATTGCAACTACTCATTATTACAATCTAAAATTATTTGCAGAGAAGGCGAGCGGTATAAAAAACGGATCGATGCAATTCGACACCAAAAACTTAGAGCCTTTATTTAAATTGGAAATAGGTAAACCTGGAAGTTCTTTTGCGCTCGAGATTGCCCGTAAAATCGGATTGCCACGAATAACTATTCAGCAGGCCGAAACGCTAATAGGCAAAGATCTAATCGGCCTCGAAGCGTTGATGAAATCGGTGGCCGAGGAGAAACTAGCCCTCGAAAAAAAGCAACGTGAGTGGGCGGGCAAAGAAAATCAACTAAATCAATCATTAAAAAGATACGAAGCGCTTGCTACTGAACTAGAGGCGAAGAAGAAGGAGATTATCAACAAAGCAAAAATCGAAGCTTCATCCCTACTTAAGGAAACAAACCGAGAAATAGAGAAGACGATTCGGCATATTCAAGAAAACAAAGCAGAGAAGAAAGAAACTCGCAAAGTGAGGGCTGGCCTTACCGATCTTGCAAAAAAGATTGAGCCAGAACAGAATTCTATTCCAGTTCCAATGGAGGTGAAATTGGAGGTTGGTGATAAAGTTCGCATGATTGGCCAAGAAGTTACGGGCACTATACTTTCGATTAAAGGTAATTCTGTTGTTGTGCAATTCGGAATTATTCAATCACATCTAAAGCTCGCTCAACTGGTGCGCAGCGATTTGGTTGTACCTAACTACGAAGTTAAAAATAAGAGGGTTTTTGGGGTTGATATACTGAGTAAGCAAGCAACATTTATCCCGACTTTGGACATCCGCGGCAAGCGGGCAGAAGAAGTGAGCGCAATGCTGGAAGAGTTTATGGATAATGCCATTTTGCTTAGCCAAGCCGAGCTTAAAATATTGCACGGAAAGGGAGAGGGCGTTTTGCGCAAGGTAGTGCGTGAACAGCTAAGGAGAAACAAAAGTGTGGTATCTGTCAAAGATGAGCATGTGGAAAGGGGTGGAGATGGAATTACAGTAGTGGTACTGAAATAAGTCAGATACTAGACTTTGGTCATCAATCGATAGAATACTTCAATAGATTTATGATTCAGTGCAAAAAAAAGAGGTTAGCAAAAGGCAACCTCTTCTTTGCTGAGCATTTGTTAGTTAAGCAATTGCCATTTCGCCACTCATTTCTTTAGGTTTTTCGCCTAGCATTTTTAGTTGTTTTGCATGGGCAGCCACTGCTTCAAAAAAGGTGTCTTTAGATTTATAGGGCAATCCGAACTCTTTGGTTGTTTGCTCTACAATCTTTGCTATTTCGCGATAGTGCACATGGCAAATATTTGGAAACAAATGGTGCTCTACCTGATAATTTAGTCCACCCACATACCATGAAAACAGTTTTTCTTTATGGCCGAAATTGGTGGTAGTATGTAATTGATGAATGGCCCAATTGTTTTCTAAATTACCTTGGTCGTCTGGAATGGGATATTCAGTACCTTCAATAACATGCGCGGGTTGAAAAATTACAGCTAAAATAAATCCAGCTACATAATGCATAATCAGAAAGCCGACAAGGACTTGCCAAAACGTAAATCCAATCATGATAGGAATCACGAAAGTATAAGCAAGATAACTGATCTTAGTAACAAGCAAAATAATCCATTCCATCCCTACCGAACTCTTCTGCTTTTTTACCAATCCTTCTTTGTAATATTTTGTAAGGCGATAGTAATCTTTAATTACAATCCATACGAAGGTCATTAGGCCGTAAAAAAACCACGCATAAAGATGTTGATATTTATGCATCGGTATCCACTTTGAGCTGGGGGCCATTCTCAGCACACCACGTGGGCTGATGTCTTCATCTATATCGTGCACATTAGTGTAAGTATGGTGGAGCACGTTGTGCTGTATTCGCCAGTTAAATGCATGGCCACCGATTACGTTTAACGAAAAGCCCAAAAGGGTATTTACCCATTGTTTAGTTGAGTATGCGCCATGATTAGCATCGTGCATGACAGATAACCCAATTCCAGCTTTTCCAAATCCCATCACGATGCATAGTAAAATCAACGCCCATGCTGAGGTAAATAATCCACTAATCAATAGAAAATAGGGGGAAAAGTAAAGAGCAAACATGAAAATGGTTTTTATCACCATCTCTGCGTTGCCTGTTTTTTCTATATTGTTAGTTTTGAAGTATGAATTTACACGCTGGCTTAGCGTAATAAAAAAATCTTGTTGCTTGGGGGCGAACTTGATATGATTAAGGTTTAATGTCATTAGTAATATTTAGTGATTGATGCTTAAACGAAAAATCACTTTAGTTATTGGATTTCGCAAAGCATTGATAAACAATTTACGCCTCAAAGGTAGGCAATGATGGCTACAATAACGCCCGTTCGGCAAAACAAAATAGGAAAGGCTTCAATTGAAGCCTGATTGGCTATAGTTCGGCAATGATGGTTTTACCTCCTTTCGTGATGTCGCCAATTTTTACCAGCACTTTGGCATCTAGTGGGAGAAAAATATCCACCCTCGACCCGAATTTAATAAAACCAAATTCATCGCCTTGATCGAGTTGCTGGCCTTCTTTTACATACCACTTTATTCTTCGGGCTAGTGCCCCAGCTATCTGCCTAAACAAAATTTCTGTTCCATCTTTCATTTTAGCTACAATGGTCGTTCGCTCATTTTCGGTACTTGATTTTGGATGCCAGGCCACCAAGTATTTTCCCGGATGGTATTTAGTATACGAAATCTTACCCGCCACGGGCATGCGATTGATATGCACATTGATGGGCGACATGAATATAGAAACCTGTTTACGTTTTGATTTTAGGTATTCAGGCTCTTCGGTTTCTTCAATCACCACCACCTTACCATCGGCAGGGGCCAATAGTTGGCTTTCATTTTTTTGAACAGTGAAAATAGGAATACGAAAAAACTGAAGGATCAGCAGATAAAATGCAATGCTGACAACAATAAAGATATTTTGAATAATTGGCTGAGGCCATAAAAATGAAATCCCCCAGTTGAGGCCAAATAAAATAACTAATAGAACAAAAAGTAGGGCGCGGCCTTCACGATGAATGGTCATTATGCGAACAGTTAAAAAGACTTAGTGACAAAGGTAAGCATTCGTTTTAATTTCATTTCTAGTTATGAATCATCGTTATAAACAACTTTTAAAAGGTAATAGTTACGTGCAAGATAATAGAGAGTCAATATTTCATCTTTAGTATGGTTAAAGGTTTTTAATTCTTTTACACCTTCCCATTCACCGAAACCTGATAATGCACCCCTCTATTTTTTAAATAGTCTACCACGAAATTAAAATGGGTTTCCTCTTCGCCTACGTATTCTGGTGGGCTGATGCCTTTGCGCGAGTACTGTCCGTTAAGCACTAAGTTGGCAACGGCCGTGCAGGTATAGCCCGTGGTGCGTGCCATCGAAAGTGTTCCGGTAGATCGTTCCGTGCGATCAAGTAGATTGTACTCATAATTTGTTGCCTTGCCAGCTTCTGTTCCTACCATGCGAATTCTCATTACGGTAAATTCTTCTTCGCCCGGTTTCAGTTTCCATTTAGGGAAAAGCAATTTCGCTGTGACATCAATAGGTCTAACTTTTACTCCGCGCACATCCATTTCTTCGTAAGAAAAGAAACCCGATTCGCGCAGCACGCGCAGGTATTCTACGCAGCCCGGGTAGCGCAGTGTTTTCTCGATCATGTTAGGGATGTTGGGCATTGTTTTGATTAACGATCGCAGGCCATCCGAATTCCACGACTCTAATGTACCCACGCCATTGAAGTGGATGAGTTCTGCATCTGACAAGGCCTCGCGAATGACCACAGCACTATTTTGAACGTAACGTGCAGGGCGAATGTATTCTTCGATCACATCAATTGGAGAGAATACCGCCTTGTATTCGTACGGCCACTCTCGCACCACGGGCAATCCGCCCACGAGGCATTCATACGTATCAATTTTCATGCGCTTGTTATGATACCCCAAAATAATATTGCCCATGCCTGGGGCAACACCACAATCAGTTACAATAGTTACGTTTTTCTTTTTTGCCAACTCATCGAGTTGAAAAGCGTCTTCAGAAAAAAAAGAAATATCGACCATGTTTTTACCTGCCTCTATTACGGTGCGGGCGGTTTGCAATCCCATAAAGCCAGGTACTGCTCCAATCACCAAGTCAAAGGGAGCTACGGTAGTAGCCAGCAAAGACTGGTTGGAAAGGTCAAGTTGCATGGTTTTAATGCCGTGCTTTTTCACTTCGGTAAGGGCTTGTTCATTAATATCTACAGAAGTGACCTCAAAGTTTTTGGCCAGATCAATGGCCATAGCCTTTCCAACTAGCCCCGCTCCTAAAATGACTATTTTTTTCATCGTGTATTAAATTATGGAGTTAAAATTGTAAATCGTAATTCAATGTTGTTAAGTTAAGTTCCAGCAATTTCCTCCCTTCTGGAGAGGAATAAGGTGAGGTTTAAAAAAGGGCTCAACTTAACAACATTAAATCGTAAATCAATAAATAGTACCTGCTCATGTTTGATCCCGCCAAAATAGTTGAAAAAGCAAAACATTCAACTTTTTATTTGAAACTACTTAACTGGGCGCTCTACCGTATGGTGCCTTTCAATAAACCACATGGTTTTAAGATTGTCGAAATTGGCGACTATCGCCTCAAAACCATCATGCCTTATAAGAAACGGAACTTTAATCACATAAAAGGATTGCATGCTTGCGGACTGGCAACCATCTCAGAATTTGCCACCGGATTTTTGTTGCTCAGTAAGTTAGACATGAAAAAGTATCGAATGATTTTGCAGCGTTTAGAAGTAAATTACCTCTACCAAGGAAAAATAGACGCTACCGCTGAATTTACAATTTCAAAAGAATGGATTGACGAAAGAATCATCACCCCTCTTAAAAGACAAGATTCTGTAGTGGTACCATGTGAGGTGGCGATCCACGATTTAAAAGGCAATCACTTGACAACAGGTATTGTTCATTGGCAATTTAAAGAATGGAGTAAAGTGAAGACCAAGGCTTGAGAAGTTCGGTTCATTAAAGTAAATTTGATTCACCAATTTAAAAGCCATGAGAAAAATTGATGCACTTCTTTCAGAATATGGCGAGAGCCACCAAAACGCTACCAATAAATTGATTCATTGGATTTGTGTCCCTCTTATTTTTTTTAGCGTGGTGGGCTTAATCGGTTCTATCCCTGCTGGTTTTTTAACTGGCATTTTGGGCGAAGGTACAATGTATGCCAACTGGGCAGCTGTAATGTTGGCTCTAGCATTAATTTACTACCTAACACTTTCAATACCGCTTGCAGTGGGCATGCTGTTGTTTGGTTCTCTTTGTTTGTTTGCCATGCAACGTATTACGGTTGCCAATATAGCACCGTTGTGGGCCGTGTGCCTTGGTATTTTTGTATTAGCTTGGATTGGCCAATTCTATGGGCATAAGGTGGAGGGAAAGAAGCCTTCGTTTTTAAAAGACGTACAGTTTTTAATGATTGGCCCTGCGTGGCTGATGCATTTCATCTACAAAAAAATTGGTATACCTTATTAGTTTATCCCTTGAGTAATCTGCATTTCTTTTGTAAACGATTAGAAGATTTCAGTCCCGACCCAGGGACTTTTTTATTTAATCGAAAAGCACATTTAGTTCTTCAATCGAAGGAAGGCTGGTTTTGCTATGGCATTGAAAAGGGCAATCGAGTAAAGGCTATTATTCATTTTAATATTCACGAGTCGGCTGCTCAAAGTCCACTTCGTGCCCCATTTGGTTCATTTGATTTTTTTGATGAATTGAGCGATAGCGAGTTTGATGAATGGCTTTCTTTTATTTTGGATGACTTAAAGAACAAAGGGTGTAAGTCCCTCATCATCAAAAGTCATCCAGCAGCATATATGCCCAAGCAAGCAAAAGAAGTAAAGAATGCACTGAGTAGAAAAAAATTTACAATAGACCGAGAGGCAACGAGCATAATAAGAATAAACAAGACACCTTTCGTTAAGAAAATAGTTATTTCAAAAAAGCAAAAACTGTTGAAATGCTTAAGTCGGTTTACTTTTTTGCAAAATCCACAAAGTGATTTTGAAACTGTTTATGCTTTTATTGAAGAACAAAGACGCAAGAAGGGATACCAACTTTCAATGACCCAACAAGCACTGTCGCAAGCGGTAGAAATTTTTCCATCTGAATTTCTTTTTTTTACTGTTGTTGAAGAAACCGAATTGATTGCGGCTGCTATTTGCATACGTGTAAGTCCGCAAATACTGTATACGTTTTATTACGACCATAGTAAATTGCATGATAAGCTAAGTCCTATAACAATGTTATTGAGTGGTATATATTCGTATGCTTTAGAAAATGGTTTTGTAATGATGGATTTGGGGACATCAAACGTTAATGGCAACTTGAATAAGTCGTTGCAACACTTCAAAGAAAGCGTGGGGGGCAAGCCTTCTGATAAATTTATTTTTTCAAAATCTTTTTGAAATGGAGGCCCCGCAAGTGACCATTATTTGTATCTGCTACAATCACGAACGATTTGTCGAAGCCGCCATTAAATCGGTGTTCGATCAAACGTATCATACAATTCAATTAATTGTAGTGGATGATGGGAGCACAGATGGCAGCGTGGTTAAAATAAAAAGTAGTTTAGTCAATCATCCCGAAGTACAGTTTATCCATCACACTTCTAACGTGGGATATACTAAAACTCTAAACGAAGCAGTTTCCCTATCAACAGGTCAATATATAATTGACTTGTCTGCCGATGATATTTTATTGCCAAATAGGATAGAGGTTGGTGTAACCGATCTTCAAAACAGGGGAAGTAATTTTGGTGTCCATTTTTCAGATGGAGAGATTATCAACGAGCAAGGTTTTTTTTTAAGGCGTCACTCAGATCGGTTTTTGCATCATTTTGTACCAACAGGCGATGTTTACCTTTCGCTAATCAGTAGGTATTTTATTCTTTCTCCTACCATTATGTACCGCAAGAAAGTGATTGAAACTATTGGCGGATATGATGAAGAGTTAGCGTTTGAAGATTTTGATTTTTTAATCCGAGCTTCTCGGAATTTTCTTTTTTGCTATTCTGATCAAGTCCTCGTAAAAAAAAGAATGGTCAGCGGTTCTCTTTCCGATTTACAATTTCGCAGGGGGAATAAGCAACGTTGGTCAACATTGAAAGTGTGCGAAAAGATTTTTCGTCTAAACAAAACCTCAACAGAACATGAGGCTCTAAAAAAAAGAGTGCGATACGAGGCTTTACTTTCGCTACGGCAATTTGATTTTCAATTGACGATAGCTTTTTTAAAATTTTATTTGCGATTATCTTCTCCAGCTACCATGCTCAGGTAGCTATTAAACCGAGATTCAGAAATTTCACCGTTTTCAACGGCCACTTTCACAGCACAGCCAGGCTCGTGAAGGTGCAGGCATTTTGACCCAAACTTGCAGCCCAACCGTACGTTTCTCATTTCAACAAAGTAGTCAGAAATTTCTTGCTCACTCATGTCAGCTAATCCCCACTCTTTAACACCGGGTGTATCAATAATCGAAGTGGTTGAGTTGAGTTTGAACATCTCAGCAAAAGTGGTGGTGTGCGTGCCTTTTTGTGAAAAGTGTGAGATGGCCTTCGTTGCCTGATTGAATGCGGGCGAAATGCGATTAAGTAAGGTTGATTTCCCAACACCCGAGTGGCCAGCCATCAGAGTAATTTTTCCGTCTAGCATTTCTAGCAGCGCACCTACATCTTCATTCAATGCAGAAATACTTTTAGCGGTTATGCCAAGCGATTGGTAGAGTAAAATCAGTTGATTGGTTTCTTCCACCTGTTCTTCGGTAAGGGTATCGGCCTTATTGAAAAAGATAATTTGAGGAATTCGATAGGCTTCAGCAGAAATGATAAAACGATCTATAAACCCAAGCGAAGTGCGGGGTTGCTTCAGCGTAACTACAAGCAGCGCTTGATCGATGTTGGCCGCCAAGATGTGCGAGTGGCTCGATTTTTTTACCGCTTGACGCAAAATGTGGTTTTTGCGAGGAAGTATTTCGTTGATAACTCCGTTAGTGCCCTCTTCTTCAAACTCAACAAAATCGCCCACCGCAACAGGATTGGTTTCTTTGCTATCGTCTAGCCTGATTTTACCTTTTATACGGCAGTTTACCTTCTCCCCTCCATCAGTAAGTACTTCATACCAAGAGCCTGTTGATTTTATGACAGTCGCTTTCATTTAGCAGAAAGTATTTTCGAGCAATACGCTAATATTTTTTTTGTAGCACCGATATTTTCTTCCACGTATGCGCGTGTTACTTCGCAAGCCAGAAGAAAATTTTCAGGATGGTTATTGAGCGATTCGTATTTCTGTTTTAGGTCTGTATAATCGCTCACTTCAAAAGCTCCACCACGCATAATCAAATCTTGAGCTTCCTTAAATTTATCATAGCTCTTATTTCCAAAAAAGATGGGCACTCCGTAGCAGGCCGCCTCTAAAATGTTGTGCAAGCCTGTGCGAAAGCCACCACCTATAAAAGCAAACTCTCCGTAGCGGTATATCCTCGATAGAAGCCCAACGTTATCAATAATCAATACATCAAATTCATGCACGTTGATGCCAGCTTGCGAATACCTAACTGACTTGACTGAAATAGATTCTTCAATTAATCTAACCGATTGCTCCGATAATTCGTGCGGTGCAACAATAAATTTTAGCTGTGCGTGGTTGTCGTAAATAAAAGGACTCAACACTTCAATGTCTTCTTTCCAGCAACTTCCGGCCACCAGTAGCTTGGTGTTGTTTTTAAATTTTTCTACAATTTCAATTCCATCGCTTAGTTTGGTGAGCTGATCGACCCTATCGAAACGAGTGTCTCCAGAAAGTGTCCCCGTTATTCCAATTGTTTTCAACAGCTCTAATGTTTCGATATTTTGTACAAAAAAGTGATCAAAATTATGGAGCGTCTTTCTAAAGATAGTACCGTAACTTTTAAAAATTGCCTGATCGGGTCTCAGTATACACGATACCGATAGGAGGGGTACTGATTTGGTTTTTAATGCCTCTGAATAATGATACCAAAATTCGTATTTGATAAAAATTGCTAAAACGGGTTTTGTGATATCAACAAATTGTTGTGCATTTTTTTTGGTGTCCCATGGTAAGTAAAAAACAGCATCGGCTTCTTTGTACGATTTTTGATTTTCGTAGCCAGATGGCGAAAAAAAAGTGAGAAGTATTTTTGCCTGTGGAAACTGTTTTTTGATCGCTTCAATAATTGGTCTGCCTTGTTCAAACTCGCCCAGCGAAGCACAATGAACCCAAACTACATTTGAGATGGGGGTAGGGTAGTGTGCGGCTATTTTTTTAAAAATTCCTTTCCGGCCGCTTACAAATAGGTTTGCTTTTGCATTAACCACAGCCACTATTCGATAAATAGTCGCTAGTAATTGAATAGAAATATTATAAATGATTATGCTCATCTGGTAAACAAATCGCAAATTATTCCTAAAAATTGATTTATTTTTGAAAATATCTGAAACCTAACACAAATTGAAAATCTTATTTAAACTGTAAATCTTGTTCTATGAAAAAAATGCTAAGTCTATTAATGGTAGCAGTAAGTATTTCGGCTGTTGCTCAATCTGATATTGATGATCTCATCAAAGGTAGTGCAGCTGACGCAAATTATTTGGTAAAAGGATATGTCACCCCTGCACTCAACACCATTGGCTTTGGGCTAAACCAAGGATGGTATAATACCGCTGCGGCTCACAAACTATTTGGCTTTGACTTGACACTTACCGCATCTCCTATTTTTTTCCCAAACTCTGATTTTAAATACAGGGTAGATAATAACGTCTTGCAACGCCTCACATTGACTTCTGCCCCCTCTACAGGGAGCGGAGAAGTATCTACTATTTTTGGAGATGGAACTCGGCCTCGATATCAAGATAAAACAACGGGTGAATTTATTGATGGCCCACCTGGGCTCGATTTGAACTTGCCTTTGGTTGGCAACGCAGCACCTATGGCCATGGTTCAATTAGGTATTGGATTACCCAAAGGTACAGACTTGAAAGTACGGTTTTTCCCTAGCACTAGCATTGGTGGCGGATCTAACCCTGGCAGCGTAAGTATGTTTGGTTTTGGTGTTATGCACGATATTAAGCAATACATACCAGGAGTAAAAAAATTACCTTTTGATCTTTCAGGTTTCTTTGGCTACACCTCGTTAAAATTCGATGTCAGTTTAAATTCTGCTAAGCCCGATCAAAAGGCAAACTTCAGCACAACGGCAA
Organism: Cytophagales bacterium; assembly: GCA_013298505.1. GTDB lineage: Bacteria > Bacteroidota > Bacteroidia > Cytophagales > Cyclobacteriaceae > ELB16-189. The sequence goes on from JAAFHY010000011.1 coordinate 44,593, forward strand.
CAACCATTCAAGGTTTGATTTCGAAGAAGATATCTGTACTCACTCTTTATGGTGGACTAGGATATAATTTTGTTAGCTCAGACCTTAACGTAAAGGGTACCTTCGATTTAGATAATACGGGCATAGCTAAGGTTACAGATCCGATTTCTATTTCAAATAGTAACTCCGGACCTCGTATAACAGCTGGTTTGCGATTGAAATTTGCCATCTTTACCCTTCACGGAGATTATACATTCCAAACATATAATTCTCTTAGCTTAGGCTTCGGCTTTAGTGTTAGATAAGTACTGTATTTATTCAAAAAAAAAGCGAGAGTGACTTCTCGCTTTTTTTATGCCTTCTATTTTCTGTTTTCTTTTCTATTTCCCTTTGTATTCGGGCTTTCGTTTTTCAATAAAAGCTTTCATGCCTTCTTTCTGGTCTTCGCTGGCAAATGTTAAATAGAAATTTTTGCGCTCGTAGGCCAAGCCTTCATCCAATTGCGTTTCAAACGATCGGTTGATTGCTTCCTTTGCTAACTGTACTGCCACTGGCGATACCTGCGCAATTTCTTTAGCGAGTTGGAGTGCTTCGTGCAAATACATTTCAACAGGAACTACTTTATTTACCAAACCATAAAAATGGGCTTCCTCTGCCGAAAGAAATCTGCCGGTAAGTATTAGTTCCATTGCTTTGGCTTTGCCCACAGCTTTTGTTAATCGTTGTGTGCCGCCTGCACCGGGTATCGTTCCTATTTTTATTTCGGGCTGGCCAAACTTTGCCGTTTCAGATGCAATGATCATGTCGCACATCATGGTTAATTCGCAGCCACCGCCCAATGCAAAGCCGCTTACCGCAGCAATGATTGGCTTCTTTGTTTTGCGTATTTGATCCCACGTAGTGAAACGATCCATCAGGTGCATTTCGATGGCAGTCTTTTCCGCCATTTCTTTGATGTCCGCCCCAGCGGCAAACGCTTTTTCATTTCCCGTAAGTACGATGGCGCGTACCAGATCGTTTTTATCTAACTGTTGTAGTGCCATTAGCAACTCCGTCATTAGTTGATGATTGAGTGCATTTAATTCTTTTGGTCTGTTTAATTCAATTAGCGCAACAAAGGGCTCTTTTTGTTCGGTCACTTTAATGAAGTCCATGATTAGTAAGATTGGTTATTCTTCAAAGGTAGAAATTACTTGAAATAGAATGACATCTAAAAAAGAAAGGCCCCTTCTCGTTTGAAGGGGCCAGACTTAACCAAAGGTGTACTACGTACTATGCGGTTATAAATACGAAGGCATTATTTTTTGTAACCTTGCAGATCTTACTTTTGGGCATGATTAAGGTGTTATTCGTTTGTTTAGGCAATATTTGCCGCTCTCCGTTGGCCGAAGCCATATTTAACCATAAAACTAGAAAGTATGGCTTAGATGGTTTTTTTGAGGCAGACTCTTGCGGAACTGCCAATTACCATATTGGCGATAGCCCTGATCATCGAACGATTAAAAATGCAAGTAAAAACGGAGTCGAAATTAATCACGTAGGCAGGCAACTTCACCCTTCTGACTTAGAAAAATTTGATTTGATTTTGGCGATGGATCAAAACAACCTGAGCAATATTTTAAAACTTGGTAACGCTGATAATTTTAAAAACAAAATAAGATTGATGCGTGAATATGATTCTGTGTTGGGCGATGTTCCCGATCCGTATTATGGAACAGAAAAAGATTTTCAAGAAGTATTTGAAATTTTAGATAGGTCGATTGAGCGTTTGATTGCTGATGTTGCAAAAAATATTTTTCGATAACTCACAAACTATCAAGTCTGCCTTTTTTTGATGGTAGCATGGACGACTGAGATGCGAGGCAGCTAGATTGTATCAAAAAAAAGCCCCTGATTTCTCAGAGGCTCTTTGTAGATTAAATTTTTAACTCTTTATTCAGCTACTACGTTCACCGTTATGGTGTGCTTCACCTCTTTGTGTAAATCTAGGTAAGCTGTGTAAGTGCCTAGTTGCTTCGGCTGATCTTTGAAGCTTATTTTCTTGCGATCTACATCGAAACCTTTCGCCTTTAGCGCATCAGAAACTTGCACCGCAGTAACGGCACCAAATATCTTTCCGCTTTCACCAGCCTTTGTGCCAAGCTCAATAGTCAACTCGCCAATTTTGGCTACCAATGCTTCTGCGTCTTGCTTTACCTTGGCAGCTTTGTGGGCTGCCTGACGGATGTTCTCGGCAGTCATTCTTTTATTCGACTCGTTGGCAATAAGGGCAACGCCATTGGGGATCAGGTAATTTCTACCGTACCCGGGCTTTACTTTTACTGTATCGTTTTTGTAACCGAGTCCTGTTACGTCTTGTTTCAAAATTATTTCCATAGGTGTTACAGGTTTTGGTTATTTCATTTGGTCGGCCAAATACGGAAGAATAGCTACGTGGCGTGCACGCTTTACAGCTTGCGAAATTTTATTTTGATATTTCCAGCTGTTTCCTGTCAATCTGCGAGGAAGGATTTTTCCCTGCTCGTTGATAAATTTCAACAAGAAATCGGCATCCTTGTAATCAATGTACTTTATTCCATTTTTCTTAAAGCGGCAATATTTAGGTTTTACCTCGGCACGCTTTACTGATTCGTTTACTAGTGTCATACCTTATGCCGCTTCTTTGCGCGGTGCTTGTTTTTTGGTTCTGTTAAACTCTCCTTTACGTCTGCGCTCGTTATACACGATTGAATGCTTGTCTAATACGATTGTCATAAATCGCATTACCGACTCATCGCGTCTATACTCTGTTTCGAGTGTGTTGATGAGTGTGTTCTCTGCTGTCGCGAATTCGATGAGGTTATAGAAACCGGTAGACTTGTTTTGGATGGGGTAAGCCATCTTCTTAAGTCCCCACTTTTCTACGTTGATAACGTTGGCTTTTGCCTTCGTTAATAACTTCACGAACTTCTCGACAGTATCCTTTGCCTGATCTTCAGACAAAACGGGGTTTAAAATGAATACCGTCTCGTAATTTTTCATGGGTTTAACAATTGTTTTAAAATGAGGCGCAAAGGTACGGAAAAATGGGGAATCGACAATGATGCTGTTAAAAATAGACAATTAACAATAGGCAGATGGTAAAGCGTTTGCCAGAAGGCCAACTTAAAAGCTCGTTCTGACAAAATTTTGCCTACTGTAAACTTGATTTCAAGGCTGCTCATTTAGCCCCCAATCATAATCTAAATACGATAATTTAGCCTCTGGCTTTACTTTTACATCCGAGTGGGCGTTTACAAAATTTCTTACCGAACCTCCTTTCTTATTGAAATCGCCCCCATACCACTTAAAAATCATGCTTAACTGGGGTTTGTTTTCTGACATTTTATTGCGGAATGGATCGGCTAAAAATGCCCGAGCTTGCTTTGCCAATTGTTCGTCCATTCTTTTGGCGTCATAGGCTTCGTTCAATAAAATGGGGCATGATTTACTGGCACAAACCAAAGCCATGTGCACACGGGCATCGTCAAATTTCTTGCGAAGTTGCCCATGTTCAATGTTGTCTAAATCCATTCGCTCCGTACCAATCTTAAAGAATCGAACGGTCCAAGGTGTGTTTACAAACGGAATCTGAATTCCGGTGCCAATATCTTTAATGCTTTTGATTGGATAATATTTTGTGATGAGTTTTATTGTGAACGCGTTGTATGCATTGATCCAAAAAACCATTTGCTCGTTTTTGCTCCACGTTTTTTCGTTTGGCGGAGTGGCACTAATAATGGCCAAGTATTTATTAAGTTCTACCGAATCTTTGATAAATGCCTTGTAATTTACTTTGCCATCGGCAGTAACGTTTTTCTTTAATAGTCGGTCGTAGATTTCATGCGAAGGTGGCGTTTGAGCTTTAGCTATCGAACAAATAGCCAAAAGGCAGATGATCGTATTGAATAAGGTTTTTTTCATAGAGGTTTTTTAAATCAATTACGAAAAGTGTGGCGTTTCGGATTTATCAGAGCGAACATTTTTAACCTGCAAAATCGTTCACTTACAATGTCAACAATAGCCTATTTTATTGTAAAAGTAACAGACCCGATTTTATAGGTATCGCAATACGCTTCCAATGTATAATTTCCCTCTGCGTATTCGCTGCCCTTTTCATAGTAGAATGTTAGTTTTTGTTTGGTGTTATCAAACAATATTTCTTGAGCTGCTGTATAAAACTCTTCCTTCCCGCTTAGCAAAAAAGTACCCGATCCTTTTGCTACATCAAAAATCACCTGATTGTTTTGATCGATAATGCGCACCATTATTTTCTTGCCCTCAATGGGTGCTACTTTATTTTCGGCCAGATTAAACTCTACTTTGATTTTTTGGAGTTGCCTGTTTTTAAAAGGCGAATCACGCTCTTTGCCTTTTGAGTTAACGGCCTTCACTACCATGTTCTCGGCTTTTAATTGCGATGCCAAAGCTACTTTTACGGCAAGTTCTTCTTTGTTTTTTGAGAGTGATGTGATCGAGTCGCTCAGTTTATTTTGCTTGGTTTTCAGGTTTTTGTTTTCGCTATACAGTTCTTTGTTAACAGTTTTTAATTTTTCAAGTTCTTCGTCTTTCAATTTTAGCAATTGCTCGTAGCCATCGAGCCTATCTTTTAATTCTTTTACGGCTTTGGCGCTGCGTTGCGTGCTTCTGCGTAACTCTTTTTCAACTTCTGCTTTGGCTTTTTCCAAGTCGGCAATGTTTCCTCCTAGCTTTTGAATGTCGGCAATTTTTTGATCGAGTTCAGACTTTACGTCATTTAATCGTTGCATGGTGGTAGCCAAATCCTCCTCCACGTTTGCCTTTTCGGTTTTCAATACCGCTTTTTGCTGGCTATCCATATAGATTTTTACACCCTGAATTACATTGATCACCAACAATACGGCTATAATAATGGTCGATTTGTTTGACTTTTTGGGCTCGGTAGGTAGTGCGACTTTTTCCATTTAACGATAATTAAAAGTCAAAAATAGAGAATTATAAACTCTTAAAGCCCACAGACGTAGTGTTGTTTGTTTAGGGCAGGATCGAAGAACAATATTCCACAGCGAAACAAATCAATCGAACCATATACCAAGTCGTGCGATTTTAGTTCGCGCCAAGCTTTTTGCATGGGTAACGAGTGGTTGATATCGTCCACTACAATTACCCCCTTATCAGCCATCCGCTTTGATAACCACTCGAAATAACTTAAGGTGGGTTGGTATTGATGATTGGCATCCATCAATACGAAGTCAATTTTTTGCGGGGTTTGTAAAAATGTGGGAAGCGTATCGTCAATGTTACCTTCAATTAAGCGGATATTTTTCGCTTCAAAATTTTCAAAATTGGTTAATGCCATGTCGGCAATAGTGGTGTTCCCTTCAAAAGTGGTGAGGTGGCATTTTTTAGATCGCGAAAGATAGAGTGAGGTAATGCCAAAACTCGTTCCTAACTCAACACAATTTTTTGCTTCTAGGTATTCGACAAGTCTAAAATAAAATTGGCAATAATCTTTAGCGTTAACGCTGGTAGCTGCAATGTCTGAAACTAATCGGTTAGTGGTTTTAAAATGCTTGGAAGGTGCACCCAGATCGTGAACGCTAATTTTGGTTTGATTTGCGAGTAGTTTTTTTCTGGTTTCTTCGATGGCTTCAAATGATGTAGAGATGGCGTTGCCTGTAATTACATTTTTATAAAAATCAAAAAAGAAAGGAGAGTGAATGGAGTGTTCATCGACCTTGTTAAGCCAATGGCTCAGATAAGATTGTACGTGAAAGAGTGTCAAGCCGTTTTTTCTTACCGTTGACTAATTTAATCGCATGGGCGAAACCATTACAAATTCTGGAATGTTTACGTTAAACATAGTCCCATCAACAATCCGCTCCATTTGGTAAGTGCCTACCATTTTGCCCAAGCCCGATTTTAAATTGCAACCCGAAACATATTGGTGAGCCTCCCCAGGTTCGAGTAGGGGCTGCATACCCACTACGCCTTCGCCCTCTACTTCGCGCGGGGTAAAACCTGCATCGTGGATGTGCCAGTGTCTTCTTTTTAATTGAATAGTAAACTCGCTATGGTTCTCGATGGTGATCTTGTACGTGAATACATAGTGGTATTGGCTCGGACTCGAATAGGCAGGCTGATACTCCGTTTCAACAATTACCTTTACGCCATCAGTTATTTCAGTTACCATACTTTCAAAAATATCAAATTTTTCTAATTTTCAATTCTTCAAGTAGTGTATTTGTCAAAAACGAATTATTAATGGAAGTAGCAATTGCCCCATCGTGGAAACAAAAACTAGTAAACGAGTTTGAGAAGCCCTATTTTATCGAATTAGCCACGTTCGTAAAAACCGAATACGCTACTCAGCGCGTTTACCCAAGTGGCAAACAAATTTTTAATGCATTCAATAGTTGTGCTTTTGAAGCAGTAAAGGTTGTAATCCTTGGTCAAGATCCTTACCATGGCGAAGGGCAAGCAAATGGGTTGTGTTTTTCGGTAAATGATGGTGTAAAACCACCTCCTTCGTTGGTAAATATTTTTAAGGAGTTGAATCAAGATTTGGGGAAACCCATTCCTTCATCAGGAAATTTGCAGAGGTGGGCAGATCAGGGTGTGTTGTTACTTAATGCTACGCTAACAGTCAGGGCATCTGCCCCAGGGTCGCATCAAAAAAGGGGATGGGAAGAATTTACCGATGCGGCAATAAAAGTACTTTCTGACGAGCGTACAGATTTAGTTTTTATTTTATGGGGTGCCTATGCTCAAAAGAAAGGTGAGATCATTGACAGACAAAAACACTACGTCATTGCGTCTCCGCATCCTTCACCTTTTTCGGCCTACAATGGTTTCTTTGGCTCAAAGCCATTTAGCAAAACCAACGGATATTTGAAAAGCAAAAATTTGCCAGAAGTTGATTGGTAATTTTATTGGACATAAGCATCAAGACGTAAGTAGTAAGATTGCGCTGGTTATGAGAGCAGGGCGTCTAATGTCTTACTTCTTTCTACTTGCGTCTACCTAATCAACTTAAAGAAGCGATTCCATCTAATCTTATCGATGAAGGTGCCGTACTTATCGAGCGAAAGCCAAATGAAGAACCCTTTGCCTACAATGTGGTCTTCTGGCACAAAGCCCCAGTAGCGCGAGTCGAGTGAGTCGTCTCGGTTATCGCCCATCATAAAGTAATAGTTTTGCTTAAAAGTATATTCGGTAATTTCCTTTCCTTCGATGGTCAGTTTACCATTTTCGATTTTCACGTCTTTATTATTCTCGTAAGATTGGATCGTGTAGCCATACATAGAAAGGGTAGAGTCATTTATTGAAATCTTCATTCCTTCCTTCGGCATTGTCAATGGGCCATAGTTGCTGCCCGTCCAACTAGCAGTATATTTTGAGAACGGGAATCGATCTGACTCTTCTCCATCGCGTTCTATTTCGATGGACTTTATATACGGAAGCTTAGCTATCTCAGCGGCTTTTTCGCTCGTTAGCTTCATGTGGTAATAGGTGTTACTTAATCGAACCGAATCAGGTATTCCATACGGATTCAGTTGGGTAAAGTCATCTCCATCTAAGCCAAGTAATTCGATATTGCGTTGATTGATTTTATCTTTGGCTATTACACGATACTTAAACCTCATATCTGGAGGATTCGGTGCCGCGATACCATTAACAAATACTTGTTTGTTTTTTATTTCCAATACATCGCCACCAATCGCAATGCACCTCTTGATGTAATTGGTTTTTAAATCTACCGGGTATTCTTTCCAGGTCGATTTATCATAATTTCCATAATTGTTTTCTTCTACTCGGGGCACATTAAATACAACCACATCATTATTTTTAACCGAGGTAATTCCCGGTAAACGGAAAGTAGGCAGTTGAATGGAGGGTATGTAAGAAGGTATTTCGGTGAACCAGATTTTTTGATGGGTGAGCGGAATTTGCAGAGGAGTGCGTGGTGTGCGTGTACCATAATGAAACTTGCTCACAAATAAAAAATCTCCGACCAAAAGCGAGTTTTCCATGGAAGGTGTTGGTATGGTATAAGCTTCCATAATCAGCCAACGGATTAATGTGGCTGCCACTACGGCAAATAGCACCGCATCCCACCACTCGCGCAGAGCCGATTTTTTTACTTGCTTTTCTGCTTCACTTTTCTTCCAGAACTTCCAATTCATAATAATAGCTATATTAAAATTTTGGTAAAGAAACGTATTTTGGCTTAGTAAAACTAGGCTGGCAAAAAGTCGTCCATCGAATAAATACCTTTTCTGCCTGCCATCCATTCGGCCACCAGCACCGCGCCTTGCGCAAAGCCCTCACGCGAGTGAGCAGTATGTGTAATTTCGATATCATCTATGCTCGATCGGTAGTTAACCGTATGTGTGCCCGGTGCAGGGTCTACCCGAAGAGCGTGAATAACGAGCGAACTACTGTTGTTTGTTTCGCCCAAGTGCCACTCTTTGATAAGCGGTATGTTATTGATAATTCCCTCTGCCAAGGTGATGGCGGTGCCGCTGGGCGCATCTTTTTTTTGTGTATGGTGCGTTTCGTCAATACTTACGGTATAAGTTGGGTACTGGCTCATCATCTTAGCTAGTTGCGCATTGAGCCTAAAAAATAAATTTACCCCCAAACTATAGTTTGACGCATAAAATAATCCTCCATTTTTTTCTTTGCAGCTCAATTCGACTTCTTTAAGATGATGAAGCCATCCTGTTGTTCCGCATACAACAGGTATCTTTTTCTCAAAGCAGAAATGTAGATTTTCGATCGCTGCCTCAGGTTGTGAAAATTCGATGGCTACATCGGCTGCACCATCAAATTTTACTAAGTCTTCTTTCGTATCGGCACGGCCTACAATCGAATGTCCCCGTTGAAGAGCGATGGATTCAATAGCTTTACCCATTTTACCATAACCTATTAACAGTATGTTCATAATGCGAAAGGAAATTAAAACCTTAATTTGATGCTTAACCCCGTGCTGGTTCCCGTATAATAATTGCTGTCCATCATTGGTTCTAGCAATACTTTTAATTTTGGGTTTAGATCAAACTCTTTTAGGTGAGCGTCAACGTGCGCATCAATCAATTGCAATAGATAAACAAATCCAGTAAAGATGAGGAAGTAATCTCGTTGCCGCTGGGCAAGATCAATTCTGTTTCTTAGCACTACTTCGCTGGCGCCAAGGGTTGGGCTTAAAACTGTGCCTGGCGGGCTATTTAGTAAATCAAAAAGTTCGTTTCTAAATTTGTTGCCTGCTTGATTGTAAAAATCAACTACCAATCCCAAACCAATAAGCCCACCGTAGACTAACGGAACTTTCCAATATTTTTTGTTGTAGACCTGCCCCATACCGGGTAAAATAGCTGAAAACAAAAGTGCTTTTCGCGGATTGAATCTTCGGGCATAGGTTTCGATGGAAACTACTTTGCCTTTTCTTAGAATGATGGAATCGGAGGGTGCAATGGCTGCTGAGTCCTTTTTCAATTCTTGCCCGCAGCAGAGAAAAGGGAAAAGAAACAACATACCAATAATGCTTCTGCTCATTTAAACTTTCAGTATATCTAAAATTCGATTCAGGTCTTCGATGGATAAAAAAGGGATTCGAATATCGCCTCTTTTGCCATCGCTCTTTACACTAACTTTCGTGCCAAAATGCGAAGATAGCTTAGATTGTAGATTGTTAATTTCTTTTATGGCACTGGGTGCTTCTGATTTTGACTGTTCGGCTGGTGCTTTTTTGGTAAGTAGCTCACGGGCTAGTTCCTCTACTTTGCGCACTGATAAGTCCTCCGCCAGTATCTTTTTTACAATAAAAAGTTGCGAATCGGCATTATCTACATTTATGATAGCTCGTGCATGGCCCATCGAAATCTTATTGTCGCGCAGCGCAATTTGAATATCGGGCGGAAGTTTTAACAATCTCAAATAATTGGTAACAGTCGAACGATTTTTTCCAACTCGTTCACCCAATTCTTCTTGCTTTAAGTTACATTCTGAAATTAATCGTTGGTAGCTTAATGAAATTTCAATTGGGTTTAAGTTTTCGCGCTGAATGTTTTCGATCAGCGCCATCTCTAGCATTTGCTGATCGTCAGCCGAGCGAATGTAAGCAGGGATAGAAGTTAATCCTGCAAGTTTTGAGGCTTGAAACCTACGCTCGCCCGAAATCAATTGGTACTGGTTGCGCGCTAGCTTGCGGACTGTTATGGGCTGAATGATGCCATGCACTTTGATGGATTCAGATAATTCTTGCAAAGCATCTTTATCGAAATGGGTGCGAGGCTGAAACGGATTCGTTTCAATTTCGTCAATCGAAATTTCGTTTATGTTACCATTTGCTATTCCGTTGGTAACAGGCAACGTAACATCTACTTCTAATCTATCTTCGGTGGGGGTATCGCTCAGCAATGCGCTTAGCCCGCGGCCTAATGCTTTCTTTTTACTCATTTCGACAAACCGTTTTTGTGTAAGATTTCGTGCGCCAGATTTAAGTAGCTAATGGCTCCTTTACTTTCGGCATCGTGTACAATGGCTGGTAATCCAAAACTGGGCGATTCACTCAGCTTCACGTTGCGTGGTATAATGGTATTGAAGGCAATGTTTTTGAAGTGTGTCTTTACTTCTTCTACCACTTGGTTGCCTAGTGAAGTGCGCGAGTCATACAAAGTGAGAAGGATGCCTTCGATTTCTAACTTTGGATTTAGCCGAGTTTGGATAATTTTTATCGTATTTAATAATTTACCCAGCCCTTCGAGTGCAAAGTATTCGCACTGTACGGGTATTAATACCGAATCGGCTGCGGTCAATGAATTGATGGTGATTAAACCAAGCGATGGGGAGCAATCGATAATAATGAAATCGTATTTATTTTTAATGAGCGCCAATGCATTACGCATTTTCTCTTCGCGATGATCGATATTTACCATTTCTACTTCAGCACCTACCAAGTCGATGTGCGAAGGAAGAATATCTAAATACTTTAGGTCGTTTTTAACAATGGCATCTTGTGGATCGATGCCATCTACCATGCATTCATAAATACTCTTTTTGATTTCCTTGGGGTTCATTCCTAACCCCGATGTGGAATTTGCTTGCGGGTCGGCATCTACCAATAACGTTTTGTATTCTAACACAGCCAAGCTAGCTGCCAGATTGATGGCCGAAGTGGTTTTGCCCACACCGCCTTTTTGATTTGCTATTGCTATAATTTTACCCATGAATTGATTCGATAATTTGATGATTCGCTGATTCGATAATTCAATCATCGAATTAACGAATTATTGAATCACTGAATTAGTCCGAGCAAATATAGGGCAATGGGTTGTTCGTGGAACATTCGTGAAACGGTACTTATCCACGTACTATCAACAAGAAACTCACAATTTTTGATTTGCAGATTTGGTAATGAATTGATTCGGTGATTGTAATCATCAACGAATCAATTCATTATCGAATCACCGAATTATTTCTTTTTCTTCGCTTGAGATGTCTTTCTTGCTTCTTCGCTCGCCTTCATCGCCTCTTCCAGTTTGGTCATGAACTTAGATTTGGTGCCCGTTCCAGTCGCTGCCTTTTTCTTGTTCTCTTCCATAATGGCTTTGATCTTATCTTCATCTACAAAGCGTTTGATGATGGCCTGCTGCGTAAAAGTGATCAGATTAGAAACAAAGTAGTAGAAACTTAACCCTGCCGAGAACGAGTTTAACACAAATAAAAATACGATAGGCATAATGTAACCCATTGTTTTCATGGGGCCTTCCACGGTGCTGATTTGATTATTCTGCCACTGGTAAATTATCGTTGAAGCTGTCATCAGCAATACAAACAAACTTACGTGATCGCCATAGAAGGGAATTTCAAACGGAAGGCTAGCAATCGAATCGTAGGTAGAAAGATCTTCGGCCCACAAAAATGACTTCTGCCTAAGCTCAATCGAAATAGGGAAGAAGTAAAACATAGCAAACAAAATGGGCATTTGTAGTAACAATGGTATACATCCGCTAAACGGATTTACACCTGCTTGCCGATACAACTTCATGGTGTCTTGCTGGTTTTGCGCCATGTTGTCGCCATTCTTTTCTTTCAGCAAATCTATCTCTGGCTTCAACAATTTCATTTTGGCCATGCCCAAGTACGAACTGTACGAAAGCGGTAGTAAAATGATTTTTACAAAAAGCACCAACAGCACAATGATGAGCCCGTAGTTGCCAATGTAGGTTTCTAAAAATTTGAAGATGGGAATAATAACGAAGCGATTGATCCAACTCATCGGAGGCCAGCCCAATGAAAGATTTTCGTTGAAGCCTTCTGTCACATTACTGATAATTTTAAAATCGTTGGGGCCGAAATAATAATGGAATTGGGCACCAGCAGCAGTAATGTTTGTGCTCGGAATAAACAACTCAACCTTTGCTGTCTTTACTACAGACGAGTCAGCCGGATCGGTAGTCAACTTCAGTTCGCCTCCCGCAAAAGATTGATGGGCAATAATGGAGCTAATAAAAAATTTCTGCCGCACGGAAACCCATTTAATGGGTGTTGCCAATACTTCTTCTCTTGCCTCAGTTCCGGTTTCGGCCAGGCCGTCAAAATTACCATCAGACAAGTAGTAGTTGATGGTGGTTTTTGTCCTGCTATCGGCAATATCTTTTTCTTGTAGGGCAATATCGTTGCGCCAATTAAACGAAGCGTTTTTGCTGGTTAAGTTTATTCCGTTGGCCTCAATCGAGTAATTGATAACAAACCCCTTGGCAGGGATGGAGTAAATGTGCTTGATAGAAGCATTGCCAGATAAGGCAGCTGAGAAAATTACGTGTGTGGTGTCGTTTTGTTTTTTTGTTTCAACCGAATAGAAAAGTTTATAAAGATCTATTTCCTTGCCATCGTACTGGCTCTTTAAATTAAACTGATTATTGCCGTCTTTAATTAGGTAGAGAGGGGTTTGTTTGTAAGTCTTAAATTTCTTGAGTTCTAATTCTGAAATATAACCTTGATTAGAAAATTGAATTTTCAACTCTTCGTTTTCGATGTTGGTTGATTGTTCAGTGCCTTGCAAAAAACTGCCAAGGCTTCCGTACGATTGCAGAGTAGCACTATCAATTTTAGCTGCTGCCTGCGCTACTTCAACTTGCTTAGTTGTAGCAATAGCAGTTGAATCGCTTTTCTTTGCTACGGGCGGTGGAGTAGGAGAGGGCGAAAAAAAATAAAAGTAAACCATCAACAGCACCGCAATCAACGTCATCCCAATGGCCGAGTTCCTATCCATACTTTTTAGTTATGATTTACAATTTCATTTGAAAAGAATTTTAGTAGCAAGAAGGCAGAAGTTAGAATACTTGACTGTCCATTTTTTTATTTCTTACTCCTCACTACTTCTATATCCTAAATTCTGACTTCTATCTTCTAACTTCTCACTTTACACCACTCTCATGCTCCATCGCTGCCTCTACAAACTTTACAAACAGCGGATGTGGATTTAATACCGTGCTTCTCAACTCGGGGTGGAATTGCACGCCAACAAACCAAGGGTGATCTTTCAATTCTACCACCTCTACCAAGTTCGAGTCGGGGTTGATGCCCACAGCTTTTAATCCTGCTTCTTCAATCTGCTCTAAGTATTTGTTGTTGAACTCATAGCGGTGGCGATGCCGCTCGTGAATGAGGGTGTCTCCATAAATATGATTTGCCTTCGATCCTTTTTTTAGTTTGCAGGTATAAGAGCCCAACCGCATGGTGCCACCTTTGTTGGTAATCTTTTTCTGCTCTTCCATCATGTCAATAACCGGGTGCTTCGATTTTGGATTGAGTTCGGTTGAACTCGCATCTAAGCCCAGCACATTGCGGGCAAACTCTACCACCGCACATTGCATGCCCAGGCAAATGCCTAGAAATGGTATTTTATTTTCGCGCACATATTTGATGGCTTCTATTTTGCCTTCCAAGCCGCGCTCGCCAAAGCCCGGTGCAACCAATACGGCATCCAATTGACCAAGCACATTTTCTACTGTCTCTTTTGTAATCTCCTCAGACGAAATCCACTTCAAATTTACCTTGCAATCGTTTTGCGCACCTGCGTGGATAAAAGCTTCGGCAATAGATTTATACGCATCGGGCAATGAAACATATTTGCCCACCAACCCAATGGTAACTTCACTAGTTGGGTTTTTCAGTTTACCCAAAAATCCTTTCCATTGCTCTAGATCAGGTTCTTGTTTGGTGGCCACTTTCATTTTAGCCAGCACGCGCTCATCTAGCTTTTCTTTCTTCATGAGTAGCGGCACATCGTAAATCGTATCGGCATCCATCGCTTCGATTACCGAGTTTAGATTTACGTTGCAAAATAACGCTAGCTTTTTCCGGATCTCCATCGAAAGTGGATGCTCGGTGCGGCACACAAGAATATCGGGCTGTATGCCATACGAAAGAAGCTCTTTTACAGAGTGTTGCGTAGGTTTTGTCTTTAATTCTTTGGCGGCTTTTAAATAGGGGATCAACGTAAGGTGGATCACCATCGCGTTGTTTGCGCCAAGATCCCATCTTACTTGACGTACGGCCTCTACAAATGGAAGCGATTCGATATCACCCACGGAACCACCTATTTCGGTGATAATAAAATCATATTGGCCACTTTCGCCCAATAAGAAAATGTTTCTTTTGATTTCATCGGTTATGTGAGGCACTACTTGTACGGTTTTCCCCAAGTATTCTCCGTGCCTTTCTTTAGTGATCACATTATTATAAATGCGCCCCGTGGTAACATTATTGGCCTTGGTGGTGCGCACATTTAAAAAGCGTTCGTAATGGCCAAGGTCTAAGTCGGCTTCTCCGCCATCGTCTGTTACATAGCACTCTCCATGCTCGTAGGGGTTCAGTGTACCCGGGTCGATATTAATATAAGGATCAAACTTTTGGATTGTTACGCTAAAACCCCGCGACTGTAAAAGCTTGCCGAGCGAAGCAGAGATGATGCCCTTTCCCAACGAAGAGGTAACACCACCGGTAACGAAAATGTATTTAGTAGAAGAAGACATGAACCCTATAAATTTCGGGCGCAAAGGTAATTTATTTGGTGGGTATGTCTAATCCAAAGTTTTTAAAATTATTTCAATTTCGAGGTTTTTATATCTATTTTTGACACGCTACGAATAAAATCAATTTCGGTTACATTAATTTATTGTTTCGTATACAACCAATGATAAAAAGACAACCCCGTGTCTAAATGAGCTACCTACCAACTCTTAAAAAGTTTTTCCTTTTTGCTTCTTTTTCGGCTCTTTCGCTGATACTCTTTTCGGTCTCAACTAATCTGTTTGCC
>JAAFHY010000110.1 GCA_013298505.1 Cytophagales bacterium
AAAACAAAATCTGAAAACCAACGGCTAGCCAATAAAATACCTGATTTCAAAACACACGTTTTACCAGTACGATTGGAGGAAACAAAAAATGGATTCCTGTTTTACCTTGAAGCGTACTACACATCTACCAACTTAAGCAACAATAGATGGAACGCCACCAATCCATATAGCAACTATCCATATAGCCCGTATGGATTTGGAAATCCGTGGCGAGTAACACCGCCCTATAATTATGGCTACCCGTATAATAACTTTGAATCAACCACTAGTGCAGAGTCAAAAATGCATTTAGCTTGCTTAACCATATTTGATTCCAAAGGAGAATTGGTAAGCGATCACGGGTTTAGCTTAGAAGAACTAAAATTAAATACTGCTGAGCAAATCGCTGATTTCATTTACACACCCACCCGCACCACTATTGCCTTCAGTAAAAAAGAAAACATTCACGTCCAAGTAAGTCAAATGGATGGCGTGCCTATACTTAGCGAAAAGAGTCCGCAGCAACTTACCCAGGCAACCGAAACCTTGCGAAGCGATAATGACCATTCAGGGCAGGTGCGATTCTGGTACAAAAACAACCTATTGCTATTTGGGTACGAAACAATCAAAAACCCTGAAAAAGGAAATCGAGAAGTTTTTTACATTAATAAATTAAAAGTTGAGTAAACTACTTCTTTTCGCCCTTTTAATAAGCTCTCTATCGCACGCGCAAGTGGAGCAAATTACGCGCTGGGAAATCGGAATACCCCGCGATGGATCAGGTGATTTTTCCGTTGAACCAATCGATACGCTGGGGCTTGTTGTTTACAGTAAGTTGATAGGTGATAAAGTAGATCAGATAGAACTCGTTCGGTTAGATACTTCCCTGCGCGAATTATGGAGAGGCTACATTGCTATCGAAAAAGAATTTAATGTAGCGCAAACTTCGGCACGCAATCAATCATTTTACATTCTATTGCAGAACCCACGGTACGCTGGGTTCTTACTAATTGATTTAAATTTAAAAACCGGCAAGTACGATACCCACGTTATAAAAAATGCTATCCCATTTTTGCCCACTGAGTTCAAATGCACCACAGGTGCTGTCATGATAGGTGGCTATTTTAACTATCGGCCACTGGTGCTACACTACTCAATTCGATTACAAAAATCAAAAATACTACCTGGCTTCTTCAACGAACCCGGTGAGTTAACTCAGATGAAAGTGACCGCAGACGGATCGATTGATGTAATTGTAAGCGCGAAAAATTTTGAGCGAAGAAAAAGCCTTTGGATAAGAAACTATAATGCTGAAGGAGACCTAATTAAAACAACCGTTTTAGAATCTCATGAAAAAAGAAATTTAATCTTTGGCCGATCTATAAAAATGCCGAACAATGAGCAAGTAGTTGCCGGGGTTTACGGACGCAATACCGAATACTCGCGCGGAATATTTGTGGCTACCATAAACCCTTATGGTGAATACACCACGCGCTATTATAATTTCGCTGATCTTCAAAACTTCTTTCATTACTTAAAAGCAAATCAAGAGCGAAGAATAAAAAACCGAATTGAACGCAGAAGGATAAAAGGGAAGAATACCAAATTCAACTATCGGCTTTTAGTGCAAGAACTTGTTCAATATCAAAATCAGTTTATTTTGCTGGGCGAGGCTTTTTACCCGAAATACGTATATCGGCAAAGCAACAACAGCTTCAATGGCTTTGGTAATGGTCGTAGTTCTACAAATTTACCCTATCGCAGCGATCAAATTTTTGACGGATACCAATATACCCACGCTGTCGTAATTGGTTTTGATAAAGAAGGAAAGGTAAAATGGGATAATAGTTTTGAAATCAATGATGTGAAATCATTTCAGCTTCAGCAGTTCGTAAAGATTGCCCCTGCCAAAGATCACGTTGGACTGTTGTACTTATTTGAAAATCTGATACGCTCAAAAATAATAAAAGGAAATGAGGTGCTAGAAGGAAAAACAGCTGATGAAATTAAAATTTTTAGTCAGGAGGGTTATGTTACCAAGCAAGATGCCAAAAGTAGCCGATTAGACTATTGGTATCGGAATCACTTATTTGCTGCAGGCATACAAACCTTTCGGAAAACAAAAGACCGAGACGAGCAGCCTTTTAAAAAAGTATTTTTCATCAATAAGATCCAATATAGATAATTAAATCGTTCATAGTTTTTGCTTACCTTCGCGTTTGCGTATGCAGAAAAAAATTGTCCTTGATTCGCAGCTCTTAGACATCACGCTCAATCGGCTTTGCCAACAACTTATTGAAGCCCATCACGATTTTTCGGAAACTGTTATTCTTGGTCTGCAACCCCGCGGTATTTTTTTGGCAGAATTGATCCATGCAAAACTTAAAACACTGGTCAAAAAACAAATACCGCTAGGATATTTAGATGCTACTTTTCATCGCGATGACTTCCGCAGGCGCGATGTGCCCGCCAAAGCCAGCGAAACACGCATACCCTTTGCCATCGAAAACAAAAATGTAGTGCTGATAGACGATGTGCTCTTCACAGGGCGCACCGTGCGCGCAGCCCTCGATGCCATGATTGCCTTCGGGCGCCCAGCAAAAGTAGAGTTGCTCGTATTGGTAGATCGCACTTCTACCCGAGATCTACCTATCTCTGCCGACTACGTGGGGAAATATGTAGACACGCTCGAGTCGCAAAAAATATTAGTAGAGTTAGTAGCCCAAGGGCACAAACAAAATAAAATCTGGTTGATCAATAAGGATTAAAAACTATGTCAAAGCTAAGTCAACGGCACCTGCTCGGAATTAAGAACCTTACCCGCCAAGACATAGAACTTATTTTTGAAACAGCCGATAATTTCAAAGAAGTCATCAATCGCCCGATTAAGAAGGTTCCTTCCTTACGGGATGTCACCATCGCCAATATCTTTTTCGAAAACTCTACCCGCACCCGACTTTCGTTTGAGTTAGCCGAGAAGCGCCTTTCGGCCGATGTGATTAATTTCTCAACCTCCAACAGTTCGGTGAAGAAAGGTGAAACCCTCCTCGATACGGTTAACAATATTTTAGCCATGAAGGTGGACATGGTGGTGATGCGCCACGCAAGCGTGGGGGCTCCTCACTTCTTGGCGAAGCACATTAAAGCCAACATTGTAAATGCAGGCGATGGCACACATGAACATCCTACGCAGGCATTGCTGGATGCTTTTTCCATCCGCGAAAAATTAGGAAGTGTAGAAGGAAAGAAAATTGCCATCATCGGAGATATCCTCCACTCACGAGTGGCGCTGTCAAACATTTTTGCGCTGAAAAAACTCGGTGCCGAGGTGATGGTATGCGGACCACCTACGCTCATTCCCAAATTCATTTCTTCATTGGGCGTGAAAGTAGAGTGGGAAGTTCAAAAGGCATTGGAGTGGTGCGATGTGGCCAACGTGTTGCGCATTCAACTCGAGCGGCAACAGATCAAATATTTTCCTTCGTTACGAGAATACTCATTGTACTACGGCATCACGAAAAAAACGCTGGACGATCTGAAGAAAGACATCGTGCTGATGCACCCCGGCCCTATCAACCGCGGAGTAGAACTGACCAGCGATGCGGCTGATTCACATCATTCCATTATCCTCGATCAGGTAGAAAACGGAGTGGCCGTGCGAATGGCTGTCTTATATTTATTGGCCGGAGCAAACTAAAACCGATAATCTTAACATTACTGCGCGAAACTCAGCACGTATTTCTTTGCGTACTCCGGGTAAAATTTACCGCAGAGGACGCGAAGTTTCTAAGAGGTGATCGTTGAAGTGAATTTACGACTTTGCGTGCAACAGTCCTTACTTCTGCCAGCCTTCAATCTCTTGCAGTGTGGGGTTTTGTACCGATTCTAATTTCAGTTTCTTGCGCATACCCGGAATGTCGTTGAAAAGCTTGGTGGGCTTAATCTCTTTCAACTGCGCTTGCGAATGAACACCCAACTTGATCAGAATCGGAATTAAATCGGCTCGCACACTGGCTGCTTCCAATTCTTTTTGAGGGTCTACTTCAACGTTCTTCTCGGGCTTCATCTGCGGAAAGAAAATAACATCTTGAATGGACGGTGAATTGGTCATCACCATCGCGAGGCGATCAATACCGATACCTAAACCTGCTGTGGGTGGCATACCATATTCCAACGCGCGCAAAAAGTCTTCGTCTAATGTCATTGCTTCTTCATCGCCACGCTTGCCCAATTCCAATTGCTCTTCAAATCGCTTCCGCTGATCAATCGGATCGTTCAACTCAGAGAATGAGTTACAAATTTCTTTGCGGTTACAGATCGCTTCAAAACGTTCTACCAATCCCGGCTTGCTGCGGTGCTTCTTCGCCAATGGTGACATTTCCAATGGATAGTCGGTAATGAACGTAGGCTGAATCAATTGATGCTCACACTTCTCACCAAAAATCTGGTCAATCAATTTTCCTTTGCCCATCGTGGCATCGGCTGGCACATGCAATTGCTTACACGTTTCGCGCAGCGCTGCCTCATCCATTTCTGAAATATCAATGCCTGTAAAATGTTGGATGGCCTCGTACATCGTGAAGCGCTTCCACGGACGCTTGAAGTTGATCAGGTTCTCTCCTACTTTCACTTCGGTCGTTCCGTGCAAATCGAGCGATACTTTCTCGATCATCTCCTCCACCAAATCCATCATCCAATAATAATCCTTGTAGGCTACGTATAATTCCACTTGCGTGAATTCGGGGTTATGGAATCGAGACATCCCCTCGTTGCGGAAGTCTTTCGAGAATTCATACACACCATTAAATCCTCCTACAATCAATCGCTTCAAATACAATTCATTGGCAATACGCAGGTACAGCGTCATGTCCAACGTGTTGTGATGCGTTTTGAAAGGCTTGGCAGCAGCACCTCCATACAGAGGTTGCAGGATGGGAGTCTCCACCTCCAGATATCCTTTTCCGGTCAGGTAGCTGCGCATGGAGTTTACCAATTGTGTGCGCTTGATAAAGGCATCGCGTACATGCGGGTTTACCGTCAGGTCTACATAGCGCATGCGGTAGCGCTGTTCTGGATCGGTAAAGGCATCGTGTAAAACAGAATTGCCCTGCTCATCTTTGGTTTCCTTCACGATCGGCAGCGGGCGCAGCGACTTCGAAAGAACTTTGAAACTGGTGACGTGAATGGACACCTCTCCAGTTTGGGTAGTAAATACAAATCCCGTTACCCCAATAATATCACCAATGTCCAATAACTTCTTAAATACAATATTGTACAGCGTTTTATCTTCAGTAGGGCAAATGTCATCTCTGCGGAAATAAACCTGAATGCGTCCGGTTTCGTCTTGAAGTTCAGCAAAGGATGCGTTTCCCATCACTCTGCGTGTCATGATGCGACCGGCTATGGAAACATCCTTAAATTCTTGTTGTGGATAATGGCTATGAATATGCTGCGTGGTAATGTTCACGTCAAATAATTCGGCAGGATAAGGATTGATTCCGAGTTTATTCAACTCGTCCATACTCTGTCTGCGTATGATCTCTTGTTCGCTTAATTGCATATTTTCTTTATCTCTAAATAATTATCCTTTTCTCCTCTTCAATTCTTTCCGAATCAACGTTAACTCACGGCTGCTTTGTCCGGCTACCGAAGTATTTTCAGAAGCTCTGCGTAGCAAATACGGCATGACCGATTCCACTGGACCATAGGGCACATACTTGGCCACGTTGTAACCGGCTTTCGCCAGATTGAAGGAAATGTTGTCGCTCATTCCTAATAGCTGCGCAAACCACACCCGGCTGTCAGTATTCTGCATGCTGTGTTTGTTCATCAGCACCGTCAGGTATTGATTGCTGTATTCGTTGTGCGATCCACACACTAACGAAATACGCTGTTTGTTATCGATACAAAAGGCGAGTCCTTTGTTAAAGGCGTCATCAGTTGCTTCTTTGCCAGGATGAATCGGGTTGGGATACCCCAACTTCGCGGCACGCTCTGCTTCTTTTTCCATGTATGCTCCTCGCACCATTTTCACGCCCAGAAAATAATTGTGCATAGCCGCCTCGTGAAACGCATTGCGCAGGTTGCCCAACATATCCGCACGGTACATTTGGTAGGTATTGAATACAATCGTTTTTTGTGCGTTGTACTTTTGCATCATTTCATACGCTAGGGCATCAATCGGATTTTGTATCCAACTATCTTCGGCATCTACCAGCACAGGGACTTGGGTATCAAATGCTTTTTTGCAAATCTGATCTACCCGATGCTTTACCTTTTCAAAGGCTCCTTTTTCTTCCTCAGAAAGAGTTGCTTTTGCTTGTACCTTTTCCAGCAAGTCCATCGCACCAAGACCAGTTACCTTAAAAACACAAAACGGAACAGAAGTGCTCTTTTTTGCCTCATCAAAAGTGGCCAGTATTTCTTGGGTAGTTTTATCAAATCCTGCTTCGTCTTTTTCTCCCTCCACAGAATAATCGAGTATGGTACCCACATGAAAGCGAGCTAGTTTTTCAATGGTCTTCTCGCTTTCTTCCACCGTTTCGCCTCCACAAAAATGCTCGAACACGGTCGCTCTTATGATGCTTTTGATGGGTAGCCCTAGCGAAAGGCTTACCTTAGCCAAGCGGGTTGCTATTTTTGAAACCGTGGGGTTGTTCACCACCGAAAAAATGAAGTTTGCTTTCTTTAGCTCTCGATCACTTTTGTACGAAAAAGCAACCTTGGTGTCGTCAAATTGAATAGATGGAAGTGTACCCATAGGCTTATTGACCACAAATATAGCAGGGCAATAGATTTTATTGTTTTTAATGTAATTTGATAGTGCATATTTCAGCTAATTTTAGGGTTTAGAAAATCAAAATGCCTTCATCGTCCGTTTTTATTTCATTGCAAGTCAATCAACAGCTTAGCGGCTTTCTTAAAGGCAAGTCGTTTACTAAAATAGCCGTATTGGTAGACTCTAATACACGCAAGCATTGCTACCCATTGCTTTTAGAACAATTGCCCGCTCATCACCTTATTGAAGTGGCAGCAGGCGAAGAATTCAAGACCTTAGAAACCTGTGCACAAATCTGGCAGCAACTGACTGACCTAAACTTTGATAGACATGCGCTAGTAATCGTAGTAGGCGGTGGGGTGCTTGGCGACATGGGTGGTTTTTGTGCCGCTACTTACAAACGTGGAATTAGTTTTGTTTTAGTCCCCACCACTTTGTTGGCACAAGTAGATGCTAGCGTGGGCGGAAAGTTGGGGATCGACTTTAAAAATTTCAAAAATCATATTGGTGTATTTCAAGAGCCTTTGGCAACCTTAATAAGCCCACAGTTTTTAAAAACCCTATCGCCCCGCGAATTGAAATCAGGCTTTGCCGAAATCATTAAACATTGCCTGATTGCCGATAAAGCTAAATGGCGAGAAATCGTTCGAAAAGATCTTGACAGCCAAAACTGGGAAGAACTAATTGCACATTCGGTGCATATAAAACAGCAAATCACAGAAGCCGACCCACGTGAAAAGGGCCTGCGGAAAACCCTTAATTTTGGTCATACGTTAGGGCATGCGTTAGAAACATTTTTTCTTGGATCTGCCCAGCAACTTTTACACGGAGAAGCGATCGCCATGGGCATGATTATGGAGTCCTACATTGCGCATCAAAAAAACCTGCTTTCAGAATCTGAACTTCAAGACATCAGCCAATATCTCCTTACCATCTTTGGGAAAGTAAAGGTTCCGATAGACCAAGAGCAGGTTATCGCGCTAACGGTGCAAGACAAGAAAAATAAAGGTGCTAAAGTTTTGATAGCTCTTCCACAAGGGATTGGGAAAGCGATTTGGGATGTGGAGGCAACCGAAGCGGAAATGCGAGAGGCAATAGGCTATTACCAAAAGTTATAGCCAATATTGGGTCTGCTAATACTAAACGTAATGAACGTCTGAGTCGTCTTGCTTTTTTTCGTTCTTGCCACCAAAGGTGTTTTTCAAATCTTCGGCTGCTTTCGACACAAACTCTTTTGTTTTCTTCTTACGGTTGCCCGTCAATAACCAAGCGGCCAATAAAGCTCCGCCTGCTACGCCCAACCCAATTGCAATTTTCTTTGATGTATTCATATTTACGCTAACTGATTTTTAAAATAAATTGTTTCAACTCGCTCACTTATTTTTTCTAAAGTACATCTGAATGATAGTACCTTTAACCATCCGTTGGCTACAAAATTAAAATTCGCCAAACAGAAATAAAAAAAGACCAAGAAAAATTTACCAACTAGCTAAGCATTGTGAGTTCGTACCTTTACCTAAGCAGAAATAATTCCGTCACAGGCACCATTCGGCAATTATCCTCTTCAAAAAGCATAAGTAACCGCGCCTTGCTATTAAAGGCGTTGAGCGGCCAACAATCGGAAGTAACTAACTTATCCATCGCCCGTGATACCCAACTGATGCATCGCCTAGTTGATAGTCCCGATAAAGAAATCAACGTGCTAGATGCGGGTACTACCATGCGTTTTCTTACGGCCTATTTTGCCCTTACAGGGAAAAACAAAATCATGACGGGTACCGATCGTATGAAAGAACGCCCCATCGGTTTGCTGGTAGATGCACTAAGAAAGCTTGGGGCTACAATAGATTATTTAGGGATCGAGGGTTTTCCACCGATAGAAATTAAAGGTTTTGCAAAACAGATTACCAATAAGATTGAAATTCCGGGCAATGTGAGCAGCCAATACATTTCTGCTTTGATGATGGTTGCCCCCCTTTTGCCCAACGGGCTTGAACTAAAACTGACAGGCCAAGTTGGAAGCGTGCCTTACATACAAATGACGGCTGAGCTAATGAAAGAGTTTGGTA
>JAAFHY010000111.1 GCA_013298505.1 Cytophagales bacterium
GTGAAAAGATAAAGAACGTATCTGTACTCGGTATTCGATCTAAGACACAAGTAACCGGAAAGGTATTGGAATCAGCCAATCGACTCATGACTATTGGTGCATTTTGCATAGGCACTAATCAAATAGATTTAAAGACCGCTACCAAAAAAGGCGTGGCCGTATTCAACGCACCATTTAGCAACACGCGCTCGGTGGTAGAACTCGCCATTGCCGAAATGATTTTGCTCATGCGGGGCATTGTAGATAAGTCGAATAAAATGCACCAAGGGAAATGGGATAAATCGGCAAAGGGAAGTTTTGAAATACGTGGCAAGAAACTGGGTATAGTTGGCTACGGAAACATTGGCGCACAACTTTCTGTACTGGCCGAAAATATGGGCATGAAAATTTTCTACTACGATAAGGAAGAAAAATTGGCTCTTGGAAATGCTACCAAATGTCGATCGCTGAAAGAACTACTGGGTTTAGCAGATGTTGTTACGCTACACGTAGATGGCAAAGACTCAAATACCAATTTAATTGGATCAGAAGAATTCAAACAAATGAAAAGGGGAGTCATCTTTTTGAATCTTAGCCGTGGCCATATTGTAGATGTAAAAGCATTACGCGAGAGCATTTTAAACGGAATGGTAGCAGGTTGCTCGGTTGATGTTTTTCCCTATGAACCGATAAGCAACGATGAAGAATTTCTATCAGAATTAAGAGGCTTACCAAACACCTTGCTAACTCCACATATTGGTGGAAGCACTCTTGAAGCACAAGAAAATATAGGAAACTTTGTGCCTGGAAAAATGATGGACTACATCAATACGGGTAGTACAAGCAACAGCGTAAACTTTCCAAATCTTACTTTGCCTACGTTAGAAAATGCGCATCGCCTAATTCATATTCACAATAACGTGCCTGGCATCTTGGCTAAAATTAATCACATCTTGGCGAATCACGATATAAATATTGTTGGACAATATTTAAAAACCAACGAGCACATCGGCTATGTAATTACCGATATCAACAAGCAATACGATAAAGATGTGATCAAAGAACTAAGGGCAATAGAAAACACAATTAAGTTTAGAATATTGTATTAGCCCTTGTATTCAGGATCGAGTCAATAAAAGTGACAGGTCTCAAATAATAAAACCCACTGAATTTGGTGGTGGTTTCTGAACCCCATAAAAGACAAGTTTTGGGCTGCTCTCTGGTCGCGATCTTCCACTGTTAACCTGCTTTTTGGGCGAGGTCACGCGTAAACGCGTGATGAGGCCTGATTTTGTCCGAAAGCTTCACCCGGTATTGTATAATTGTTAGGTTCAGCAAACGTGTCCCAAATTCGAGTGGGAATTATTATTACAAACGTAGCAATAGTTACTGTTGTTTAAAATAAATTTCTCAAATAGAAAGTGAAATAGTTCGCGACTGTACACGATTGATTTTATCTTGCATAAAATTAAATTCATGCAAGTAAATTTTACACCTGGCCCATCCCAATTATTTCATACGGTTGCAGATCATGCCAAACGAGCATTTCGAGAAAACATTCCATCTATTTCGCACCGTAGCAAAACATTCGAGGGCATATTTCAAAAAACTACCGAGGGTTTAAAAGAATTACTAAGCATACCCAACAACTATTCTATCTTTTTTATTTCTTCGGCAACCGAAATTTGGGAAAAGTCAATTCAAAATTTAACCGAGTCTACTTCTGTTCACTTTGTAAACGGAGCATTTTCAAA
The DNA here is from genome assembly GCA_013298505.1 of Cytophagales bacterium. Classification (GTDB taxonomy): domain Bacteria; phylum Bacteroidota; class Bacteroidia; order Cytophagales; family Cyclobacteriaceae; genus ELB16-189. Next base: position 1,734 of record JAAFHY010000111.1, read on the forward strand.
ACGCTACTTTGAAATAGCTGGCCAACTAAATCGGAAGCCGCATTTAATTGAAGTGGAGGTAGGAAAAGGTTTTTCAATAAACCAAATAGATAGCTACCAAACTGAATTAATTGCACTCACCCAAAATGAAACCAGTACCGGAGTTTCACTCTCTGCAGACTTTATCAAAGCGGTTCGTGCAAAAAATCCAGACGCACTTATTGCCGTTGATGCCGTCTCTTCACTGCCCTATCCTCAACTTCCATATGCTGAAGTCGACTCCGTTTTTTTCTCTGTGCAAAAAGGATTTGGCTTGCCAGCCGGGCTTGGCGTTTGGATGGTAAACGAGCGGTGTATCGAAAAAGCAGAATCGTTACTAAAGAAAGGAATGTCAATTGGATCGTATCATAACATACCCACACTAGTCGCCAACGCCAAAAAAAACCAAACGACAGAAACGCCCAATGTACTCGGGATTTATTTATTTAGTTGTATAGTAGAAGATTTTTTGAGAATCGGTATTAATCGAATTAGGCAAGAGACTGATTATAAAGCTGCTGTATTATACCAATCCCTTGCAAGCATGAGCCAAGCAGCACCATTTGTAAAGGAGCAAGTAGATCGATCAAAAACCGTGATCGTTGCCGAATGTGGAGATCATGCGGCAGCAATAAATAAATACTTAGCAAATTATGGCCTTATGCCTGGCGCAGGTTATGGCGAGCGCAAGAATAAACAACTTCGGTTTGCCAACTTTCCCGCACATTCAAAAGAACAGTATGAGTTGCTGGCCGATTTGTTGACGAAATTCAACTAAACATATCTAAAACGAAACTCCATCTTTGGGGGCATATTGAATATCAAAGACAAAAACAATGTCCTCAAAATTTCCGCTTGATGATTGTATGTTTACATTGATCGACTTGGGCAAAATGCCATGCAAATAAAGATAGGAATACCGTTCCGTTTCTTTTGTACCCAAAATATTTTTGGTACTAACCTGAAGATTACTCTTTGAAAAGTACCGCACAATCGAGTTAGGTCTGAGTGATGAGCTAAATCCGTTTATCTTCAAAAACGAATCTATCCAAATTAACTCTTGAAATGGATTGGTGAGAGCATCAAACGAATTATTGTACTTTAACAAATCTAACCCTTTGTTCATCTCAGTTAAGTTTCCGTTTTCCATGGTCACCTGATAATTTGACTTCTTATACGTTACCACAGAAAGCTTGCTACCTGCATAAGCGAATTGCACTGAATCGCTATACCATATCCCCGAAAATCTCCATTTTGTTCTCCATTTTGTAAGCAACGAACCTGAATAAGATAGACGAATAATTTGAAAAACAGAACCTGAATTATCTTTTGAAGAGACAACTGTTGAATCGGCATAATAACGAAAGTCCCAGGTCACTAAGTCGGTGCCCACAATCTTCTCAATCTTACCAGCCTTGTAAGTAAAATCATATTCTTCGTACGAACTTAGTAATATCGACTTAACCCAATATTTCTGAGGGTCTAAATCGGGACCACATGAAGACAACAGACTACCAAGTACTAATAAGCCGATAATAAGTCGATTGTTCATATCAGTAAGCCACCAAATATACTGCCAAAATTGAAAACAATTACTTTCAATTTAAAGATACGTTAATAAAAGTAACAGAGCCAGTAATGCATTTAGGTGATCGTGTCGACATGTATGCTAATACAGAACAAGAATTACTTAAAGAATCGTTTTCTAATGCATTCGATGCAAAAACGATCAAACCGTTGTTTTGATGATCTTTTTCTTGCACCAATAAATTCGCATGCCCTGATTTAGAAAAATTAGCTATAAATTGATGACGCTAATCTCAATCATCGAATTATGTCCATCAAAGTGGCTATCCGACATCAGACGTTTTATACTTATGATCGTCCGGTCAATTTATCTCCGCACACCTTTCGGCTAAGACCAGCGGCACACTGTCGCACGCCCATATTATCTTATTCTTTAAAGATCAAACCCGAAGACCATTTTATCAATTGGCAGCAAGATCCCTTTGGAAATAGGTTGGCAAGAGTTGTCTTTCCAGACAAAACCACCATGCTTCATTTTGAAGTAGAAGTGATCGCAGATATGGTGGTGATCAACCCCTTTGATTTTTTTGTTGAAAAATACGCTGAAACATTTCCGTTCACGTACGATCAACAACTTAAAAAAGAACTACTCCCCTATTTTGAATATGCAGAAGATGGCCCACTCCTTTCGCAATGGGTAAAGTCAATTGACGTAAGCCAAAAGAAAGAGATCATTCCATTTTTGGTTGGACTCAATCAAGCCTTGTGGAAAAGCACGCAATATACCGTTCGATTGGAGCCGGGTATACAAAGCTGTGAGCAGACATTGAGTTTGAGGTCAGGTTCATGCAGAGACTCTGCGTGGTTGCTTGTGCAAATACTTCGTCATCTTGGGTTGGCAGCGCGGTTTGCTTCGGGCTACTTGATTCAATTGAAAGCAGATGTGAAAGCGTTGGACGGTCCCTCCGGAACTGAAGTAGATTTCACTGATCTGCATGCGTGGGCCGAAGTATTTATTCCGGGTGCCGGTTGGGTGGGTCTCGATCCGACATCTGGATTATTTGCAGGTGAAGGACATATTCCACTTTGCTGCACGCCCGATCCGGTAAGCGCAGCACCAGTCACCGGTATGACAGATGTGTGTGAGGTAAAATTTGATTTTAAAAATGAAGTGTATCGGATGCATGAAGATCCTCGTGTGACGAAACCCTACACCGAAGAACAATGGGCAACGATTATTGCGCTTGGCAATAAGGTAGATGAAGATTTACAAGCTGGAGATGTGCGCATGACCATGGGTGGAGAACCCACTTTTGTTTCTGTGGATGATATGGAAGCCAAAGAATGGAACACCACTGCCGATGGGCCGCAGAAAAGAAAACTAGGTGGGCAATTGATTAAACGATTGAAGAACGCGTTTAGCAAAGGCGCATTCATTCATAAAGGCCAAGGGAAATGGTATCCAGGCGAACCGTTGCCGCGTTGGCAATACGCAGCCATTTGGCGCAATGACGGTTTACCCATTTGGAAAAATGAATCACTGCTTGATCTGGATGATACGCCCACAAACTTCACCGTAGACGATGCACATCGTTTGGCCATTGAGTTGACAAAGTATTTGAATATTCCTCAAGAACACGTGCATCCGGCCATGGAAGATGCCTTTTATTTTTTGTGGGAAGAAAATAAAGTTCCTATTAACATTGATCCTTATAAATCCAATCTCAACGATCCACTCGAGCGACAAAAACTAAGTCAACTACTCGCGAAAGGATTAGGTACTCCCGCGGGTTATGTGATTCCGATGGAGTGGAATCATTGGAACAACCGTTGGATTTCATCGGCCTGGCAATTCCGAAACAATCATTTGATTTTACTACCCGGAGATTCTGCCATTGGGTTGCGATTGCCATTAAAATCATTGGCCTACATCAGTGATTTGAAAATGCAGAAGCCTGTCGAGCGAAGCCCGTTTGAAGAACTAGCAGCGTTAGAAAATTTTTCAGACAAAGTTGAAAAACGCCATGATCTGGCTGTTGCGAAGGAAGACTTACCTAAAGAGTTTTTTCAAGCAGCCTATCCGAAAGAAGAAGAAACAGAAGATTCTAAAAAAGATAAAAAAGAAAAACCAAAAGAGGAAGTAGTTCCAACATTTGAAACTTTCATTGTTAAAACAGCGCTTTGCATTGAACCTAGAGATGGCAAGTTGTATCTTTTCATGCCTCCACTAAAATACCTGGAGCATTATATCGATTTACTTACCTCGATTGAAGCGGCTACTGAAAAGCTAAACCTAAAAGTAATCATCGAAGGATACGAACCACCTTTTGATCATCGGGTTACAAAATTATCGGTATCGCCTGATCCCGGTGTGCTAGAAGTAAATATTCATCCTGCTAAAAGTTGGAAACAGCTCGTCCATAATTACGATGTGCTTTTTGAACAAGCCAGGCTAAGTCGATTAGGCAGCGAAAAATTTATGCTCGATGGAAAACATACGGGCACAGGAGGTGGCAATCACATCACCATCGGAGGAAGTACTCCAGCAGATAGTCCTTTGTTGAGAAGACCCGATCTTCTCAGAAGCTTAATTACTTATTGGCAACATCATCCCGGATTGTCCTATCTGTTCTCCTCGCAATTCATCGGCCCAACCAGTCAGGCGCCTCGCGTTGATGAAGGGCGGCAGGAAATTTTGTATGAGCTTGAAATTGCCTTCAGTCAAATCCCCGAGGGAAAAGAAGTTCCGTTCTGGCTGGTTGATCGTTTATTCCGAAACTTACTCATCGACATCACGGGCAATACCCATCGCGCTGAGTTCTGCATAGACAAATTGTATTCTCCAGATAGCTCCACAGGAAGACTAGGTATTCTGGAATTGCGTGGTTTCGATATGCCACCAAGTAAAGAGATGTGCATTGTACAATTGCTCCTCATCCGGTGCATTGTGGCGATGATGTGGAAAAAACCATACAAACAAAAACTGATTCGGTGGGGAACTGAATTGTATGACAAATACATGATTCATCATTATGTGCAGCAAGATTTGGAAGAAGTGATGCGTGACCTACAAGAAGCAGGCTATCCTTTTCAGACTGCATGGCTGGAAACATTTTTTGAATTCCGCTTTCCTATGCATGGAAAAATCATGTTACAAGATATGGAGCTGCTGTTACGACAAGGCATTGAGCCATGGCATGTGTTGGGTGAAGAATCTGCTAGTGGAGGAACAGCACGATTCGTAGACTCATCGGTTGAGCGTATTGAAGTGAAAGTAAAAAACTTCAACGTTGATCGATACATGGTTGTTTGTAATGGAGCGCCTGTCCCTCTCAAAGAAACGGCAATAAAAGGTGAGTTTGTCGCAGGAGTTCGTTATCGCGCCTGGAGCCCTCCCTCGGCATTGCATCCTACATTGGGCACGGATGTTCCACTCGTATTTGACATCGTTGACAAATGGAATCATCGCGCCATTGGTGGATGTACCTATCATGTTGCGCATCCGGGTGGCAGAAATTATGATAGCTATCCTGTCAATTCATACGAAGCAGAGGGACGCAGGATCAGTCGCTTTTGGAATCAAGGACATACGCAAGGATCGTTTAGTCCGTCACCTGTTTATGCCGGTGCCGAACGCTATTTGGAAAAGAGCTTAACTCCTAAGAACTTCGATCCACCAATCATGAAGATCAGTCCGGAATACCCCACCACATTAGACTTAAGGCAATTTTAATGCAGCCTATGGAACAAACTCAAAACTCTTTACTGCAATCGCTAACACAGGGCTATTTGACAAATCAATCCGTGTTGGATGAATGCGTAACGCTGAATGATGGTGTCAAGGAAAAATGGAAACGGCTATTGGCGAACATAGAAAATTTGGGTGCAACGGAATTTAAAAGTCGACACCAGGAATTGTTAAAGCTTCTCAAGGAAAACGGTGTAACCTATAATGTGTATGGCGATTCGGATGGATTAAACCGACCCTGGCTATTAGATCCTGTTCCCCTCATCATTTCCGCATCGGAATGGCGTGGAGCAGAACGAGGAATGAAGCAACGCGCTTTTGTGTTGAATAAAGTCTTGGAAGACCTGTATGGAGATCGGGTGCTACTCAAAAAAGGAATCATTCCTCCCGAACTTATTTACTCTCACCCCGGATTTCTTCGCGCTTGTGATAAAATAAAATTACCAGGAGATTATCAGCTCCCGCTCTACTCTGCGGATATCTCGCGAGGTCCTGATGGGCGAGTGTGGGTAATTAAAGATCGGGCACAAGCGCCTTCTGGAATGGGCTACGCTCTGGAAAACCGTGGCGCGCTAAGCAGAGTCATTCCCGAATTATTTCAACAGCACCAGGTAGCGAGGCTTGGTGGCTTTTTCAATAGCCTGATGCAGTCACTGATTCAACTGGCTCCGCAAGGCAAAGATCATCCTCGCATCGTTTTACTCACACCCGGCCCGCGAAACGAAACGTATTTTGAACACGCCTACCTCGCTTCGTATTTGGGTATCACATTGGTGCAGGGCGAAGACTTGATTATGCGCGATAGCTTCGTATGGATCAAAACAGTAGAAGGGCTGGAAAAAGTAGATGTGATTTTACGTAGAGTAGACGATACCTTTTGCGATCCCTTAGAACTACGCGAAGATTCGCAGTTGGGTATTCCGGGGCTACTTCAAGCGGTGCGAAAAGGAAATGTGTCAGTGGCGAATCCGTTGGGTAGTAGCGTTTTGGAAAACATTGGCTTGATGGCCTTTTTACATGGTGCTTTTAAGTACTTTTTAAATGAAGATCCGATCATCCCAATGATCGCTACATGGTGGTGCGGGCAGAAAAAAGAAATGAATCACGTCATTGATAACCTGGACAAACTCGTAATCAAAACCACTGAGCGAATGAGTGGCTTTCAAACCGTGATGGGAAGTCAGCTTTCAAGATCAGAAAAAGACGACCTGATTCAAAAAATAAAATTCGAACCATTCCGCTACGTGGGTCAGGAGGAAGTTCATTTCTCCACAGCACCCGTTTTTACAAAAGAAAAACTTGAGCCGCGCTACACTGTGCTTAGAACCTATCTGGTGGGAGCCAAGGATGAATACGAAATGATGCGTGGTGGGTTGGCACGTTGCTCTCCCGAAAAAGGAAGCTTCCTCGTCTCCAATCAGGATGGAGGAATTTCAAAAGACACATGGGTGGAGTCAACGGTAAAAAATACGAAACCAAGCGTTCTTCATCAGGCACCCGACATGAAGCGAAAGGCTGTGCTGCCTAGTCGCACTGCAGAGAATTTATTTTGGGTAGGCCGATATACGCAGCGGGTCATTCGCACTTCTCGTTTTTTGCGCATTGTACTACGCCACCTCACACAAAAAGGATACATACACCAAGGCAGTGATTCCGAATCGCTTCTCATTTTATTGCAAACAACCACGCATCTTACTTATTCCTATCCCGGTTTTGTGGAAGAGGCCGAGGAGGTTCTTAAAGATCCCTTGAAAGAGATGCATCAGTTAATTTGCAATCC
>JAAFHY010000112.1 GCA_013298505.1 Cytophagales bacterium
ACCACCTTACCATTCACTCTGAAAGTACGCTGGATATTCAAAGCCGAATCAATGCGGAGCGGGCGTACAATTCTACCATTCTATGGCATGACGTAGTTAGCCAACTTTCGGCAAATGGTGACACGTATGCAGACATCATTCAATATACACTACCATCACTCTATATTCCTTCAAGTGAAGAAATCAGAGCCTTTGCTGCCGATTGCTTTCAGGAAAATACCAGTTTATGGAATGGGTGCCAGACATTGATGAACAAAATATTTAAACACGTTGAATTCAAGGCTGGCTTCACTACTGTAAATACGCCAGTAGAATCTGTATTAAAACTACGCAAAGGCGTATGTCAGGATTTTGCTCATTTGATGATCGCGTGTTTGCGGAACATAGGTTTACCAGCTCGCTATGTGAGCGGGTACTTGGAAACATTTCCCCCACCCGGAAAAGAGAAGTTGGTAGGATCTGATGCCTCACATGCCTGGGTAGCTGTTTATTTTCCGGATCTTGGATGGGTAGAATTTGACCCAACCAATTGCATTCTTGCCTCTCATACTCACCTGACAATTGCCTTTGGTCGCGATTATTTTGATGTCGCCCCTATCAAGGGAATTGTTTTTAGTTCAGGGAACCAAATGCTAAGTGTTAAAGTGGATGTGGAAAGACTGAGCCCTGATTTTTAGGTATACCTATTCCAAATAGAACTTCACCTAACATCGAAAAGTAAAGCATAGAATTCGATGTCAAACAAACAACAAGAGTAGAATAAAATACAATGATGGGTTCTGTAGGGCATTTCGATGTAATTATTGTTGGAGCTGGTCCAGCAGGAACGTCTTGTGCATTGGCTTTAAAAGACTCGAAATTGAATATTTTATTAGTAGATAAGGAAGAATTTCCGAGAGATAAAATTTGTGGCGATGCTATCGCTGGGCGATCGATTAAAAATCTATATAAATATGCTCCAGAATTAATTGACGAAATAAGAAGTTTTGAAATGAAAGAACTCATTTCCACAACTCGAATTTTTATCAACAATAAAAAACCATTTAATATTTATTGGAAAAACGAATCCTATTGTATAAAAAGGTATGTTTTTGATGCCTTGTTGCTTAAGCATGCTATAAAAAGCAACAGGACTTTAACCGTTAAAACTAACTTTAAAGTTGACGATGTGATTAAAGAAGTCAGCAAAATATTAGTAGGTAACAAAAAATCCAACAACTATTATAGTGCTAATATTCTTGTAGCTGCTGATGGGTCTCAATCTTTCTTAGCAAAACGACTCATTAATTTAAAGATAGACCATTCTAATTTTTCAGCAGCCATCAGAGCATATTATTCCAATGTTGACGGCATTATGCCCAATCAAACAGAGATTCACATTTATAAAAAACATATGCCGGGGTATTTTTGGATTTTTCCTGTAGGAAATAATACCGCCAACGTTGGTTTCGGTATGTTAAGCAAAGATATTTCTAAACGAAGAATAAATTTAAAACAAAGTCTAACTCAAATTATTTCTCAAAATCGGCAATTGAATAGACGATTTCATCGTGCTAAAATAGAAGGTAATATTGAAGGGTTTGGGTTGGCATTGGGTTCGAGAAAAATAGAATTGTACGGCACTAATTTCTTATTGGTTGGAGATGCCGCATCTTTAATTGATCCTAAATCGGGGGATGGTATTAGTAATGCTATTGAAAGCGGTATTATATCGGCTACCACAATTGTTAATGCTCATAAGATTAATAATTTCAGCGAGGAAATATTAAAAAATTATAAAATAGATTTAGATAAAAAAATAGGAAAAGAGTTACTTACGAGCACAATTATTTTGCGATTGGGTACATACTTACCTTTTGTGTTTGCGATTATTCCAATCCTAATGAGACGCAAATGGTTATTAAATTTTGCAAAACGATTTTTATAGCGATGATACAGCTACGACCGAATTAATGATCACCACCCTTATCTGTCAAGTATCGTCTCTCACATAGGACGATACGACTTTCACGAGTTCTTCAAGCGCATCATATCCTTTCAGTAGACGATGCTGGACATCTAAAAAAAAATCCTTTTTCTGAAAATCATGGTATCTGTTTGAAAACAGAATATAACAATTGGCATATCCATCGTAGCACTGTTGTCCTACGAAAGTTGTTGTCCAATTTATTTGTAAGGGTTTTTGATTAACTTAACATATCATTTTTGAGAACGCCAGATTACTTGATTGTCAGTGTTAAATATTTCCAATACACCTTCATCGTTCAATACAACATAGGCATTTTCATTTCCGTGTGTGTTCGAAGCCCAAACTGCATCTTTGAAAATGTCGTACAATACCAAGTTGCCATCCTTCTGCATCACACATCTTTGCGTTTTTCGACCATTCGTGCCCGTTGCCCAAGTTGGGCGATCGCCTTCATAAATCACCAAGTTACCGTCTTCTTGTTGAATCAATTTATATCTGCCATTGGCCGAAGAAATGAAATTTGATGGCCGCAGCTCTTGATCTGTTACTAACTGATTGTTAACAGCCGGAGCTGCCACACTTGTCGTTGGTTCTACGGGCTGCAACGGAGGCGAAAGAGGCACACTATTTACTTTTGGATAGTCTTTGGTTAGGTTCCATAGCTGCCCCGTGAAACGTCCACTTTTAGCCACAATTAACTCATCTTTATTTCCCGCATTCACTACATCAATCGCGTTGCCCCGCTGCCAATACGAAATAAACCAATATGAGCCATCTACATTTTTTATCACACGCCAATATTGACCCGAATAATTGCCACTTGCAGCAAGGGTAAGATTTGCATTTTGCTTTCCATCATTAACGATATCTAGCGAACGTTCTGTGAATGCTGAATTTACCAAACGATAAATGCCACCATCTGTATTGTAAAACTTAAACTTCCATTGTTGCGCGGGGTCTGAACTTGCTTCACGAAGCATTGGTTTTATGTTGCCATTTTCATCGTTCACGGCTTCTATGGCGAAACCATTTCCTCTGAATTGGCAAGTCAGTTTATAAACAGCTGAGGTATCCATTTCCGGAATGCCTGTATCAACAGGTGCTGCATACACTACTGCCGGCTGAGCAGGTTTAGGCTTTGGTATTGCCACCAAACGCCATGTTTGGCTTTTAACGCTTGACTCAATCTCTGTGAGGGTAAGCTGGTTTGCTTGCTCGCCTGTTTTAACGTAATCCAATGCCTTATCTTGCCAAAGCGATACCAGTCGATACGATCCGTCCGGGTTTCGATTAACTTTCCATACCTGACCTGATGAATTTTTTATGGCAGCCCCTAACGAAATCTTTTTACTGTTACTGCCCTCATTCACTACCTCCAGCGCATAGTTGCGCCCATACTCTCGGCAATATAGTATGTAACCTCCGTATGGGGCAGGTTCAATCATCCACTGTTGCATAGGGTGGTCACTAGTAGTTCTCAGCCTGACCGAATTACCAAGCGTTGCATTTGCCACCCCGGTCATTGCCTGCTTCTCTCCTAGCACCGCATTCGTAAGGATGTAGAACTTGGTGGTGTCGATGGATTGTGAATGTGATATAAGTGATATCGTCACACAAAACAAAACAGTCATTAACATCGAGACGGTATTTTTCATAAAATGTATTTTAAGTGTTTCATTTTCAACAACTCTCTAAAGGAAAACACTGATGCTAGTATATTTTTAATACGAGCATAGTCATTCATCAATTTAAGGTAAAGTATTCAATTGCCCTTTTACCTTCTTCATCATTGCAATTACAATCAGGCATTTTGCCCATCTTGAAAAGAATGATACATTCCTCTCCACTGCAAAACTGCTTATTCAAATCAACCGTAACTGTGTTATTATTTTGATCGACAAAACGTAAGTATTGTCGACCTTTATTTCGCACGGTGGGTATTCCTAAATTTTCAATGGATCGGAACTGGCTTTGATAAACATACCCGTACCAAACAATATCATCAGGAGTCGAACCAGAAAAATCAGTATCCTCAGGATGTTCTGCCATGTAGATACTATCCTGCCGTTGCATTTCAGCTATTTCACTACTTTGTTGATCGCTCCTTTCTTCAGGTGAGAGAAAGTATATGGCACATGTTTTATCAATGAGCTGATACTGCGAAGAGTCAAGTTGACCCATGAAAAAATATTCTTCTTCAGCACCTGAAGCTGCCAGCGATGTTGAGTTATCAAGCACATCTGACTTAAGTAGATCTCCTGCTACCAATAGTGAATCAATTCTGCGTACGTAAATCCGAGCCTCTGAACTCCATTGACTTAGGGAATCAACCTGCATAAAGAATGTCTTCGCCTGCACGTACCGACCACTATCATAAGCGATCTTTCCTAACCCAAATGAGTCTTTGGACTTATCTGAACATGCCGAGAACAGCAAGAGCGTAGCGAATACAAAATATTTGCTTTTGTTTTTCATGCGTATTATTCTTTTGTCCAGATACGAGTGTTTAGATTAAGTGCCTCCACTATGCTTATTGCAAGCAACACATATCTATAATAATCCAAAAATGGCTGATAGCTAATAAGCGTCTTATAAAATCTTGGTTCAAATAAGTGTAGGTTCTCTCCTGCAGGAATAGCAATATAAATATGTGAACCCACGAAGGATAGGTTAATAAGACCAGCTTTTTTTCGAAGCTCAACTATACGTTCCATAAGCGAATGAGAAAGAATATAATGTGCTTCAACCTGGTCGGTGCCATACACGGCAAATAATTTCTCGAACTCAATATTATCCAGCTTAATGAGTGTGTCTCTCGATGGATTCATCTTCTGTAAAAATGTACCGAAGCTTCCCAGCTTACGTTCTGCTTCATCAGTAACAACAACTGTACGCCCATTAAAATGCTTATTGAAATCAGCTACAAATAATATCCCCTTGAATATGGTTTCGTAGGTTACGCCTTTGTCTCTTGGATTATTACTATCATCGGTACTCACCTTCTCTTCAGCAAGTATTGGTGAAAACCGAATGGTCGTTTCGCCAAGAGTACCGCTAATCACACCATCACTGGCATACCGACCCACAGGCTTCACAAACATCTTGCTTTGCTGGTACTCGCCCTGACTTATGTTTTTATTCAGGTCAAAGTGGAGACGCTCATCTGCAAACTTTGCTATTTTATTTGTTATTTCATTTTTGAGTTGATTACCTAGTTCTACACGTTTTGGTTTGAACCAAAAAAAGTACCCAAGAACACCACCAAGTCCCAGAAAGAAAATTAAATTAATACCTCCACTAGTTTCTTGCTTTGGTTGACCCGGAAGTGGATTCCCCTGACCATCTACTGCAACTACGTCTACTAAAGGCGTACCATTACTAAGATTTACAATCATCATGATCAGGAGTACTGCGACCACAGCTACAGCGTACCATCCAATAATTTTAAACATCTTCTTCCTTTCTGCCTCCAGTTGCTCTAATACTGGTAGTAAGGTCGAATTATAGAATGGTTTAAATTCTTCTACTGATTTCATAAGGAATGGTTAACTAAACATAGTTTTAGCATTCACATTTTGACGTTCCGCTTCCTGAATCTCAAAAACAGGTTTTCGTTTATGATTAAACATACCTGCCAGGATATTGGACGGGAACTTTTCTATCGCATTGTTGTATTGAGTTACTGCAGAGTTATAATTTCTGCGTGCGGCCGAAATCTGCTCCTCTGTTTCATTCCAGCTTCTTTGCAGCATAGTGAACTGCTCGCTCGCCTTCAAGTCAGGGTAACTTTCAACGGCTACCATTACGTTGCGCATCATGCCTGACAGTTTATTTTCCAGCCCTACTTTTTCATCCGGAGAAATCGTGCCCGATGTGGCTTTGGCACGAAGATCAGTTATCTGAGTGAGTGTATCTTTCTCATGCTTCATGTAAACCTTCAGCGTCTCAACCAGGTTTGGAATAAGATCGTACCGCTTTTTCAGCATGGTATCAATACTTCCAAAGGCATTTTCCACATTGTTTCGGGAACCAACTAAGTTGTTATAGATGAGTACAATAAAAAGTAGCACAGCACCTATTGAGCTTAAAATGACGATCATAGTTTTAGAGTTAGGTTAGAAATGGATTGTCGTACAGTTAAATGTATAACTTTATTTCTTCGGCACGGCAGGCGAAACCATCTTCTTTAAAGAGAGCCCTTCCTCTGCTTTAAACAAACCATCTTGTAAACGGTAGTCTGAAATCAACTCATCGCCATGATCTCCTCCTGAGCCTTCCGGTTGGAAATACAATTGAATGAGACCTTCACTAGCTTTCCATGTGCCAGTTACAACAGTAGGTGTTTTGCTTAATGTGCCTTGTGCATCAAGCTGTGTGTAAAACGACCAAGTGCCGGTACCATCAGGCTTGAGGACGTATTTGTTACTTGTACTTTTTCCTTCAACTAGTAGACTGTAAGAGCCGGCATACTTACCCAGATACAAACCGGGTGGCGGTGGTGGAATTACTTTTTTCAGCTCGTAGTCTTGCCGATCGGTAAACACACCATTTTTAATGTTGAACTCGGTCATCTGCTCTCCTTCTTTTTCCTTTAGCAGCAGTTGAATAATACCGTCTACGGCTTTCCATGTTCCAGTAACTGGTTCCGTGTTTAACGATTTCATGGAGCACGTCCCATCTGTCTTCAATGTGAGGGTTGGTGTATAGTCACTTACATCTCTGCTATTATCGACCCAATTGTAATTGCCAGCATACTTGATTACGAAAGCCGGATTGGACACAATGATCTTGACCAGCTTATTGTTATCTCCATAGAAATTACCTTCGAGAATCCTGTATTCAGCTTCAACTAGTTTATACTCTTCTTCGATGGTGAAGGACTCTTTAGTACCAGGATCAATACCTGTGATTGAAATCTTTAGACCGGCTTCGCTTGGCTTCCATGTTCCACTACGCTTTTGTGCGATTCTTGCAACGCCCTCATCCTCATATGGAAAATAAGTAGATGTCAATTTACCGTCTGCCGCCAGTACTACTTTTTCAGAAAACCCTGTTGGTTGTTTCTCACTATGACTAAGTCGATAATATGTCCCGGCATATTTTTTCAATAAAGGGTTTACTTGAGCTATTGAAAAAAGCGGCAGCAAAACAAGTAAAAATTGTGTGGTGAAAAATTTGAATCTCATAAATTGGATTTAAGTTTTAATAGACAAGTTGTAAGTTTTAATATACCCACGAGTACCCGCTACTGACAGACGCCCCCACACCTGCTCCCACACTTGGGGTAACTACAATTCCGGCAAAGCTAAATTGAGGTACGTTATTGACAACCTCTACATTGTAGGCAAGTGAGAATGAAACGCCAGCGCCTGATCCTACTTCTACACTCACGGCAACGCCCGCCCCTTCCATTCCCGATGGCGGCCCATTCCAAATGCCAAACTGCGCACCGGCTCCAACACCCGACTGAACACCGAGGCTGCCATCGAGGCCTGCAAAACCTTTCACCTGACTACCATTAAATGACATAGCATATCCGAAGGCTCCCTCTGTGCCAATAACTGCTGATGCCCCACTGGTAAAGCCAACGCTCAATGTTTGAAAACCCGAAGCCCTGACAACTTCAGCCATCTCGGGTCGACTCAATAGTCTTTTTACAAAATCGCCATTGCGCGCTGCACTTTTATCCTTTGCTGCGCGGAACAATCCATCGACAAAGCCCGGATCACTTTTCACCAGGTTTTGGGCAGCTGTACCCAGTTTACTAATTATTTCACTATACTTGGAAGCATCACTTTTTGCTAATTCTTTCACAGCCGCATATTGTGCATCAGTCATAGCATCGTTCATCCGGTCCAATGCTGACTCAAAAGCTTTTCCTATATCCTCCGTGAAGAATGTTTTTACTGAGCCCAGTATGTTGGTTGAATTTTTTTCGCTCTTCATCTTCGGATCGAATACAGTGCCGTAAACTTTGTACCATTTGTTGGGAGGAATGTTCATGGACTCGCTAAAAACTTTTGAGCCATCTTTATCATCTTCTAAAACATCATGCACATAACAGGAAATGGTTATATTCCGGGCATCCCTCGGAAGCTTAACTAGTTTCTCATAGGTGAGCGCTACTCCCTTTTTACTCCAACTACCCTTTTTGCCATCTGATTCCCAATTGACATAAAAGTTAGCGAGGTAGCCCGACTCATTGGCCAAACCAATAAAGTTGTTGGCTGATCTGTCTGCCCACTCAAAACCCTTCTCGCCATCATTCTCATACCTGCGTGGCTGTGTTCCAGGAGCAATGTCTTTACCATAAGCCTTGGTCATATAGTAGGAATCCCAAAAGAAATAGTATTCGCGATTGTCCTGACTGTATGTTACTGCCTTAATGGGTCTATCGCCCACCAAATTTGGAAACCCTTCGGGAGAGTCAGTCCGCACTCTCTTGGTACTGACAGGCTCACCTTTTTTCTTGGTTACATATTCATTGCCTTTAAAGAAAAAGTATGTTTGACTGTTTGTATTAAAAACAACGTCATCAATAGTTGGCCAGGGCAAACCCGGAAAGCCACCACTTGAATTGATCTTCATGGGTGCCTCCATTCGCTCACCCATTACTTTCCTACATACTTCGTTTCCTTTGAAGAACCAGTAAGTGCCTTTTTGGGGAATGCCCAACATACCCACTGTTGAAATAGCTTCGCTTACAAAGCAAACACCATCGAT
>JAAFHY010000113.1 GCA_013298505.1 Cytophagales bacterium
GCTGTGGGTAGAGTTGATGATGAAGGAGTGGAAGTTAGATAAGTAATTGTCTACATCTCAAACATCTTAAAATATGCCAGCTTCCTAAAGATCTCTGCACTCGGTCTGGCTATTCTTTCTTTCGTTTCTAAATTACATTCGTATAAACCAAATCTTTTTGTTGGGCCGAGGTGCCACTCAAAATTGTCCCATGTGCTCCAATGAAAATAGCCTTTGATCTCCACACCATCTTGCAACGCTTGATGTAAAATTTTAGCGTAGTCAATAATGGACTGCTGCCGCAGTTCATCCGCCTGTTGACAAATTCCATTTTCAGTGATGATGATTGGCTTCTGATACTTCTTCCAATAACGATCAATGCACGTGCGCATTCCCTCAGGGTGATACTCCCACAAATCGTCATGCACAACGCCCAACTTTTTCATTTTGTCAGGCGTTTCCACATAGGTAATCGGCATCGGGTCGTGCGGAATGCGGGCGTAATAGCTCATTCCAAAAAAATCTACCTTCTTAAAATGATCGGGTACCCATTCCATAAACCACCAATCGCTTAAACGTGATGTAAACCAACCCAATGTATTTTCTGACGAGAAAATAGTAGTGTTGTTCGATACACCTACAGGCTGATTCGGAAATTTTTCTTTGATATAATCGTAAACAATATCGTGTGCCTTGCCCATGTTCTTTACCACAATAGCTGCCTGCACCGGATTATTTTTGAATGGCGGAAACGCCCCTGTGATCCACCCAAAGCTCGCATACACATTTGGCTCGTTGAAGGTGTTCCAATGACTTACATGTTTGCCAAACCGATCAACTACTTTTTTCGCAAAATCTACCCAATAGATAATGTTTGCTTCCTTTTCCCAGCCGCCCATCTTAGCGAACCAAATCGGATTCGTAAAATGATGTAGCACCATCATGATCTTCACACCACGTTGTTGCATCTCCTCTAAAAAGGTAATGTAATAGTTCACCGTATCCGCATCAAAGTCGCCCATCGGTTTGCGTTGCAGCTTGCTCCACATCATCCCCATCCTATAATTGCCCGCTAAAGAAGAAATGATTTCAACATCTTCGCGCCACCGGATTTCGTGATCTGTTGTTCGATCTAGGATGAACCCATCTTTTGATACTACCCCTTGCCAATCGTGGTCAAACGCAGTTTCAATTTGGGTAGCTGCCGTACTGGTGCCAAAAATAAAGTCAGACGGAAATAGGTATTGCATGGCAAAAAAATCGCAGCAAAATTAACTAATGAATTGATTTTGCTTGCTTCTTTATACTTTTGATTTTGTAAAATGGGAGTAGAAGAACAGAACCGTTTAGTTACCGATCACCTTCTTCAATTTGTTTCAGACAGAAGAAGAGAAACGATGGATCGTGTGTTATCGCAACGTACACGCCATATTACGTTGGTGTTAGAAGATATTTTCCAATCTCAAAACGCAAGTGCGGTAGTACGAACTTGTGAATGCCTGGGTATCCAAAATCTTCATGTCATTGAACAATCGAGCAGTTATTCGGTCAACAAGAAAGTGCTGAAAGGATCAAACAAATGGATTGATATTATTAAATACAAGGGAAAAGAGCAGAATAACACTGCTTCGTGCTTTGCTAAACTCAAAGAGTCCGGTTATAAAATACTGGTTACCGATCCATCTCCCGATGGGATTTCGATTAATGAAGTACCTGTCGATCAAAAAGTAGCTCTTGTGATGGGTAATGAGTTGGAAGGTATCTCAGATTATGCGGTAAAAAATGCCGACCAGAAAGTAAACATTCCTATGTTTGGGTTCACCGAAAGTTTTAATATTTCAGTAAGTGCGGCCATCTGTCTCACTACTTTATTGAATAAACTTCGGTCGTCTTCCGTCCATTGGCAACTTTCTTCAGATGAGGTGGCCGACTTGCGCCTTCAATGGCTTCGTAAATCGGTGCGTAGGTCAGATTTAATAGAGCAAGAGTTTTTGAATTCGATTCAGTAAATTTGCGATGGCTTTAATCTACGTGAATGAATTTTATTAAAAGGCGAATTTTCAAGTTCGCTCTCATAGTTATTTTTTTTGCTTTTGTATTTATCTTTATTTCTAATATTTGGGTAGTTGGAAGCACCGAAAATTTTATTTACTCTTCGTACGATAGTTTGCCGTCTAATAGTGTCGCATTGGTGCTGGGCACTAGTAATCGACTTGTAAATGGTGCACCCAATCCTTTTTTTTTAGAGCGCATTGCAGCGGCTGCTTCTCTCTATCGTAAAGGGAAAGTGAGCCATTTTTTGCTGAGCGGAGATAATCGTACCCGCTTCTACAACGAGCCCGAAGAAATGCGCAGAGCGTTGATAAAAGAAGGTATACCGTCAACAATGATTACGTTAGATTATGCCGGCCTTCGCACACTCGATTCCATCATACGCAGCAAAGAGATTTTTGGACAGAATAAAATTATCATCGTAACCCAACCTTTTCATTGCTATCGGGCTCTATTCATAAGCCGCTACTTCGATATTGATGCGGTGGCCTTTTTAATAAAAGGAAATTCAATAGATAGTTCTGTTAAAGTAAACATACGTGAGTGGTTGGCACGTGCCAAAGCGATTTTAGATTTGTACTTACTAAAGACAGCCCCAAGGCACTTGGGTAGCAAGCAACCGATTGAAATGAGGTAACTAAATGGAAGCGATTGTCGTTAGTAGCGAGGTCGTTTTGGGTGGAATAATTGATTATTTTTGCGACTTAGTTAAATTATGCGAGGCTTTAAAGATTTGGTAAAGACACTTTTTGTTTTCAGTTTTCTTCTTTCATCGGTTGGGTTTTCACAAGCCCAGGAAACGATCGTTTCGGGTAAAGTTACAGATGCCGCATCGGGCGATCCAATTCCATTTGTAAACGTGGTTTTTAAAGGTACATCAAACGGTATGACTACCGATTTCGATGGAAGGTTTAGGATTAAAGCGCTCGCGCTATCTGCCAAAGATTCGATTGTGGCAACCTACATCGGTTATAAATCGCGATCTAAAAAAATCAAGATTGGCATTACGCAAGTGGTGAATATTCAGTTGGAAGAAGACGTCACCAAATTGCAAGAGGTCGTCATCAAATCGGGTGAGAATCCCGCCTTCCCAATCATCAGAAAAGTAATTGATAACAAAGGTCTTAATGACAAGCGCAGGCTTTCAGGTTACGAGCACGATACCTATTCCAAAATGGAAATTGATGCCGATAATATTTCTGCAAAGCTTCGCGAAAAGAAAATCATGCGGAAAATTGCCCAGGTACTCGATAGCATGGATCGCATGGCAGGCGAAGACGGTAAACCTATTTTACCTCTCTTCATATCAGAAAGCGTTTCAAAAATTTACTACCGCGATAACCCGAGTCTTAAAAAGGAATTTATTTCAAAGACAAAAATCAATGGAGTGCTGGGTGAAGATTATAGCGACTTGCTAGCTCAAATGATTGGGCCTTCTATGCAAGACTATAACTTTTACATGAACTGGCTCAACTTTGGCAGGAAGGCATTCGTATCGCCCATTGCAGATGGATGGCGTGCTTACTATGATTACGAACTGCTCGATAGTGCTACGTTAGATGGGCACTTTTGTTATCGACTAGATTTCTTCCCTAAGAGTGAACAAGCGCTGGCTTTTACCGGCACCATGTGGATCACTAAAAATGAGTATGCCATTAAGCAGATTGATGCCACCATGGGCAGCACGGCAAATATCAATTTTATTGAGAAAGTAAAAATCCAACACGAGTACAAACAAGTAGAAGGTGGTGCATGGCTGCCAGTGAAGAGCAGAGTATTAATTGATGTGGGTGAGCTAAGTAGCAACTCAGCTGGCTTGCTAGCTAAGTTTTACGTGAGTAACAAAAATATTATTGTCAATAAACCGAAGCCACCCTCTTTTTTCGATCGTGCCATCGAGAAAGCAGAAGAGGCTAATTTAGAAGAAGAAGAAAAAACGTGGGATACACTCCGACATGAGCCATTGACCACGAGCGAGAAAAATGTGTATCAGATGATCGATACCATTAAAAATATACCCATCGTAAGATCGTATGTCGATATTTTAAAGTTGATCATTAACGGATATTACAAAACTGGCAAAGTATTTATTGGGCCATATTTAGGTGCTATTGCTTGGAATAATCACGAAGGTATTCGCCTGCAGGCAGGCTTTAAGACAAATATTAAGTTCAGTAAAAAGTGGGTGCTTGGCGCGCAGCTTGCCTATGGTTTTCACGATGAACAAGTAAAATACCAAGCCTTTGTAAAAAGAATTTTAAATCGAAAACAGTGGACTACTTTCACACTTCAATCAAAGTATGAGATTACACGCGTAGGTCTTGATGAAGATTTTGTAACTGAGTTTCCATTGTTTAAGTATGCAAGTCGGTGGGGGCGCTACGATCTTAGCAATTATTACCACGAGTATCGGGCAACCTTTGAGCGCGAGTTATTCAAAGGGTTTGTTCAAAAGGTTTCGCTCCGTCAGTTTGATTTTATTCCTACCTACCCGTTCGAATATCATAGTAACCCCTCAGATGTAAACTCGCCTACCAATAATCAATTCAAGACCACCGAAGTTTTCTTTGAGTCTCGCTATGCACGCGATCAAATTTTTCTTCAAAATGATAACGACCGTATCGGACTTGAATCTAAACGATGGCCGGTTTTTACACTGCGCTATACGCATGGATTTAAGACAAGCTTAGGTGATTTTACCTATGACAAAGTACGGATTAACATGACCAAGCGTATGAAGATGGGGCCACTTGGAAACGGTTATATCAACCTGACTGGCGAGCAAATCTTTGGTACTCTACCTAATCCCTTATTAGGGGTACACTTAGGGAATCAAACGAAAGTTTATTTACCAGTGAGTTTTAACATGCTTCGGTTTGGAGAGTTTGCAAGTGATCGCTATGCTTCATTTCAATACCGACAAAATTTCGAGGGCTTGTTCTTAAACAATATACCCCTCATTCAAAAATTGAAGTGGAGATTATTAGCTACTGCCAACGTATTGGTGGGTACGCTGAGCACGGCAAACCAAGAAGCCGTTACCAACCCATCCGGGCTCAATCAGTACAAGACTTTCGCGTTAGATCCGGCCAAGCCTTACATGGAAGTTGGCTATGGCGTAGAGAATATCTTTAAGTTTTTACGAGTAGATTTTGTACACCGATTAAACTATCTGGATATACCCGACAGCAGAAGTTTTGGGGTTTTCTTTTCGGTGCAGATACAATTGTAAATTGGCTTGTCTTTTTGCACGCAACCCCATTTATTACCTGATTTTAAAACTGCATATTTGCATTCCAATTAAGGATTATGGCCATTGTTAAGATCACACTTCCCGATGGAAGTTTAAAAGAATTCCCGCAAGGGGTAAAAGGTATTGAAATTGCCCAAAGCATTAGCGAAGGCTTGGCTCGCAACGCACTCGCTATTGAAGTCAATGCAGAAATATGGGATTTGAGTAGGCCCATTCACCAAGATGCTTCTATAAAAATATTTACGTGGAGCGACAAAGGCGGCAAATATGCCTTTTGGCATTCGTCTGCTCACTTATTTGCCGAGGCGTTAGAGGCTTTGTACCCAGGCGTAAAATTCGGTATCGGGCCACCGATTGAAAATGGTTTTTATTACGATGTTGATTTAGGAGATACCCCTTTTGGAGATGAAGAATTGGTGGCCGTTGAAAAGAAAATGCTTGAGTTGGCAAAGCAAAACAATGCATTTGTTAGACGTGATGTTTCTAAGAAAGAGGCCGTTGAGTATTTTTCTGCCAAAGGCGATCCCTACAAACTAGAGTTGATCGAAGGCCTTCAAGATGGCTCGATAACGTTTTATCAGCAAGGTAATTTTGTTGATCTATGCCGTGGGCCACATATCCCTACCACAAGCCCTATTAAAGCAATTAAGCTGTTGAGTGTTGCGGGCGCATACTGGCGAGGCGATGAGA
Source organism: Cytophagales bacterium (assembly GCA_013298505.1). GTDB lineage: Bacteria > Bacteroidota > Bacteroidia > Cytophagales > Cyclobacteriaceae > ELB16-189. The sequence continues at coordinate 5,975 of JAAFHY010000113.1, forward strand.
AGAATAAAATGCTAAAGCGCATTTACGGAATTACGTTTCCGAAGCAGAAAGAGTTAGAAGAGTACCTCTTCTTACTTGAGGAAGCAAAGAAACGCGATCATAGAAAATTAGGAAAAGAATTAGAACTATTTGCCTTCTCAGAAAAAGTAGGAATGGGTTTGCCATTGTGGCTCCCAAAAGGCACGGTGCTTAGAGAGCGGCTTGAGCAATTTATGCGCAGGGCACAGATCAAGGCTGGCTACGATCCGGTTGTTACTCCGCACATCGGTAGCAAACAACTTTATGTAACATCGGGGCATTACGAAAAGTATGGCAAGGATTCTTTCCAGCCAATCCACACGCCAGATGAAAGTGAAGAGTTTTTTCTGAAGCCAATGAACTGCCCGCACCACTGCGAGATTTATAAAACCAAACCGCGTTCGTACAAAGACCTGCCGATCCGCTTTGCTGAATTTGGAACGGTGTATCGTTACGAACAAAGTGGCGAGTTGCATGGACTTACACGCGTGCGCGGATTTACACAAGACGATGCCCATATTTTTTGTATGCCCGATCAGGTGAAGGGTGAATTTATAAAAGTGATTAACTTGGTTCTGTTTGTTTTTAAATCACTAGGGTTTGAAAACTATACGGCTCAAGTTTCTTTACCTGACCCCGAAAACAAAGCAAAGTACATTGGTAAAGATGAGCAGTGGGATTTGGCTGGAAGACAAATACAGGAAGCAGCTGACGAGTGTGGGTTAAAAACGGTTGCAGTAAAAGGGGAGGCCGCTTTCTATGGCCCCAAGCTTGATTTTATGGTAAAGGATGCGCTAGGTAGAAATTGGCAACTGGGCACCATACAAGTAGACTACCAACTGCCCCAGCGTTTTGAGTTAGAATACATCGGCTCCGACAATCAGAAGCATACACCCGTAATGATTCACCGCGCTCCATTTGGCTCATTAGAGCGTTTCGTTGCCGTATTGATCGAGCATTGCGCTGGCAACTTCCCATTATGGCTTGCGCCAGATCAATTCTCGGTTTTGCCCATTTCAGAGAAATTTAATGACTATGCCAAACAAGTGGTTGATACCTTAAAACAAAGCGATATACGAGGCTTTTTAGACGATAGGGATGAGAAAATTGGAAGAAAAATTAGAGACTCCGAGATAAAAAAAGTCCCTTTTATGCTAATAGTAGGCGAGAAAGAGGCATTAGAGGGCAAGGTTTCTGTACGCAAGCATAGCGAGGGAGATAAGGGGGCAATGAATTTAGCCGACTTTATAACCACTTTTTCACACGAATTCGGCTTTCCAAGCGCATAAAATGATTTTGAAAAGAGGAAAATATCCCGATATTTGCACCCTGTTTTTAAAAAGTAAAGAACTTAAACCCATCGAGTGGCAATATTTGAAGGTAGTCGTCCGGGCAACAGGCCGTTTGTAAGAGGGCCAAAGAGGTTTGTAGAAGAGCCATACCGCGTCAATGAAAGAATCCTTGCTCAGAAAGTAAGGGTGGTAGGAGAAAACATTAAAGTAGATGTTTACCCAACTTCAGTGGCGATCAAAATGGCACAAGAACAAGGGCTTGATCTAGTTGAGATTTCGCCCAATGCAGATCCACCGGTATGCAAGGTTGTAGACTATTCAAAGTTTAAGTACGAACAGAAGAAGAAACAGAAAGAGATCAAGGCACATGCGCAAAAAACAATCTTGAAGGAGATTCGATTTGGGCCAAATACCGATGATCACGACTTTAACTTTAAGGTAAAGCACGCAGAAAACTTTTTAAAGGAAGGCGCGAAGGTAAAAGCGTACGTTCATTTTGCCGGAAGGTCGATTGTTTACAAAGAAAGAGGTGAGATTTTGTTGCTCAAGTTTGCAACCGCATTAGAAGAACTGGGGAAAGTTGAGCAAATGCCAAAGCTAGAAGGAAAGCGAATGTATTTGTTAGTTGCCCCTAAGGGAAAGAAATAGTAAGTAAAGTTTAACTGAGTAATAAAATGCCAAAAGTAAAAACAAAGTCAGGTGCCAAGAAAAGATTTAAAGTAACTGGCAGTGGTAAGATCAAGCGTAAAAGTGCTTTTAAAAATCATATCCTGACTAAAAAGGAAACAAAGCAAAAGAGAAGATTAAGTAAGAAAACCATTGTGAGCAAGTCTGACGAGAACAACGTTAGATTCATGCTTCCTTACATGGTGTAAGATAATTCTGCCATTGGGCAGAAGATGGAGTACTATTGTTTAACCGGTTTCTGGCAACTAAGTGTTCTGAAATAAAGAGCCGCCAACAGCCACAAAGTAAAAAATTATGCCACGTTCAGTAAACAGTGTAGCATCGCGCGCAAGGCGCAAAAGGTTCATGGAATTGGCCAAAGGTTTCTTTGGCAGAAAGAAAAACGTTTGGACAGTTGCAAAAAATGCAATTGAAAAAGGGTTAGGATACGCTTACCGCGATCGCAAGGCAAAGAAGAGAGATTTTAGGTCACTTTGGATTGCCCGCATCAATGCAGGTGCCCGCACTCACGGAATGTCGTACTCGCAATTTATGGGTAAAGTAAAAAAATCAGGTATTGATTTGAACCGTAAAGTCCTTGCCGATTTAGCGATGAACCACCCAACAGCTTTTGAGGCAGTGGTGAAAAAGTTGAAATAGATTTTTATCGAAACTAGAAGAGGGGCTGAGTGCCCCTTTTTTTTTGACTCT
>JAAFHY010000114.1 GCA_013298505.1 Cytophagales bacterium
TTGTTTGAAGCGGCATCTAGTTCAAAGATGTTAAGAGAATTGACTTCTGCTTTTTCTTCAAACCCGTTTATCATGCGGGCTACAATTCTGGCGCATGTAGTCTTGCCAACGCCACGTGGGCCACAGAAAAGAAGAGCCTGTGCCAGCTTGTTATTTTCGATGGCATTTTTTAGCGTAGTAGTAATATGCTCTTGGCCAACTACTTCGGCAAAACCGAGCGGCCTGTATTTTCGAGCAGATACTACAAAGCTTTCCATCGCGCGCAAGATAACTCCAATTTGATAATTTGGAAATGAGTTGGAAGAAGATTACTTTTTAGTTGTAGCCTACACCTTCTCCAATAGTATTGCCAAAAATGTTTTAACGGCATCAATGTAGTTGCCCACGCGGATGTTTTCATTCTCGGCATGTTGGTTGTTATCAGCATTAACTGTGGGTACTGCTACTGCTGGTATGCCCAGCGTAATTACAAAAGGAGAGATGGGGATTGAACCACCAGCGGTTCTGATTTTTATAGGGTCTTTTCCAAAGGCATTGTTCATGGCCTTGGTCAACCAGTTTCCACATTCCGAATCGAAGGGCGTTTGAAAAGCCAAGTATGATACACTCGATCGGAACGAAGCTATGCGTGGATATTTTAACCTTTCCTCTTCGGTAGGTTCGCGATCAATAACATAGTAACCTTTTGATTCGATATGTGATTTCACAAGCGCGATGAGTCGATTTGGATCAGACGACTTTACCAATCGAATGTCGATTTCGGCAGTAGCGCGTGCAGGTATCAACGTGCGTGCTTGATCGCCAACGTGAAGTGCTTGCATGCCTCGGATATTAAGTGTTGGGTATTGTAGCGACTCTTGAAAATTAGAGCCTATGTTATCGCGTTCAGCAACTCCTAAAAATTTCTTGATCTCATCTTCCTTATCAGGTACTTGGGCAAGTATGTTTTTCTCTTGATCAGATATAGCCACCCCATCGTAAAAGCCGGGAATAGTAACTCTGCCTTCATCATCCTTCATAGAACCCAAAAGCTGGGCTAATCGCATAGCGGGATTGGGTGTATAGTTTCCATAATTGCCACTGTGCATAGGTGTTCGAGGGCCAATCACCGTAAGGGTGATCTCGCAAATTCCACGAGCCCCAAATGATAGGGTAGGTTGATTGCTTACGTGACGAGGCCCATCGAAAATAATCAATTGATCGGCCTTTAATTCTTGCTTGTATTTTGTTACAGCCCCGGGTAATCGGGGAGACCCCAATTCTTCTTCAAAATCCATAATTACCTTTAGGTTGTAATTAGGATCTTTCTTAAGCGATTGCAGCGCATCGAGCGAAGCCAGAAAAGCAACAGCGGGTCCTTTTGCATCAGACGCTGACCGAACAAATATGCGCCACTCACGATTTACTTTTTCGGTCGTTAACTTTTCGTAGGGGATGATTTTCCATTTACCGTTTTCGTCCTTTTCTTTTAAGGTCGGCTTCCACGGGCTTTCCTGTTCCCATTGACTTGCTTCAACAGGTTGCCCATCTATTTGTAAGTAAATCAAAACCGTTTTGGTGGCCTTAGCAACTTTTCGTTCGGCCAGTAACAAGGGCACTGTTTCAGTACTAAGTCGTTGGGTGGTAAAGCCTCTTTTTGAAAAAGCACCCTCGCACCATTGCACGTTTTTTTCGATGTCCGCAGGGAAGTGCGCATCGTTTGGTAAACTGTGCAGTTGATAAAAATCAGTAAACGATTTTATAGCAAATTGCTCAGACAACGCATCCAAGTTTATTTTTTTTGATGATTGTGCTTGCGTGAGTTGTAAATTGAAAAGTGCTAAAACTATTAACTGTAAATACTTCATTGGTTGGTTTTAAATCTTCGTTCGCCCTGCAAAAGTTACCAGCTGCGCTCTCACACTAAATGAGGTACTTGACTAATTAACCAAGTGCTTCTACACCGGGCAATACCTTTCCCTCAAAATATTCGAGCAACGCACCGCCACCAGTTGATACGTAACTTACCTTTTCCTCAAAGCCAAATTTGGCAACGGCTGCAGCGGAGTCGCCACCACCAATAAGCGAAAAAGCTCCTTTCTCTGTAGCTCGTACTACCGCTTCGGCAATTGCTTTGGTTCCTTGTTCAAATTTTTCCATCTCAAAAACTCCCATTGGACCGTTCCACAATATGGTTTCCGAATTTTCTACTACGTTGGCAAACACAACCCTTGCTTGAGGGCCAATGTCTAGCCCCATCCAACCTGTTTCAATAGAAGTATTGTTAGTGATTTTTGTGTTGGCTTGTGCATCGAACTTATCGGCACTTACCGAGTCGATGGGCAAGTGAAGTTCTACACCTTTTGCTTTGGCTTTCTGTATCAATTCTTTTGCTAAATCCAATTTGTCGTTTTCTACAAGAGAGTTTCCAATTTGGCCACCCATTGCTTTGAAGAATGTGTAGGCCATGCCTCCGCCAATAATTAGGTGATTAACTTTATCTAGTAGCTTTTCGATGATCAAGATTTTATCAGAAATTTTTGCCCCACCCATAATTGCAGTAAATGGCCTGGCGGCATTTCCCAACACTTTTTCTGCATTTGCTAATTCAGCAGCCATTACAAAGCCCGCACACTTTTCTTTGATAAACTGCGCCACAATGGTGGTAGAGGCATGTGCACGGTGTGCTGTGCCAAAGGCATCGTTCACATACACATCTCCATGCTTTGCGAGTTTTTCGGCAAATGCAAGATCACCTTTTTCTTCTTGTTTGTAAAAGCGAAGGTTTTCTAACAATAGTACCTCGCCTGGCTTTAAGCTTGCGCTGATTTGAAAACTTCCTTCACCAATGCAATCGTCAGCAAATTTTACTTTTACGCCCAATAGTTTTTCGGTGGTGTTAATGGTGTGCTTGAGAGAATATTTTTCTTCTGGCCCTTCTTTCGGCCTTCCTAAATGCGACATCAAAATGCAGCTCCCGCCATCGGCCAATATTTTTTTAATCGTTGGTATGGTAGCTCGTATGCGGTTATCATCGGTTACATTAAAACTTTTATCGAGTGGCACGTTAAAATCTACCCTGATTAAAGCACGCTTGTTTTTAAAATTAATGTCGTTGATGGTTTTCATAGGTGAGAAGAAGTTAGGAGTCAGAAGTTAGTATATAGGAGTAAGGAGTTAGGAGTCAGAATTTTTGAACTTTGAATCTTGAATTTAATTAGTCGCCAAAACTTATGCCCAATCCTTTTGCAGCTTTAATAATGGCTCCGTCTTTTTCTACAAAGTTATATTTTTGGGTAGCTTCTTCAAGCGTAACAGAAGATATTGAATTGTTTTTTAGAGCAACCATTCTTCCAGATTTTCCTTCCAAAAGGAGTTCCATCGCTTTTACTCCAAACAGAGTAGCCAGTACTCTATCAAATGCGGTAGGGCTTCCTCCACGTTGCACATGGCCTAAAACAGTTTCTCTTATCTCGGCTTTGCAGCCAGCATCTTTTAGTTGTTTAGAGAGTTGATAGGCAATTCCACCTAGACGAACATGCTCAGAACCTGCAGAGCCTGTTGACGAGACGATGGTTCCATCTTTTGGTTTTGCGCCTTCAGAGATAACAATGTTTACGAAGCCATGTCCATTTTTGTAGCGAGCATTTATTTTCTTCACAATCTTTTGAATGGAATAGGGGATCTCTGGTATCAAACATATTTCGGCACCTCCCGCAATGGCTGTATGTACAGCTATCCATCCGGCATCGCGGCCCATTACTTCCATTATCATCACTCGATCGTGGCTTTCAGCAGTTGTTACCAATTTGTCGAAGCTATCTGTAGCAATTTGTACTGCCGTTTGAAATCCGAATGTCATATCGGTAGATGACAAATCATTATCGATGGTTTTGGGTACACCAATGATAGTTAGTCCCTTTTTATAAAGTGCTTGCGATATTTTTTGTGAGCCATCTCCCCCAATATTAATAACTGCATCAAAACCAAGCTCTTTTATTCTTTTGATCAACTCGTCCGAGCGATCTATAAATTTAATAGTGCCATCCGGCTGCGCTACCGGGAAGTTGATTGGGTTTCCCTTGTTGGTGGTTTTTAAAATAGTACCTCCTTTTACGTGAATACCTGCTGTTTTGCTTCTGCTTAGTTTGATCAACTCAGGCGGTTCGGCAAACACGCCATTGAAAGCTTCTTTGCTACCATATATTTCCCAATTTTTTTCTTTTCGTGCTCTTTTGGCAATACCTCGAATAACGGCATTTAAACCTGGGCAATCTCCACCTCCGGTTAGCACTAATAGTTTCTTTGTTGTTTCCATGATAGAATTTTAAAGGACTTAAAATAACTAAAAATTAATCACACCGTTGCCCTTTTTTCTCTATTCAGCCGCTGCCCTTGTAAGTCTATCGTTAATCGCTCTTCCTATACCTGTATTGGGTACTAGTTCGGCAACGATTGAGCTCACATCAAGCTGATCTAGTTCACGTAAAAAAGAGAATAAATTTTGAGCGGCCTCTTCTAAATTTCCGGTGGGAGATAGTACGCGCTGGTTTTGCAGCGGAATAAATTTTGAAGGCTCTTTAAATGCCAATATGCCTACTTCGCTTTCGCGGATGGTTTGGATATTACCTACCGAAAGTTTTTTTAAGGGCGCATAATGGCTTTTTAGTTGGCCAGGGGCTATGGGATTTGAAGAGTTGTTGATTTCAATATTTACAGTACCTATTGCCGATTCAATTTGCTCAATACTTAATCCCCCCATTCTATAAATGGTTGGCCGTGTATTTTCAAATCCTACTATCGTTGATTCAATACCTACTCTAGCCTCTCCGCCATCGAGTATATATTCAATTTTATTGCCCAGCTGTTGATCTACGTGCGCAGCTTTTGTTGGACTGATATAGCCAAACGGATTGGCGCTTGGCGCAGCTAATGGAAAATCTAACAAGCGAAGCAATTGCAAGGTGAGTGGATGATTGGGGCAACGAATACCTACCGTATCTAAGCCCGAGGTGGTAAGGTGCGGTATGCTGTCTTTCTTTTTCAACAATAGTGTGAGTGGTCCCGGCCAAAAAATATCTGCCAACTTTTTTGCGGCCGCGGGGACGTGTTCGACATAATTGTAAGCCGTGGCCAAATCGGCAATGTGTATAATTAGCGGATCGAAGAAGGGCCTCTCTTTGGCAACAAATATCTTTGTGATTGCTTCTGCATTAAGGGCATTGGCAGCAAGGCCATAAACAGTTTCGGTTGGTATTGCTACCAACTTATTTTGCTCCAGTAACTGTTTAGCTTTTTGAAGGTCTGACCCGATAGCTGCCATCCGACAAAACTACTTCTATCGCTTTGTACTGCCAAGCGGCAGGCGCATTTTGTCTCTCATTCTCAATACAGATCGTTCCTTTGTGAATTGTTCTAAGTCTTGAAGGGGAATCCACTTTACATCGTGCGACTCGTCACTTACCACAATGGTTTGGTTGGGAATGGCTTCTAAAACAAACCGAACATCGTAATGCTGGTGTTGCGGAAAATCAGTACGGGCAGGGATCGTGTGAACGTCTATATCGAATAGTGTTGAATGTACATTGAAATGAATGATGCCAGTTTCTTCTTGCGCTTCTCTCACCGCGACAGCTAAAATATTTTCATCGCCATCGGCATGGCCGCCCGGTTGCACCCATTTATTGAGTTTGGCGTGGTGCACCAGTAAAGTTTGATCTTTGGCTTCGTTGAGTATCCACGCAGAGCCCGTGATATGCCCTGGAAGATGTGTTCGCTGAAACGCATCGGGATGGGCTAACAGTTCTAAGAACCGATCTACGAATGGTTTTTCTTCTGCAAACGAAGTTTGGTAGGAGTGGAGATGTTGGAGGAGGATGGAGCGATTCACTACTGAATAACAATCGTAACCTTATTAAACTTCCCTTCTTCCAGCGTTCCAATTTTCTCGCCACCGCCTGCGTTGTCTTTATCTCCTTTTTTTACCAATACAAAATAGGCAGTTGCTTTTATTTTCTTAAATCGAAATGTGCCTTTGGCATCAGTAGTCCCATCCGCAACAGCATTCTTTTCTTGTGTGTAGTTTTCTTCGCTTTCAAAAAGTTGGATAGATGCGCCCGCTACTGTGTTGCCCAATTCATCGCGAACGGTAACCGTAAGCGAGGTATTAAACAATTGAACGGGTTTGATCGAAAACGATGTGATGGATAAGAGTAGGATTATGAATTTCATTTTGTTTTAGATTCAAGATTCAAATTCAAATTCAAAGTTTAAAGTTAGTGCATCACTTTAGACTTTAAACTTTTAACTTCTAAGCTACCTCAGCAACACAATTCCCCCTCGTTGTTCTTTAATTCCTTCTTGCGGTCTATAGGAACTTTCATATTTAATTACATACGAGTATGTTCCGCCTGGCACGGGTTGACTTACGTTGTTATTGTAGCCGCCATTCCATCTAAATTCTTTGTCTTTAGATTGGAAGACTAGCTCGCCCCAGCGATTGAAGATGGCAATTTCAAAGTTATCGCTAATGAAAAAACTGAAAACCCTAAACGTTTGGTTGTCTCCTACTTTGCTATTTGGGCGGAAGGCATTGGGGCCAACAATTTTGGGTAGGCATTCATTCAATACTTCCGTTTGATCTTGCGCCTCGCAGTCGTTCACACTTTTTAAATCAACGATGTAGATACCAGCATCGGTGGCCGTAAACACACGGTTCTTAAAGTTTAGTGTTCCACCTGTTTTCTCCGACCAATCGTAAGTGGCAATTGCACCGCCATCGGTGCCCGGATCTAAGTCTACTTGGCGAGTGGCGAGATCGGCATTTTCAGGATCGTTACAGATCACTACACTTGCTGGCAATATGCCGCGTGGTAGAGGTGCGCGACTGATTTGAATACTGGCTGGTGTATCGCAGCCCGATTTGCTTACGGTAACTTTATAATTTCCCTCTCGCGTATCAGTAAGTGTTGGAGTTATTTGACCATTTATTGTTGTATTGTTAAACGCCCATGCATAGGTAACACCAGCAGCGAGCGAGGCGGCTGTAATTGTAAATGAATTTCCGTTTTGGCAAGCTTGTTCTGCAGTGATAGAGGCATCTACCACACCGCTTACTTTAACTGCTTTAGGAGTAGAGGTTTTCGTGCAACCGCTATTCGTGTCAACTACTTCTACCGAGTAGTTTGATCCATCTTCAGACGAGCCGAGTGTAATTACCCTGCCACCCAACGCGTTTTGCAGCACTCCATTTTTATACCACCGATACGTGTAGTTGCCAGATGACGTAGCGGTGGTTGCAGTAAGTATAACTTGTGTAGAACACCCGTTGCTTTGGCTCCAATCTGGAGTGGGAATACCGTTGTAAACCAATGTGGTAGATTGAGTAAGTACGCAACCACCCGGAAGAGTTCCCTCTACTTTGTAAGTGCCACTTTGCGTAACATTAATAGTTGCATTATTTACAACAGCACCCGTTGGTGGTGTCCACTTAAACGAAAGTGCACCAGGCAATGTGGCTGCTAAAACAGGAGGAGCACCACAAAGATTAGGTGGGGTAATGGCAAGTGTAGGTGTAACTGGGTTTACTAACTGATTAAACGGAAAAGCACAACCCGAAGCATCTTTTACTTGAATGGAATAATTGCCCGGAACCAACGTGGCAATGTTACTTGCCTGTGGACCAGCTACAATTCTGCCTGTGGCAATATCGGTAAAGGTATAGGAGAGTGCACCAGAAGGTGTTCCCGATGCAATTGAAACAGTTACTGTTGATGGATTACAAGCCGAAACGGTTGCGTTTGCAGTAAACGATGCAGCCACCAAGTTGATTGTGTTTGAAATTGTACAACCCGAAATCTGATCGGTAACAATGGCCGAAACAACGCCTGTGCTTAAGGTTGATAGCGTGCGGTTTGTGCCAGCCACGACATCAGATCCTGTGCTAGTTCCTGTGCTAGTCCCTCTTGACCCTAACATAAAAAACGAATAAGGGCCACCAGCAGGAGCGGTGTTTAAAAAATTGATAGTTGCAGACCCCGTAGTTGAATTACATGAAGTGGGGTCTACTTTAGATAAACCAAATGATGGTGAAACTTTGACGCTATACGATTTAGAATCAGTATTGGTACACGTTGTAACTGGATCGCGAACGGTAACTCCATATACATCGGGTGTAAGAGTTGGAGTAGTTGTGTTTATTGTTTGAATAGCTGAGGTATTTCCGTTAGGTACTCCATTCAACGTCCAGGTAAACTGTGCGCCTGTATTTTGTGCGTTCAAAGATGGGGTTGCATTATTTTGGCAAATTTGAATATCGGGACCTAAATCTAATTGAGGTCGGTTGTCAACCACAGCAGATGTTGCCTTGCCTTTGCATCCATTTACATCGGTTGTATTAACCGTAACGAACGCAGGCCTCGAAACTGTAAGGGTTCTATTTGTGGATCCATCCGTCCATAAATAAGAAGCAGCTGGCCCTGCATCAAGTGTAATCGTTGGGTTATTACAAAAAGCAATTGCAGCGGGGATT
>JAAFHY010000115.1 GCA_013298505.1 Cytophagales bacterium
ATCTGTGGCTAATCAAAACAAGGCCCTAAAAATAATAAACAATCCACCTGCCATAATCATTACCACAGGCAATGTTAAAAACCATGCAATCAAAATACTACGGATGGTAGAGGTCTGTAAATTTTTAACACCCTTGCTGGCCACCATGCTTCCGGCAATGCCAGACGAAAGCACGTGCGTAGTGCTTACGGGTACTTTATAAGCCGATGCAAGCCCAATGGTAATGGATGCGATTATCTCGGCCGTTGCACCTTGTGCATACGTAAGATGCTCTTTGCCAATTTTTTCGCCAATTGTTTTTACAATGCGTTTCCAGCCAATCATGGTGCCAATCCCCAACGAAAGCGAGATCATCACTACGATCCAATAGGGAGAATAATCGGTAACTTTTTTTATTTCCTTTACGGATGCATCCAATGTGTTTTTATCCTTATCGCTCCATTTGATGTCCACATTTTTTTGCAATGATTTGATGTTCCGATCAATCGATACCACATTTTTGCGCACTTCAAATTTTTCTTCTTTGCGGATAGATTGCGTTGAGTTCACTAAGTTAAGGGTGGTTTGTAACCGGGCTACCTGCCCTTTGGTATCTATTAGTTTTACACGATCTGATTTTGAGAGTGAAGTAGAATCGGTGGATCCAAGTATTTGCTCTATGCGTGTTAGTGAGCCCCGCAGCTTTGTTGTATCTAAATTTGAGTTGATGGCAAAATAAGTAGGTACAATTGCAATCAAAACGATCATGGCTAAACCAACTCCTTTCTGTCCATCGTTTTGCCCGTGGAAAAAACTTACCATTGTGCAGGTGAGAAATAAAATCGAGCGAATCCAAAATGGAGGCGGTTGATTCTTTTTAGGTTCTTTGAAAAGAGCCTCTCCGGTTTGTGTTTTTTTTGTGGCAGTGCGGAGCAAATACATTAAAATAATAGCCAACGTAAAACCAAACAGAGGAGAAAATAACAAGGCTTCGCCCATCTCTCTGGCCTTATCCCAATTCACTGCATTGATGTTCGATCCTGGCAAAAATGAAAATGCTAAGCCAACACCTAATATAGAGCCAGTAAGCGTGTGCGAGCTAGAACAAGGAATACCAAAGTACCAAGTACCCAAATTCCAAAAAATAGCAGTCAATAATATAGCAGCAACCATGGCTACGCTATGGGCTACATTGCTATCCACCAAACTTTCAAGCGGAAGCAAACTGACAATCCCCATGGCCAAACCGACCCCGCCTGTCAACACTCCTAAAAAATTGCAAAACCCCGACCAGATTACGGCTACCCACGGTTTTAAAGTATGTGTGTAGATTACCGTTGCAACAGCATTGGCCGTATCATGAAATCCATTCACAAACTCAAACGCGCAAACCGCAAAAAGGCAAACGACCAATAATATGGTATAAGAGGTACTTAATTCAAACATAGGGTCTTTAGATATGTATTTTGCTATTTTGGGGCTTCAAGATGCCTTTTACTTTACTATTGTGCAACCAAAGGTAGAATCTCTTTTTTTGGCGTATGTTAAGCCCGTGTTATGCTTTTCAAAGACCTATTTTTAACCAGAAATGCATTCTAACTCATGCAATTGAAGCATAATTTTCGGGGCGAGCCAATTGCGCTGCTTTCTCAACGGCTGGTCTACCTACCAAGCCAGAAAACGTTGCTTATTGCCGATGGTCATTTTGGAAAAATAAATCATTTTAGAAAAGCGGGCATCGCAGTGCCAGGCAGCGCCAATAACAGAAATTCGAGCGAGTTGATTGACGCCATCAACGAAACCAAAGCCGAACAGGTAATTTTTTTGGGCGATCTTTTTCATAGCCACTATAATGAAGAATGGCAAACGGTTGGGCAGCTTGTGAAGCATTTTGCCCAATGCTCGTTTCAATTGGTTGAGGGTAATCACGATGTGTTAAGTGCCAATCAATATGCAGAACATTCTATTCGGTTAATAAAACACTTAACGGTGGGGCAATGGTTATTAACACACGAGCCACTGCTTGAAATTCCCGATCATTTGTACAACCTATGCGGCCACATCCATCCGGGTGTTTCACTTCGCGGAGGAGGGAGGCAGTCTTTACTACTTCCGTGTTTTTATTTCGGTAAGCAGCAAGGCATATTGCCAGCGTTTGGGGCGTTTACCGGATTGGCAAAAATAAAACCAAAAAAAGGTGACGAGGTATTTGTGATTGCAAATGGGAGGGTGGTTGAGATAAAGTAACTGGATAGTATCTCTAAAAACCTAGCTTTACGTCTTTGCGAGGGAGGAACGACCGAAGCAATCTCCAGTTTAGGCTACGAAATTTGGGATTGCTTCGCTATCGCTCGCAAAGACGAGTCTGTTTTTAGAGATGCCCTGGATTTACTCACACTAGTTTCCCCGCAGATTTCGCAGAAATCATTTCCTGCAAATTAGCGTAGATCAGCGTAAGGAAAGTGATGGTTGAACGAGTAAACGCAGATCATCGCGGATTTTCAATATCGTTAGCAAAAAATCAGCGAAAATCTGCGGGAGATTTACAACGAAGTCTTGCGTAACTTCAGAAAGTATTTTTCTAATAACAATTTTTTTTGTAAGCCGAGTGATAAGGTAATCTGTGTTTTTCTGTGCAATCTGTGGCAAAGTTTTATTTAATTTTTACCTCCTCCTCTTCGATTTAGATTTTGACTTTGCTGGCGCGCTACCGCCTCCGCCAAAAAGTAGCCCAATAGAAAACTCCAAGCCGGTGAAATCAATTTTTGCATCTTTAAAATCCACCGCTACTTTTTCGTTGGTGCCGTTGCTTGCGCCACCGGTAAAGTTTCCCTTTACGGGGAACTTTGCAGTGCCCATCAAATAATTTGTTTCGAGCGAGAGACTCACTTGGTTTGTAATGGGAATGGTGAGTTCAACTCCGGCATGAATGCCAAACCCAGGGTTATTTTCGAAACTTAAATCGCCATTGGCTACCTCCCAATTTTTATATTTTCTATAGGCACGATCAAAGTTTCCGTTATTTAAATTCTGATCAAAACCATAGAAGAAAAATCCGCCACCCTTCACGTCAAACTGGGCACTGTTTCCCGCAAACTGAAATACCACTTCGGCAGGAATAAACAAAGTAAAGTTTGGCCCTAACAGCGAATTTTTAGAATCGAATGGTAAGTCGATGATGGCCAACCCCGCCATCCGATAAAGCGAAGCCCCCGTTTCAATAGCTATAAATTTATTTACGTTAAAGCCAATACCCCGAATCGAAAACGGACTTATCGGAGTAGAGAACTCGCCATTGCGCGGAATAAAATATGAAAAAGATAAACCCACTTCTTGCGCTTTAAGGAACACGCTAGAAATGATAATGAAGAGGAGGGTGACAGTAATTTTTCTCATAAAATATAAATAACCCTCTAAGATAATAGATCATCCCTTAACCGCTTATAAAATCAGTTGTTTCGTTTGGTAACGGTATTCGTATCTTTATTCAATAAAATAAAAATGAGTTCTATGTATAAGTTAAAATTTCTCTTTTTCTCAATCTCCATTTTCTTAATCTGCTGTAGCAAAAAACAAACACCGGCAGATTTGATTATTACAGGCGGAACAATTTATACGGTCAACGATCTGCAACCAACTGTAGAGGCAGTAGCCGTACTAGGAGATCGGATTATTTATGCTGGCACAACGAATGGTGCAAACGAATTTAAAGGAGAGAAAACCCAACTGATTGATTTGCAAGGTAAGACCATGACTCCCGGTTTTATTGAAGGCCACGGCCATTTTATGGGGCTTGGCTTTAATGAGCTAGAGTTGGATTTAATGAATGTGAAAAGTTATGACGAACTGGTTGAAAAAGTAAAAGAGGCAGTTGCCAAAGCACAACCCGGCCAGTGGATTCTTGGCCGCGGCTGGCACCAAGATAAGTGGGATACCAAGCCAGCAAAAATGGTAAAGGGTTTTCAGACCCATGAGTTGTTAAGTAAAATCTCTCCCAACAATCCTGTTTTTTTGCGACATGCCAGTGGTCATGCAGGCTTTGCAAATGCCAAGGCAATGCAAATGGCAGGTGTAAACCAATTGGCCATCGAGAAATTAACAAAAGAACTAAACGATGGTGGCGAGATTATTAAAGATGAATTAGGAAATCCCACTGGAATATTTAACGAGCGTGCCCAATCATTGATCTCAAAAATAATTCCCAAAGAAAGTGAAGAGACAAATTCTAAAGCTTTGACGTTGGCCATACAAGCAAGTTTAAAAAATGGCATTACCAGTTTCCACGATGCGGGCGCATCGCGCGGAAGCATTGCGTTGTTCAAGAAATTTAAAAATGAAGGAAAGCTAAACACAAGGCTTTATGTAATGCTAACCGGGTTTGATCCATCGCTTGTATACGAATATTTCAGGTCGGGTCCTGAAATAGATTCAACGGGTCTTTTAACGATTCGTTCCGTAAAATTGAATTGCGATGGTGCATTAGGCTCGCGTGGTGCGTGGCTACTTCAACCCTATACCGATCGTGCAGACTTTAGCGGTATGGCCACTCTTTCGATGGATACCGTAGCGAAGATCTCACAGCTCGGTTTGAAGTATGGCTTTCAAGTTTGCTCTCACGCTATTGGCGATCGTGCAAACAGAGAAATACTCGATCGTTACGAAGCCGCATTCGTGGCCAACCCAGAAAAAGCAAAGGACACTCGATTTAGGATTGAACATGCGCAGCATATCGACCCTAGCGATTTGCCACGGTTTGCAAAGTTGGGAGTTATTCCTGCCATGCAAGCGGTACACCTTTCTTCCGATCGCCCATGGGCCATCGAACGCTTAGGTGAAAAAAGAATTAAAGAAGGAGCTTACATGTGGCAAACACTTTTAAAGTCGGGTGCTAAAATAGTAAACGGCACCGATGTGCCAGTAGAACCGATCAACCCGATTGCCAGTTTTTTTGCATCGGTAACGCGCCAAACATTAAAAGGCGAACCCCAAGGTGGTTATGAGCCTTCCGAAAAAATGACACGCACCCAAGCCTTGCGCTCGTATACGCTAGATGCGGCCTACGGGGCTTTTCAAGAAAAAATACTTGGCTCTATTGAAGTAGGTAAACTAGCAGACTTTACTGTATTCGATCAAGATATAATGACGGTGGCCGATTCTGCTGTCCTTAAAACAAATGTGGCGGCTACTATTTTTGGTGGAAGGGTTTTGTATGAGAGAAAGTAATTGCATCCAACCAGACATAGAACAAAGAGACCCAGCAGTTGGCTGGGTCTTTTTGTTATTGGAAAAAAATGAAATTTATTGGTACTTAAAAAACTTATGTGCCCTATCCATCAGCATCTTGCGGTCGGCTGTAATAGAAGGGTCGCTATAAATGCGAGAGGATAGTTCGGCCACAACTCCTTTTTTGTAGCCTAATCTTTCGGCTACTTGTTCACAAAAATGGATTTCGCTTTTAAAGACTTGCCCATCGCTTTTCATTAGCTGAATGAGATGGTAGAGGTTTTCAAATTTTTGATCTTCGGTAAGTGTATCGAGTGAACCAATGGGGCTTGGTTTTTTAAGCATGGCGTCCACCTCTTCTTTGGCAATGCCATTGGCTTTGGCAATCATGTGGATAACCTTTGCTTCTTTTTCGGCAACCGTATTATCGCTAGCCGCTAAATTTATAAGCACGTTTAGTTGATCTTTAATCATAAAATTAAATTTTGCTCAAAAGTACAGTTCAGTGGAAGCGAAATTAGGTAAATTTTGATTAATTATTACACTCATTCTAAAATTTATACATATTGAGAAGTTTTTGATGCAACTACTCTCGTTTAGCTCGTGTCTTTGCACCGAAATAGATTTTGACCCAATGGGCATTAATTTAATCGTTATGAAAAAAATAGTTTTGTTTGTTCTCCTAGGTTACTGTGCCTTAGTGGTGCAGGCGCAAGAAACGGAGGTTCGAAAAGTTTCTTCTTTTCGCGGGGTTAAATCATCCAATGCGATTGATGTTTACCTAAAGAAAGGTGAGAAGGAAGAAGTTCGGATTGAGTCAACAGGTGTAGACCTTTCTGATGTGCTTACCGAGGTTTCGGGTAGCACTTTACGGATTCATTTAGCCAGAAATAGTTATCGCAAGGTGAATGTAAAAGCGTATGTAACCTATATCAGTTTAGATCGAATTTCGGCTAGTTCTGCTTCTACTATTTTTTCGGAGGGAACCATAAAATCTCCTTCGCTAGACATCAGTGTATCAAGTGCCAGCTCGATCGAATTAGCTATTGACACCGATCAGGTAGAATTGGATGCATCGAGTGCTGCTAACATACGGTTAGAAGGTAGAGCGGCAACACTAAACTTAGAGGTAAGCAGCGCGGGTGAAATTGATGCGTATAATTTGCAAAGTGAGAAAGTTACTGCCAGAGCAAGCAGCGCAGGTAGCGCAAAAGTTTCGGTGTCAAAAGAGTTAGATGCCCACGCCAGTAGTGCAGGAAGTATCCGCTATCGGGGTGCTCCATCGCGCACCAATACAGGTTCGAGCAGTGGTGGCTCGGTTAAAAAATCAAACTGATTTAAAGCCCCGAGCAATCGGGGTTTTTCTTTTTGTTTTTAGAGATTCGATGTGTTCTTCCTTTTGATAGAGTTCCCAATTCGCAATTGCCAGTAGAAAGTTTATTTGATAATAATTCGTAATTGCGTGCTTGCTGCTTTTTGGCCTAGCCTGATTCCAGATAAAATCGCTCATAAATAATTATATTTCCCCATTAGACGCCCGCATAACTCTTTTAGTTTAAAGGGCGGTTAAATCTTTTCGACCATGATTAGTTACAAAGGTTTTTTTGGGTGGGATGTTGTTTTGGTTCTCATCTTGATGAGGTACGTGGTGGTAGCCGGGCTGTTTTTTATAGTCTATTATAAGTGGAAGCGAAGCGCTTGGTCGTTTAAAAAAATTCAAGCCAAATTTCCAATCGGTAAAGATTACCTTCGAGAGATTGGATTTTCTCTTTTTACCGTGTTTGTCTTTACCACCATCGGATATGTTTTGTTGTTTACCAAAGTGCGATCTACCACATTGGTCTATACTCAGCTAGCCGATTATGGCTGGTTTTATTTCATACTAAGTGTTGTGCTGATGCTGTTTATTCACGATACCTATTTTTATTGGACGCATCGTGCTATGCACCATATTTCATTGTACAAATGGTTTCATCGTGTGCACCATCTTTCTACCAACCCATCGCCTTGGGCTGCCTACGCGTTCCATCCGCTCGAGGCGATTGTTGAAGCGTGCATCGTAGTGCTTATTGTCTATGTCATGCCAGCTCATCCGTATGCTATTAGTCTTTTTTTATTAATCATGATGGTTTACAATGTGTATGGCCATCTTGGTTATGAGTTATATCCGATTGGTTTTTCGCAAAGTAAAGTTGGCAAATGGATCAACACCTCAGTAAACCATAACCAACACCATCAATATAGTAGTGGAAATTACGGATTGTATTTTTTGTGGTGGGATCGGTGGATGGGCACCCTGCGCGAAGATTATGACAGTCGATTTGAGGAAGTAACGAAAAGAAACAACTCGTTACCTGCCTAGCTCTGTTTTGCGGATAAAAATTGTATGAAGCAAGTAAGCTGAACTTATACCCAATATCATTCCCCCCAACACATCAAATGGAAAGTGCACTCCCAAGTGCACCCGTGTGTAGGCGATCAACAATGCCCAGCTAAATGCAGGCAGGGCAACCTTCCAGGTTGGAAATAAAAGTGTTAAAGCCGTTGCCGCTGCAAAAGCTTCTGTGGTGTGCCCCGATGGAAACGAGTAGCCACCGCCCACGCTCCATTGCATAATGCGGACATCAACCTCGTAAGGACGCAAGGCCGAAAATATTTTTTTGATGATGTAAGAAACTAATCCAGCAATGCCCACACTTAATCCGATAAACAGAAAATATAGACGCGTTCTTTTTTTTTCACTTTTAAGCTCACCACGAATGGCAATAGCAGTTGGTATACCCAAACTAAATAAGGTGATGCTATCAGAAAAAAACTGAAGGATTTTTACTTCTGTAGGGGAGCCTGTCTGCTGTAGCCAAAAAATAAAATCTAATTGGGGCAACGCGCTAACCGTAATCATGGCAATTGCCAGCACCACCAACAGGCCAATAAACTGCGACCAAGATATAATTTGTTTTACGCTGCTACTTGCCATGCTAGTTTTTAAAAGATTGGCGCGCAATATACACACGTTTGAAACGAGCCAAAATCCAATAGATAGGGCTTTTTATGAATCCAGCTACCTAAAAATTAATTTATTTTTTATTGAAATAGGGTAATCTGAGAACTCGATTTTCAAAAAAAAATCTATTTTT
>JAAFHY010000117.1 GCA_013298505.1 Cytophagales bacterium
CGAATCAATCCTAGCAAGTCGCGAATCTCAGGCCCAATCAAATTTTGCCCGCCATCGCCCCGGGTCATCGATAAATAAGCCGTGGCCGCTAATCTATCGTTGGCCAAATAGGCAATCGCTCGCGTATTCTCATCATCGGGGTGTGCGGCCACGTACAAAACAGAGCCCAAAAAGTTCAGTTTTTTTATTTTCAATTTTATTTCAGAGGCACTGGGTTGATTGTGCGACTGAGAAAATATTGGCGAGAACGAAAAAATAAAAACAAAAAGGGTAATTGCTCTCATCGGTGACTATGCGTTAGCTAATTTTGAACTGCAAGTTAGCTAACTAAAAAACAGTGCCTTATAAAAAAATTGTTAAAATTTACCCCTTCTTTGACCGTTTATCAAAAAAGTGCCGTCTTTTTCGATTGACAAAATGATTTTACTCACTTCTTGTTTTTGATCAGTAAGTAAATAAAGTAAGAGCTGAGGCTGCTCTTCCGCTTTAAGATCATCGATAAAGCCCATTTCAATTTTCCTCTCCTCACCTACTTTTACTTTAAACAGTTTTGTTTTAAAATTTTGAACGACTTTCAATTTCACCTCATCGTTAGAAAGTAATAGCTTAAAGTTAATCGCTAAAAAAGCCACAGGTCCATTTGGTCTGCGCTTCTCATCAGAAAAATCAATTGTGTTAGTTGGGGTGTCGGGCTTATCCTTAAATGATAAATCAAGTTTGATCTCATATTCATTGGCCGCTTTATCAGGTATTTCTTGACAATAGGCATCATTACAAACCAAGGCCAACCAAAAAACAAGAATACAATGCCGAATCATATCGCCTAAGTTAGTAAACATAAACCAGAAGGTAATAATTGGTACTTTTGAAGAAATATTTTCCTATGATCGACAAGCGTGTTGCCAATGCTTTTGAGGCTACTAAAGACGTACCAAATAATGCAACAATTATGCTGGGTGGTTTTGGTTTGTGTGGTATTCCCGAAAATTGCATTTCGGCACTACTAAAAAGTGGAGTAACTGGGCTAACCTGTATTTCAAACAACGCTGGTGTCGATGATTTTGGAATCGGTCTACTTCTAAAAACACGGCAAGTAAAAAAGATGATTTCATCTTACGTGGGTGAAAATGCGGAGTTTGAAAGACAACTGTTATCGGGTGAATTGGAAGTGGAGTTAATTCCCCAAGGAACATTAGCTGAGCGAATTCGGGCAGGGGGTGCGGGCATACCAGCTTTTTTTACACCAGCCGGTGTAGGCACGGAAGTGGCGGAAGGAAAAGAGACAAGAATCTTTGAAGGCAAAACCTATTTAATGGAGCAATGGCTTCGTGCCGATTTCTCAATCGTAAAAGCATGGAAAGGCGACACCTCTGGTAACTTGGTTTACAAAGGCACCGCGCGCAACTTCAATCCCATGATGGCTACAGCTGGCAAAATCACGATCGCAGAAGTGGAAGAACTCGTACCCGTGGGCACGCTTGACCCCAACCAAATTCATACGCCCGGCATTTTTGTGCATCGGATTTTTCAGGGGAAGGATTATGAGAAGAGAATTGAACAACGAACAATATCTAATTCGGTGATTTGATGATTCGTTGATTCGGTAATTTGATGATTTGATGATTTGATGATTTGTGAATGACTTAACCCGAACTTCTAATAATGACTGATTCAAAGAAATACAACCCAGACTTCAGTGATAATCTCATCGTGAACCTGATCTTTCAGTTTTCGCTGGACATTGTTAGGTTTTCAGAACTGCTAGAATCAAAAAGAAAATTTGCTATCGCTAATCAACTGATACGCTCTGGTACTTCTATTGGGGCTAATATAAGAGAATCTCAAAATGCGGAATCAAAGGCCGACTTCATTCATAAAATGAAGGTAGCGGCAAAGGAAGCCGATGAAACTGAATACTGGTTACTCATTTCTAGTCATTCCGAAAATTATCCTAACTGTGATGAGTTGTTGACAAAGATTCTGAGCATCAAAAAAGTTCTATCGAAGATTATCGGCACTTCAAAGGGTGGGGCTGACCAATCACCGAATTAACAAATTATCGAATCAAATTATGCTTGACAAAATCGGAATCGCTAAAAGAATCGCACAAGAAGTAAGAGACGGTATGTACATCAACTTGGGCATCGGTATTCCCACGTTGGTAGCGAACTATATTCCAAAAAACATAAACGTTGTTCTACAATCCGAAAATGGACTACTGGGCATCGGCCCCTTTCCTACCGAAGAAGAAGTAGACCCAGATCTAATCAACGCAGGCAAGCAAACCATTACCATGATGCCCGGCTCGGCACTGTTTAGCTCGGCTGATAGTTTTGGAATGATACGAGGAGGAAAAGTAAACCTTACCATTTTAGGCGCAATGGAAGTTTCAGAAAATGGCGACATCGCCAACTGGAAAGTACCCGGCAAAATGGTGAAAGGCATGGGCGGTGCAATGGACTTGGTGGCCTCTGCCGAAAATATCATCGTGGCCATGCAACATTGTAGCAAAGAAGGTGCCTCGAAACTTTTGAAGAAATGCTCGCTTCCTATCACTGGGCTTCGTTGTGTAAAAAAGATTGTGAGTGACATGGCCGTGTTAGATATTTTGCCAAATGGCGGCTTCAGATTAATCGAACGAGCACCTGGGGTATCGTTAGAGCAAATCAAAAATGCCACCGAAGGAAGTTTGTTGGTTGATGGAGAAATACCCGAGATGAATTTGCGATGATTTGCTAAATTTGTTCCATGGCAAAGGTCGTTAAAACAACTTTCGAGAAAGAGCAGCGAGAAAAGGAAGAAGCTTGGCTAAAACTAACGCCAAACCAACGGTGGGAGATTGCATTTAAAATAATAAACACAACAAGAGACCCGCTCGTCAATTATTCCTATAAGGGCATGAAAGTAAAAGTAACAAGACTCTCGTGAAACTTCATAGTGCCGAACATATCCGCTTTTTAAAATCACTATTAAAATTCAACGTTAAATTCTTAATTATTGGTGGTCATGCATCCATTTATTATGGTGTGAGAAGAACTACCAGCGACTTGGATATTTTGATAGAGCCAACTAGTTCAAATGGCGAACGACTGCTTTCCGCCTTTGTTGGATAAATACGATGACGAAGTATTGAAAAAGATAATTCAAAAAAAAAAGAAAAAAATTTAATCCGCACACTCACCTTATCGAATCACCGAATTAACAAATCATCGAATCAACCTAAATGAAAACCTCCGAAATCAATTTTAAAGTACACCTCGACAGTAACAACGTTCCCGACAAAATATTTTGGGACGCTACCGAAAAGCCAGAAGCAGGATTAAGTGAGACCAAGTCGATTAGCATTTCGCTGTGGGATCACGTTCAAAAAAACACCATGCGCATAGATTTATGGAGCAAAGAAATGCCCGTAGAGGAAATGCGCAGATTTTACATCGATTGCCTCGGAGGGTTATCTCAAAGCATACTAAGCTCAACAGGCGATGAATTTATGGCTTCCGAGATTAATTTACTATGCGAAAAATTGGCAAAGCATATAGCTGAATCGAAGTAACGGTTTTAGTTCTTAGCAACCTCACTAGAGTTGACACCAATCGTTTGCAAAAAAGATAGGCCACAAACGTTTGAATCTTTCGTTTTTCTCGTAGATTGTGGCTTTAAACCCAATAAACGGTATGAATAAATTCTACAAAAAATCGGTTGTGCCACTCCTGCTTATGGTTTTCGGCACGGCTAGCCTCATGGCTCAAACAACTATATCTGGTACGATTAAAGACGGTGCCACCCAAGAGACACTGGCCGGTGTAAACATTGTGGTAAAAGGAAAGGTAGTAGGTACGATCTCCGATGTAAAAGGAGAATACAGCCTAAAAGTAACGCAAGCCCCACCTCTCACATTGGTATTTTCATTTATTGGGTTTAGGACTCAAGAAATTGAAGTGAAAGATGCAAACACTACGGGTTTAGATGTTGTACTCGAAGAAGAATCGCTACTTGGGCAAGAGGTGGTAGTTGCCGCTTCTCGCGTGGAGGAGAGCATTCTTAAATCTCCAGTTACCATCGAAAAGATGGATATATTAGCCATCAAACAAACTGCTGCACCAGATTTTTACGATGCGTTGGCGAATGTTAAAGGAGTTCAAACCAATTCAGGCAGCTTAAATTTTACAGCAGTTAATACTCGTGGATTTGCCACAATAGCCAATACACGTTTTGTGCAATGGGTAGACGGTATGGACACACAAGCCCCTCTACTTAACTTCCCAACAGGTAGCATTATGGGTGTTGGAGAGTTAGATGCTGAGAGCATGGAATTGATCCCCGGTGCCGCATCAGCATTGTACGGACCCAATGCCTTCAACGGAATTTTGATTATGAACAGTAAAAGCCCATTCGATTATCAAGGTTTAAGTGCACAGGTTAAAGCAGGTATTACAAGTTCAACAGCAGGGGGCAGCGATCCTTTGACCCAGTATAGTGTACGATATGCCAAGGCGTTTAACAACAAAATTGCTTTTAAAATTGGCGCATCGTATTTCAAGGCAAGAGATTGGCTCGGTAACGATTATAAAACTGATCGTGTAAACACGGGCTCTACAACGGATAGAAGCGGCTTGACCAATTTTGATGGCTTAAATTTATATGGTGATGAAACCCAAATTCCATTAGTGGCACTAACCGGAATACCTACTCTACCAACCGTAACACGTACTGGGTTTCGTGAGCAGGATTTGGTCGATGATCGTGATGCAAAAACATTAAAGTTTGATGCTGCGCTTCATTACCGGATTACAGATAAAATCGAAGTCCTTTACAATTATCGTTATGGTGGTGGTAGTTCCATCTATCAAGGTGCTGAGAAATACGCACTGAGAGATTTCAATCAGCAGTTTCATAAGTTTGAAATTAAGGGAGACAATTTCTTTTTACGCGCTTACCAATCAGCTACTGATGCTGGTAAATCGTATAACCTTACTGCTTTAGGAACTTTTATGAACGAAACTGTTAGCCCAACTTCATCAAGCTGGGTGCCTGAATATGTATCAGCTTATCAGGGAGCATTTTTACCAACATTTGGTGCAGCAAGCCCATCAGAAGCTCTAAGGTTTGCAGATCGAAATAGACCATTACCTGGAACCTCTCAATTCGAGAGCCTTGTAAATGCAGTTAAATTCAATTTCTTCCAGAAAACACCTGTGGGTATTTGGACTAGCCCAACTGGAGTTCAAAGACAAGTAGCTGGCGGTGCTTCGTTTATGGATAATTCTAAATTAAACCACATAGAAGGAAATTACAAGTTCTTCAACCAAATTAAATGGGCAGAGATTCAAATTGGGGGTAACTTCCGT
This sequence comes from Cytophagales bacterium, assembly GCA_013298505.1. Classification (GTDB taxonomy): domain Bacteria; phylum Bacteroidota; class Bacteroidia; order Cytophagales; family Cyclobacteriaceae; genus ELB16-189. The sequence continues at coordinate 5,349 of JAAFHY010000117.1, forward strand.
CAATACGACTTATTCTCGAACGGCACTATCTTCAACGAAGCTCCAGCTGATGGAAAAAATTTCTCTCGGGTAGTGATCGAAGAATTTGGCGGCTACTTACAAGTAGCTAAAACGCTTGTTGAAAAATTGAAAATTACTGGTTCACTGCGATATGACAAGAACGAAAACTTCAATGGACAGTTGTCACCTCGCTTATCAGCAGTGTACGAAATCAACAAAGACAATAATCTCCGCGCTTCTTTCCAAACAGGTTTTAGAAACCCCGATACACAAGCTCAATTTATCTTCTTCCCTACCGCGGGTCCAACTCTGCTTGGTAGTACAGAAAGAAATGCGGGAAGATACGGTGTACATAATGGGGGCTCTTGGACACAGACTTCTTATTCGAGTTTTACAGCTGCTGGAGGAAGATTAGCAGCAGATGGATCGCGGATTGAAAATCCACTAAATCCAGCACTCTCTTCGCAGATACAATTGGTTCAAGCGAACGTTGCTTATGTTCAGCCTGAGCAATTAAAATCATTAGAAGTGGGCTACAAAGGATTAATGATGAGTGGAAAGATGTTAGTAGACCTTAATGGATATTACACATCATATACTAACTTCTTAGGTTCTCAAATTGTCGCGAGTAAACTAGCAACTGTTCATCAGGGTGTAACTTCAAATCCGGGTCGACTCTTCTCGCTTTACAACAATTCAACCGAAGAAGTTAAATCGTACGGAGTTGGTTTAGGGCTTACTTATAGCCTGCCTAAAAACTTCATTGTTAACGGAAACTACAATTGGGCAGATTTAGACGCTAAAAATACAAGCGAATTTAATGCAGGCTTTAACACTCCTAACAATAGATTTAGCATTGGAGTTAGTAATAGAAAGGTGGCTAAAAACCTTGGCTTTAATGTGAACTATCGCTACCAACAATCTTATGTGTGGATATCTTCGTATGGAAACAACTTGCCTTGGACGGTACCAGCCTTTGGTGTGTTAGATGCTCAAGTAAACTATAAAGTATCTTCTATCAAATCCCTTATTAAAATTGGAGCTACCAACTTAGGTGGTGGCGATTATCGCACTAACTTAGGTGCTCCTTTCGTTGGCCAGCAATACTATATCTCTATTACGTTTGATGAATTCTTAAATTAATCCACGTAAAAAAATTAAGTTTATGAAAAAGAAACAACTTACATACGCAGCCTTAGCAGCCCTCTTTTTAGTAGGTGCCTGCAAACAAGAAGACCTCAAGCTCAATCCTCCGCCCGCAGTAGTACCCCCTGTTGTAGTAACACCATCAAAAGGCACAGCAGATTTTACAAAATTTGTTGCTATCGGTAATTCACTTACCGCAGGTTATCAGTCAGGCGCATTATTTGACGAAGGTCAAGCAAACTCTTTACCTAAAATTCTATCAGCCCAATTTTCGTTAGCTCAAGGAACAACATTGGCTTTTAATCAGCCTGATATCGGTTCTGTTTATGGTTTTTCTGGTGTAGCGGGTCCGATCGTTTTGGGTCGGTTGATTTTGTATGATGCTGATGGTGTAGCTGGCCCCAGAACCGCGTCTCCTGCCCCAGTAGGAACACCAGGAATGCCCGCCCCTTTTAATGTGGGAGGAACTGTCCCTACGGCATTTACAGGCGACAAAACTAAACTGAACAATTTTGCCGTACCAGGCATTTTACTTGGTCAGGCTTTGATACCTGATACTGGTAATCCAGCCTCACCTTTCTTTAACCCTCTTTGGCAGCGATTTGCATCTGCTCCTGGAGTTAAGTCAATTTTAGAGGATGCCGTTGCCGCTGCACCTACCTTTTTCTTGTTTGACTTGGGGAACAATGATGTGCTAGGCTACGCAACAGGAGGCGCATCGAACCCTCTCATATTTACGTCTGAATCTAGTTTCACAACGCAATACAATGGAGCGATTGCTACATTGCTTGGCAATCTTCCGAATGCTAAAGGTGTTTTGGTGAATATTCCTGATGTAACATCGATTCCTTTTTTCTCTTTGGTTGCTTGGAATGCAATTCCACTAGATGCTACCACAGCGGCCACAGTTAATGGAGGTTTTGCTGGATACAATCAAGTTCTTGATGGAATTAAAGGAAATGCAGGATTAATGGCTGCTTTTGGATTAACCGCGCCTGGCCTAGATGCTAGAAAAATTACGTTCGCGGCCTCTACTAAAAATGCGGTAGTTATTTCAGATGAAACATTAACTGATTTAGGCGGAGCGTTTGACGCATTAGTAGGTGCTGGTGCTATTACTGCACAACAGCGAACAGGACTTGAGCCCTACAGAAGAGCAAGGCAAACAACTGCTACTGATTTATTGACTCTTACAGCTGGGTCTGTATTAGGTACAACCGTAGGAGGTAATCCGCTAGCAATAAATGGTATTACCATACCGCTTGAAGATAGGTTCGTTTTGATCCCCTCTGAGACAACTGAAATAAAAGCTCGCACAGTAGCATTTAATAATACTATTAAAGCAGTAGCGGATGCCAACCCAACTAAACTTGCGCTTGCCGATGCTAATGCTACTTTTAATGCACTGGTTGCAAGCAGATTTGCCATTTTTAATGGCATAACAATTACTCCCACTATGCCTCCCCCTACGGGAGTTTTCTCAGAAGATGGTGTACATCCAAACAGCAGAGGATATGCATTTATGGCTAACTTAATTATCGATGCCATCAATACAAAGTTTACTGCCGTAATTCCTAAGGCCGATCTTTCTAAATTTAAAGGGACTGGATTACCAGTTAATAAACCTTAACTGGTTT
>JAAFHY010000116.1 GCA_013298505.1 Cytophagales bacterium
CCATTACTTGATTCACTAGTTAGACCAATAGTAAATTTGTTCAAGTTGTTTACTAGGTTTGTAGATGCTTTCAGGATTTGAACCGTATCTTTTTGTTTATTTACTCTTTCATCAGTGCAAGCAAACAACATAAGAAAAAGAATAAATGGTGCTACTTTGATAGTCATATGTATTGTTTTTAAATTTAGTTTATCAAAAAAAAATAGAGTTAACAAGCAAGGATTTTAGTAAAATAAATGAAACTCGGATTAGTTCTTTCTGGCGGAGGCGCGCGTGGAGTGGCTCATATTGGCGTGTTAAAAGCGCTTGACGAAATGGGTGTTAAATTCTCGATGGTGTCAGGTACAAGCGCTGGCTCGATTGTCGGGGCATTATATGCTTACGGTTACAAGCCAGACGAAATATTTACCCTCATTAAAACACTAAGCATCTTTAAATCAGTACGACCCGCGTGGACGTGGGCTGGGCTGTTACGTATGGATGGCCTGCAAGAATTGCTAGTGAAAAATATGCCCGAAAATAAGTTTGAAAAATTGAAGCTGCCTCTTACTGTTGCTGCTACCGAAATACGAAAAGGGAGAATCGAATATTTTAACTCTGGCGAATTAGTGCCTGCTATACTGAGTTCGTGCAGCATACCTGCTGTATTTAACCCCATGAGTTTTAATGGCGGCTTGTATGTAGATGGTGGCTTGTTCGATAACTTGCCCGTGCGCCCCATTAAAGACCAGTGCGACCGCATTGTTGGCTTGCATTGCAACCACATCAGTCAAGATTTCGACCCCAATAGTTTGCGGGTGGTAATCGAACGAAGTTTATTGATGGCCATCAATGCCAATACCATTGTGAGCAAAGGCATGTGCGATGTGTTTATTGAGCCACCTCATCTGTCTAAGTTTGGGAGTTTTGATATTGGGAAAGCACAAGAGATTTTTGACATCGCTTACCAGTTTACCAAAGCCAATTTTCTTCCCCACCATTTTGGAGTTGGCGTTGCCGATTAAGGTTTCAGCCATTTGAAATCGAGTTAATCCAAGTTATCTTTGGAACGATGATGACTTTCAAAGAACAAATCTTGGCGGGCATTCCCGATAAGCTTCCACTGGTAAAAGAATATGATCATTCGGTAAGTCACGCTCCAAGGCGCAAAGACATTCTATCGGCAGATGAAAAAAAGCTTGCCTTAAAAAACGCACTCCGTTATTTCGATCCCATTCATCACGAGGTATTGGCTCCAGAATTTTATGAAGAGCTACAAAAATTCGGTCGCATTTATATGTACCGTTTTCGCCCCGACTATGAAATGGTGGCTCGTCCTATTGACGAGTATCCTTATAACTGTTTGCAAGGTGCGGCCATCCAACTGATGATTCAAAATAACTTGAATCCCGCAGTGGCCCAGCATCCAGATGAGCTGATAACCTACGGTGGCAATGGAGCTGTATTTCAAAACTGGGCTCAGTATTTACTTACCATGAAATACTTGGCCACGATGAGTGATACGCAAACACTTCATATGTATTCAGGGCATCCGATGGGTTTGTTTCCTTCATCTGCGGAAGCGCCACGTGTAGTAGTTACGAATGGAATGATGATACCGAATTATTCCCGACCCGATGATTGGGAGAAATTCAATGCACTAGGTGTAACGCAATACGGACAAATGACAGCCGGCAGCTACATGTACATCGGCCCGCAAGGTATTGTGCATGGCACGAATATTACTATTTTAAATGCGGGTAGAAAAATTTCTAAACAAGGAGAAGGGCTTGCTGGTAAATTGTTTGTTACCTCAGGGCTTGGTGGCATGAGTGGTGCTCAACCCAAGGCAGGAAATATTGCAGGCTGCATTACCGTAATTGCAGAAGTGAATGAAAAGGCAACACAAAAAAGGCACTCGCAAGGTTGGGTAGATGAAGTGGTTACTGATCTCGATGAATTGGTTGCAAGAATACAATCTGCCAAAACGAAAAAAGAAATTGTGTCGATTGCCTACCAAGGCAACATTGTAGATGTATGGGAAAAATTAGCAGATGAAAATATTTTTGTCGATTTAGGATCCGATCAAACTTCTCTGCATAATCCTTGGGCAGGTGGATATTATCCTGTGGGATTGAGTTTTGAAGAGGCTAATCAGTTAATGGTGCAAGACCCACTGACTTTTAAATCCCATGTTGAAAAATCGCTGAAGCGACAAGCGGCCTCTATCAATCTGCATGCTGCCCGTGGCACATACTTTTTTGACTATGGCAATGCATTTTTGCTTGAGGCATCACGAGCGGGTGCGGACGTGATGGCACAAGGCGGAGTTAATTTTAAATATGCTTCGTATGTGCAAGATATTATGGGACCCATGTGTTTTGATTTCGGCTTCGGGCCTTTTCGCTGGGTGTGCGCAACCGGAAAACAAGAAGATTTAGATTATACCGATGCGCTTGCAGAAAAAGTACTGCTAGAAATTTTGAAATCAGCACCAACAGAAATCCATTCGCAATTGAATGATAATATTAATTGGATCAGATCCGCGAAAGCGAACAAGCTAGTGGTAGGCTCGAAAGCCCGGATATTATATGCCGATGCTGAAGGAAGAATAAGAATAGCCAGTGCCTTTAACGAAGCCATACGAAATGGAAAAATAGGCCCGGTTATATTGGGTCGAGATCATCATGATGTTTCAGGAACAGATAGTCCGTACAGAGAAACATCTAACATTTATGATGGCTCACGATTTACAGCCGATATGGCAATTCATAACGTGATTGGCGATTCATTTCGTGGCGCTACGTGGGTGTCAATTCATAATGGCGGAGGAGTAGGGTGGGGCGAAGTAATCAATGGTGGCTTTGGAATGCTGTTGGATGGATCGGCTGATGCGGATAGAAGATTGAAGAATATGCTTCACTTTGATGTTAACAATGGCATTGCCCGAAGAGCGTGGGCTAGAAATGAAGGAGCCATTTCGGCAATTGAAAGAGCGCAACAGCACAACAGCCAGTTTGAAATTACGATTCCGCATAAAGCTGATGATAACTTAATCGACAAACTAATTTGATTATGATGCGACCAATCTATCTGCTGATATTTAAGTTAATGAGCTGGAAAGTGATCGGGAGTTTCCCAACTAACATAAAAAAATACATTGTAGCAGTAGCACCACATACCAGTAATTGGGATTTTGTAATTGGAATCATGGCGCGAAGTATTATGAATGTGCAACAAGCCAAGTTTCTTGGAAAGGATAGTTTATTCAAAGCACCTTTTGGCTGGTTCTTTCGTGCCGTGGGCGGTTATCCAGTTAACCGATCGAAGAACAACGATGTAGTTCAACAAGTAGTGGACATTTTCAATGCTCACGAGCATTTTATTTTGGGGCTTGCGCCCGAAGGCACGCGCAAAAAAGTTGATAAACTAAGAACTGGTTTTTATTACATAGCCAAAAAAGCAAACGTACCGATTGTGCCATGTGGGTTTGATTTTGCAAAGAAGGCAGTAATTGCGGCAGAGCCCTTTTACCCAACCGATGATTTTGAAAAAGACATGGAATATTTAATGGGGTTTTATCGAAATGTTACTGGTAAAAACCCTGAGCTTGGGCTGCTTTAGTGGGAGCATTTTAGAATGTTGTATGGTTTCTTCATTTCCCTCACCCATTTTAGACTCTCCAATTCTTGATAGCTTGTATGTCCATCTCCCCAAGGGAGAGGGAATGATGAACTGCGTGAACGCAGCAACTAAATGGGGTGAGGGTAGAAAGAGCGAGGCAATTTGAAACTGCCCCTTTTTAGATTAAAATATCTTTTGATTACTTTTGTGAAAATAAACTTAATGAAAATGAAAAAAATACTTTTAGTTGGAGTGTTCGCTTTAGTTGGATTTAGTGCATTCTCGCAAGCACAAGTGGCGATTGGAATTAAAGGGGGATTGAATTTTGCGAACATTGATGCAAGTAGCGCAGGTGCAGCCTTTAACAGCAGAACTGGTTATCATGCTGGTGCTTTTGCGTTGATCAAATTTGGGAAAATTGGCATTCAGCCCGAATTGGTTTATTCAAAGCAAGGCTCAAATATTAAAATTTCAGGTATAGATTTTGATTCTAATTATGACTATTTCAACATCCCTATTATAGTAAAACTTTATACAGTAGCGGGCATCAATATTCAGGTTGGTCCCCAATTTGGATTTGTAACTGGTGCAAAAGGCCCCGTTGCAGATTTACAAGGAAATACCACTTTACAAGATGTTAAAGACAAATTAAATAGTTCTGATATTAGTGCGGCATTGGGACTTGGTTGGGATGCTCCGTTTGGGCTAACCTTTGATGCCCGCTATAACTTAGGTCTGACAAAAGTTAATAGCGATGCTGCTGCCAGCTCTAGCGACATTAAAAACCAAGTAATCCAAATTTCTGTAGGCTACAAACTCTTCAAATTCGGTAAGTAATTTTTTAGTTACTAACAGATAAAGCCGATCTGATAAAGATCGGCTTTTTAGTTTTCTGAATTCTCTTATTGCATGCTCACTTACGAAGAAACCCTGCTCTATCTATACGAAAGCCTACCAATGTATCAGCGGGTAGGGGCTGCGGCTTACAAAGCAGACCTTACGAATACTATCGCTCTATGTGAAGCAATTGGAAACCCACAACATAAATTTAAAAGTGTACACGTTACAGGCACCAATGGCAAGGGTAGTAGTTCGCACATGCTTGCTGCTATATTGCAAACAGCTGGTTATAAAACGGGGTTATACACTTCACCTCATTTAAAAGAATTTACCGAGCGCATTAAAATCAATGGCAATGAAGTGAGCAAAGAGTTTCTAGTGGAGTTTGTAACTAAAATTCGTCCAGCCATTGAAAGTATAAAACCTTCTTTTTTTGAGATTACGGTAGCGATGGCTTTTGAATATTTCGCAACACAGAAAGTAGATATTGCCATTATTGAAGTTGGACTTGGAGGAAGACTTGATTCTACAAACGTAATCACTCCACTTGTTTCGCTGATCACTAATATCAGTTGGGACCATCAAGATTTACTGGGCGATACGCTGCCCAAAATCGCTTTCGAGAAAGCTGGAATCATAAAGAGCAAAGTACCTGTTGTCATTAGCGAAAGAAATGCAGAAGTAGATTCTGTATTTGTTCAAAAAGCAAAAGAGCAAACTAGTTCCGTAGAGTTTGCATCAGATAGTTGGAAAGTAGAGCCATTGACAACTGGTCTGTACGAAGTCACGCATCAATCAACAGTTTTTAGTTACCAACTTGATTTGAAGGGAATGTATCAACAAAAAAATTTAGCGGGTGTGCTAAGTGTAGTTGAAATTTTGCGCGCTAAAGATTTCAGCATCAGTCAAGATCATATTATGCAAGCTTTACAATCGGTTACAACTAGTACTGGCTTGAAAGGAAGATGGCAGAAATTGGGTGAGCGGCCTCTCATCATTTGCGATACTGGCCACAACGAAGGTGGTATTCGAGAAGTGGTAAAACAAATTAACCAACAAGAATTTAATAAATTGTTTATTGTGTTGGGTTGCGTAAAGGATAAAGATATAAGCCACATACTTTCTTTGCTGCCAAAAAACGCTTACTATTTTTTTTGCCAAGCCACCATACCTCGTGCCTTAGATGCCCAGTCGCTTTCCGAAAAAGCAAGCGCATTCTATTTGACTGGAGAGATAGAAAAGGATGTAAACAAAGCCATACAGAAAGCTAAAGATATGTGTAACTCTAATGACTTCATTTTTATTGGAGGAAGTACGTTTGTGGTGGCCGAAATTGATAATTTGTAACTAAGTCGTCAAGACACCTTTGAGGTGTCAGACGACTCAACATTGCTATGAAGAGTAAACTAAAGAGATTTGAAATTATAGCCGGAAGAGATAATGTTATTGAGCCGGGCAAAGAATTTTTTAATTCGATAAAAGGAAGATGGAATTCAAATTATTTTAGAAACGAAAACCCTATTACAATTGAGTTGGCCTGCGGGCGAGGCGAATATTCTGTAAATCTTGCTAAGCAGTTTCCAGATCATAATTTTATTGGTGTCGATAAAAAAGGAGACCGCCTTTGGAAAGGCAGCACTTGGGCGGTTGAAGACAATTTATCGAATGTTGCTTTTTTGAGAACCGGCATTCTGTTTATCGAAAGCTTTTTTGAGCCAAACGAAGTAAATGAAATTTGGTTAACCTTTCCCGATCCGCTGCCCCGAAAGCGAGATGCGAAAAGAAGGCTATCAAGTAGTCGCTATATGGATATGTACAAGAAGATTTTAGCGCCTAGTGGTTTTTTTAGATTTAAAACCGACAACACCGACCTTTTTAATTTTACCTTAGAGGAATTGTCGTACCGAAACGACCTGATCGACTTTGATTACACTCACGATCTGTATAACTCTCCCTTGCGGCCAGAGTGCTTTGATATCAAAACAAAATATGAAGCCATGTTTGCGGCCAAAGGCGAAGTAATCAAATATCTTAGGTTTCGTTTTAAACCTTGAATTAATACTACGGTAACACTTTGCTAACATTGGTCGCCCTTTTTCTAGCTTGTATTGCAATATATTTGTGAAACAAATCTCGCATGGCAAAAAGCCAGAAACGAAAAGTAGAACTAGTTATAATCTCTGATGTTCACCTGGGCACTTACGGTTGCCATTCCGAAGAACTTCTTAAGTATTTAAAATCGATCAAACCAGAACGGTTAATCTTAAATGGCGACATCATTGATATGTGGCAGTTTAGCAAGAGATTTTGGCCCAGCTCGCACATGCAGGTAATCAAACATATTACCAGTTTATTGGCGAAGGGAACTAGAATAACCTACCTCACGGGCAATCACGATGAAATGCTTCGAAAGTTTGCTGGATTTCGTTTGGGGTCTTTTCAAATAGCCAACAAAAAAGTTATTTCATTAAGTGGAAAACAAGCTTGGATTTTTCATGGCGATGTTTTTGATGTCACCATGAAATACTCGAAGTGGTTGGCCAAGCTGGGGGCTATTGGCTATGATACACTGATTTTGATCAATGCCTTTGTGAATTTTATACTAAAAATTTTTGGACGAGGGAAAATTTCACTTTCAAAGCGCGTGAAAGATAGCGTGAAACAAGCCGTTACGTTTATCAACGATTTTGAAAATACTGCTGCTGACATTGCCATTAATAACGGCTATCAATATGTTATCTGCGGTCACATTCACCAGCCAGAGATGAAAAGGATCACTACCGAAAAAGGGGAGGTGATGTATTTGAATTCGGGCGATTGGGTAGAGAATCTTACCTCATTAGAATACAACCAAGGGGAGTGGAAAATCTATCGGTACCAAGATGATGTGAAAGCCCAAAAAATAAAAATTTCTAAACATGGCCGAAACGCTTTAGACAATGATGAGATTTTTAAAGATTTGGTAAATGAATTCTTAACAACTCGAAAGTGAAAATTCTATACGCTATTCAAGGTACAGGCAACGGGCATTTAAGTCGTGCGGTGGATGTGATTCCTGAACTTAAAAAATTTGGTGAACTCGATTTATTTGTGAGTGGTGCACAAGCGGAGATTGTACTACCATATCCAGTAAAATACAAATCGAAGGGGCTAAGTTTTTACTTTGGGAAAGATGGGGGCATTAACTTCTTTAAAACCTTTAAGAAAAATAGCTCGCGCGATGTGATTAAAGAGATCAATCAGTTTCCGGTTGAGAATTATGATTTGGTGGTGAACGACTTTGAGCCCATTACAGCTTGGGCATGCAAAAAAAAAGACGTAAACATTATTTCGTTAAGTCATCAATCTGCCTTACTATCTAAAAAATCACCCCGCCCAAAATTTGTTGACCCCTTCGGGGAATGGATGATACGTAACTATGCGCCAGTAAAGAAGTACGTAGGCTTCCACTTTGAAGAGTATGATAAAAATATTTTTACACCCGTCATTCGAGGGGCTATTCGGAATGCCAAAGTAAAAGACCTTGGGCATTACACCATTTACCTACCCGCCTATGACGATAAGAAGTTAGTGCAGCGGTTAATGAAAATTGCGAATGTAAAGTGGCACATCTTTTCAAAGCATACGAAGAGCCCTTACCATGTAGGTAAGATTTCGGTTTATCCAGTAAGTGGCGCTGACTTTGTAGAGAGCGTGGTAACTAGTTCGGGTGTTATTTGCG
>JAAFHY010000118.1 GCA_013298505.1 Cytophagales bacterium
GCGCCTTTTTGATACGTAAGTGAGCTGGTCACTTTGTTCATGTCGCTTAGCTGATTGTGAACGATAGGCGAGTCTGGATTTTTTTTAAGGTACTTGATAACTTGTTCTCTCGAGGCTTTCAAACCTTTTACAAATTCATCGCGGCCTTTGCTGTGCTCGGTATAGAGTAACGTAAAGTAAGTTGCAAATCCCTCACTCAGCCACACATCATCCCAGTCGCCTTCTGTTACGGCATCGCCAAACCATTGATGGGCCAATTCATGAACGATGACCTCTTGCCATCGTGCATCGCGCTTTCCGCTCACAGAACTTTCACTATACATGATTGCCGATGCAGCTTCCATTCCGCCACTCGTATTATTCGATTGAATATTTGCGAGTTTTTCGTAAGCGAATGGCCCGACATAATCAGAGAAAAATGTCAATGCTTGTTTGGTAGGCGTTTGGAAATCGTAAAAGCCTGCTTCCCGGTCTTGTCGGTATACCCACGTCTCGATGGATTTCCCTTGAAACGAATCAACATACTGCACCGCGAATTCGGCAACTCCCAAAACAAAAAGCCAGGGCGCAATCGGTACGGATTGTTTCCAATGCGTGAGTTTGTTGCCATCTGTTAACATTGATTCTTCTTGCAACAATCCGTTTGACACAACTTTATAACGGGAAGGAGCGGTGACAATGAATTCGCAAGTTGCTTTATCATAGGGGTGGTCTACTAGCGGTAGCCAGTGGTGGCCGAGGTTGGGCCAGTTGTCGCTGAAGAAGGAGCGGTCGTTATATCGGTTTTGTTTGATGGCCAAGCCTGCATCGGGGACTCCCTTGTATTTAATGGTAATTGAAATTTGTTGACCAACAGTAGAAGCTGGGACAGTAATCAATAGTTCATTCGACCGATGTGAAAACAAAAGAACTTTCTCATGACTCATTATGCTTGCCACCGTCATGCCTTTTCCCTGCAGTTCGGCACTCACGGTCGACAAATCTAATCTGACCTGCTGAATACCTGCTTTTTTGAAATTTAAGAATATGGTCGCTTCTGCGCGGATGCTGTCGTTCTTATCCGAAAGCCAAAGTTTGAATTGATAGTGCTGGATATCAATGTCAATATTTTTGGGGTATCTATCTGCGTAAGCAAAAGTAGAAAGCATCAAAGAGATGGCTGCAAAAATTGAAGTTAAAAGACTTTTCATATTATGGAGAATGTAAGGTAAAAGAAATCTGTGTCAAAATAGTATATTTATAATCGATTAGCATTAAAATTAGAATCTCTTCTATGAAAACGTATCCCAGCATTTTCAATGATGTAATTGGTCCCGTGATGCGCGGACCTTCCAGTTCGCATTGTGCCGCCTCTCTACGCATCGGCAGAATTTGCAGAGATTTAATGGATTCAGAAATTTTAGAAGTGTATGTAGAGTTCGACCCAAATGGATCATTGGCCACCACACACAAAGGTCAGGGTTCTGATATGGGTTTGTTCGGAGGATTTTTAGGATGGGAGGCGTATGAAGAACGCCTTCCCGAATATCTTCAGGCAGTTGAAGAGGCCGGCATCAAAATTAAAATCGACATCCATCCGATAGGTGCCACGCACCCCAACACGTATAAGCTCACGCTGAAAAACAAAAAAGAAGTGCGCGAGTTGACAGCCATCTCAACGGGCGGTGGCATGATTGAAGTGATTGAGATTGATGGAGCGAAAGTGTCGATGGCGGGAGATTTTTATCAGACACTTGTGTACGTGGAGTCACCCGGCAACATCGTTCAGTTTATTGACAAGTCGATGGCCTGCGATGAAATTACCTTCCGCCAAGGCAAATCCAATTTCATTGAAGTAAAGTCCAACAAATTTCTTACGGATGAGCTTTGCAAAGAGCTGCTCAGCATGGACGAAGTATTATTCATCAAAAAGATGAACCCTGTGCTTCCGGTGATGTCGAGGAAAGACCTTGCCGTGCCGTTTATCACCTGCGAAGAAATGTTGGAGTTCAACAAAGGTAAGAATCACGAGTTGTGGGAGCTTGCGGTGGATTATGAAAGCATGCGTGGCAATATTTCACGAGAAGAGGTTTTTGAAAAGATGCGGGCCATCGTGCAGATTATGCACAACTCCATTGAGTTCGGGCTGAAAGGTACGAAGTATGCTGACCGTATTTTAGGTGCTCAATCGGTTGGATTTCAAAAGCAGATGGATGAAAAGAAGTTGGTTGAAGGAGATATCCTCAATCAAGTGATTCTCTACACCTCTGCGATGATGGAAGTAAAAAGTTCGATGGGCGTGGTCGTGGCCGCACCTACGGCAGGCTCGTGCGGAGCGCTGCCCGGAGCGGTAATTGGCATCAGCACTGCGCTTGGATTGTCGCAAGATGAAATGGTAAAAGCGATGCTCGCAGCCGGCATCATTGGTGTATTCATAGCGGCCCACGCCACGTTTGCAGCAGAAGTGGGAGGGTGCATGGCCGAGTGCGGATCCGGTTCTGGAATGGCGGCTGCGGGAATTGTAGGTTTGAAGAAGGGCACGTTGGATCAGTCGCTGGCTGCAGCTTCCATGGCATTGCAATCTTCGCTGGGCATGATTTGCGATATGATTGCCGACCGTGTGGAAGCTCCTTGTTTGAATAGAAATGTGATGGCCGCTACCAATGCGATCTCCTGTGCAAACATGGCCTTGTCCGACTACAATCATTTGATCCCACTGGATGAAGTGATTGAAACGATGAAGAAGGTGGGTGATGCGATTCCCAACACCTTGCGCTGCACAGGCCTTGGCGGATTGGCCATTACGAAGACAGCGAAGAAGATTGAGGCTATGCTAGCCAAGGGCGAAGAGGAGCGGAGCAAAACGTTTTTTAAAGTCTGTTGATTTTTTTGATACAAAAAGTAAAGCCTAACCGATTCCCTATCAATTCTATAAATGCTGACTATTATTTGGGTTTCTTTAGTTGCACTAGCCGTTTGGTTCTGCTTCGTTTTGGTCAGAGATTTTTTAGCACACCGAAACAATCTGGAAAATAGTAGTTGGCTAAAAACTTCAGTGATTGGGTTTGTGGTGAATTTCTTTGATGTACTCGGCATCGGTGCCTTTGCCCCACAAACAGCTTTATTAAAATTCACGAAGCAAACGGAAGACAAACTGATACCCGGCACCATGAATGTGGCTAACACGCTGCCCGTATTACTTCAGGCATTTATATTCATCAACATCATTGAGGTTGACCCGCTGACACTAATTCTGATGTTAGTGTCCGCTGCGGTAGGTGCTGTCATCGGGGCAGACATTGTATCCCGACTATCGGAAAGAAAAATCAGACTGACGATGGGATTTGCGCTGTTGGTAACGGCTGCCTTTATGCTGGCCCGAATCATGGACTGGATTCAAGGCGGTGGAGAAGCCATTGGTCTGACTGATTACAAATTAGGTATTGCCGTTGCCATCAATTTTTTCTTAGGCGCTATCATGACGGCAGGTGTTGGATTGTATGCACCGTGTATGGCATTGGTTTTCGCATTGGGCATGTCGCCAAAGGTTGCTTTTCCGATTATGATGGGCTCGTGCGCTTTTCTCATGCCTCCTGCTTCCGTTAAGTTTATTCGAAAAGGTGCTTACAACAGAAAGGCTGCGCTGGCAATGGCTATTCCTGGAGTAGTTGCCGTATTGATTGCAGCGTTTATTGTTAAGTCGTTGCCGCTGGATATTCTCAGGTGGATTGTGCTCGTTGTTATTTTGTACACAGCGGCTACGATGCTGTCTGCCGGCTTTAGAAAATGATCGAGTATATAGATTTGCAATTCGCAAGATTAGCCGCCTAATGATTCATACTAGAAAAACAGTTCCGAGTCAAAAACATTCAGATTGCCAAAAGCTATGAGACCACATGGTTTTGTGCTACCGTTGAGGAACACTTACGATTTATGGTTTGTCCTAAAACAACGTCAGCCAACTTCTGCGATTCCGTTCTTGATTGCATAGAGTACTAGGCCGGCAACGTTTTTAGCTCCTGTTTTTTCCAATAGGCTATTGCGGTGGCCGTTCACTGTTTTCGGGCTCAAGAAAAGTTTTTCAGCAATTTCATCTGTTGTAAGCTGGTTACAAATCAGTTGAAGAATCTCTTCTTCACGCTTGGTGAGCTGCTCAACTGCAGAGCGTATACTGTGTACTTTTGTTTTGCGACCTATATTGTTTTGAATTGCCTTTAAAGTGCGTGTGTTTATGTATGAACCCTTTGTGCAAACAGATAGGATAGCGTCATGCACTTCATCGGGATCGCAATCCTTAACTAAATAACCATGCGCGCCACTTTCAATAAGTTGGGCAATAAAACTTTCATGTTCATGGCCCGACAAGATAATGATCTTAATATCAGGGAAATTTTTCAGCAATGCGATCGTAACTTCTTTCCCACTAAATTCTCTTGCGCCATCCGGAGGCAGCGAAAGATCAACGAGCATTACGTGCGGAATAACGTTTGAGCCTTTCAACTTTTCGACAACAGTGTAGCCCTCAGCAGCTTCAAAAACAACGGCAATATCTGGCCATGCCGATAGAATGGCTTTCATTCCCTGGCGGAATAAAAACTGGTCCTCAACTAGGCCGATGTTAATCTTTTCCTGCATGTGTATCTACAATTGTTTTTAAGACGTTCAACGTGAGTTGTCCTTTACTGAATATTTTTACCGTTGCGTAAAATCCGCCCGAATCACGATTTCCAATTTCGACCTCGCCACCCATGCTATTTACCCGCGCTTCGATGTTTTTTAATCCGTGACCGGCATTGATCACCTTCGGTAGCCCTTTTCCATTGTCAGAGTAGGAAAACGAAATATGATCAGCCAATTGCCTTAAATTTATATCAATTCGAGTTGCTTCCGCATGTTTAATTGTGTTATTCACCATTTCCATGCAAATGCGATAGAGACCTAGTTCGATGGGCAACGACCAGCGGCCGATATCATCTGACGCATGGAAGTGAACGGCAATTTTCTTGGTGTCCTGTATTTGGTTCGTAATCGTTTCAAGGGTCTTGACCAGTCCAAACATTTCAAGTTGTGGTGGCATCAAATCGTGACTAATTCTACGCATGGTAGCCAAAGCCGTCTCCGTTAACATCTTGGCCTGCTGCAATCCTGTTTGGATCGACTCCGGAGATGCATTCTGGTTTTGAATCTGTACAAGATGCATTCGAGAAATTGAAAGAACAGCACCTAATTCATCATGTAAATCCTGTGCAATGCGCTTGCGCTCCTCCTCCTGAGTGTGAATACTTGATCTCAATAGCTGATGTTGATGCAGGTACTTTACTTCAATCTCTAAGAGGCCTTTAGCTTTCTCAAGCTCCACATTTTTCTCCTCCAAATAGGAAGCTTGTGCTTGCAATTCTTCGTTTTGATTTTCAATTTGATCTTTTTGCAGCTGTATCTTTTGAGTTCTCTCATCCACAATTCTTTCCAGTAACCCAGTTTGTTTTTTGAGTTGCCGTATGCGGAACCAGTAGGCCAATAAGATCAATGCAAATAATGATAACCCACCTCCAATCCAGACCCAAAAATTCCGCCACAAGGGTGATTGAATAGCTACCAATACTGATGCTCCAGTAGACTCCCAGTTGCCATACGAGTCTGATGATTGCACTTTAAATACATACTGCCCGGGCGGTATGTTCGTAAAACTTACATGTCGAAGGTTGCCTATGTCATGCCACTGCGCGTCATAATTTTCCAACATGTAGCGGTAATGCGTTCGACCGGGTAATGAAAACCCAATGCCCACCACATCAAAACCAAAGTCTCGTTGGTTGTATTGAAGCGTGAGTATTTGCTGCTTTGTTTCCGGATCTTGTTGAACATACTCCGAGTAATCGTTCAGCAAGTTATTGTTCACATAAAAACCTGAGATGGCAGATTGGGGGATAGCGTTGTTGGTAATAATATCTTTGGGATGAAAGTAGGTGACACCATTTACACCACCAAAATACATTTTACCTGAAGGAGACTTGAAAAAAGCACCGGTATTAAACTCATTAGACTGCAGGCCATCGTACACGTCAAAGTTTCTTACTTCTTTTGTTACAGGATTGAACTCGCATAGGCCCTTATTGGTACTCAACCATAAATTTTGGTTGTTGTCTTCTAGAATGCCGTAGACCACGTTGTTGGGTAATCCATCTTTTTCAGTAAAGTGCGTAAAGTTTTTCTGCTTTGGGTTGAAGAGACATAGCCCTTCACTATTGCTGCCAATCCAGATGTTTTTTCGAGAATCCTGCTGAATAAGCTTTATACTGACACTGAGCGGGGCAGTTGTAGGATTGTTAGGAGCGTATTTAAAATCTTGAATAATTTTACTATTGGTTACACCCGCAATAGTGACATCAATATAAACCGTTTTAGCCTGCAATCCTGATACATGCATCCAAATAGAGTCACCAATTAGTAGTCGATCATAAAATAAATCGTTATAGGCTGGGCCTACTTTACGGATGACATGTTTCGTCCATTCAATATCAACATAACCGGGTTGTAAATCGGTGTCCAGAAAATCAGCCCACTTGCTTACGTTGACAAACTGATCGTTCTTTAATATATATAAACCATTCCAGGCAGTGAACCAGAATGTTCCTCTCTTATCCATCGTCATGCGCATAATGCGAGTGGGAAAGGGGATGTTACGGGAAGTGTTGTCGATTAAGTTAATGATATCTAACCCTGCCGGTGTAGAGACATAAATAATCGTATCGTTTCTGGTATAGATGGCATCCACGTAGGCGTGACTGAGGCGTACCGCTTCACTAGGGGCAGCACCGATGTATCCAAACAAATTGGTTTGAGCGTTGTACTTTTTAAGCCCATAGCCATTGGTTCCAATCCAAATGACACCATCGCGTGTTTGATATAGGCAGTTTGTAAAAGTGGATGGCGAGCCCGGAACAATTTGCTGTACTGGAATCTCTTGTTGCAGTACTGCTTGCGAACTAAACACACTTATGCGGGTGTAGCCATCTACCCAGATACTGCCATCGGATAAAATCAAATTTCGACCCCCATGATTGGTAAACTTCTTCCATGAATTTGTTTCGCGATTGAATTTCTGAAGCTCAAATCCTTTATCTATCAATAGCGTTCCGGTGCTTTCGTAATAATATGGAAGGCCCTTTACCTCAACCTCATTCCAGTTACTTTCAGGTTTCTTTCGATGAAGTGTTTTCTCGCCAAACATCCAATCACCATCATAGGCGGTTTCTATATACGCCAATACCTTCTTTAAATGCCTTGATTCCTCTCGATGGAATACCTTTTCATTTTGAGGGTTAAAGAAGATCAATTCTTCGCCATAGGTGATAGCAAACGAATGATCGCGACACAAAAAAATACTGACGGGGTTAGTGTTTGGAGAAACGTTTTCTTTGATTCGATAGTTTTTAAATCCTCCGGTGGCAGCATTGTATTTACTTAGATAGCCAAAAGTCGCCACCCATAAGTTTTCTTCATGATCTAAAAACACATTAGATATGAAGTTCTTAGGCAGGGAAGTAGAATCCCCTTCTTTGTTTCTAAATACTTTAAAGGAGTAGCCATCATATCGGTTCAACCCATCTTGCGTACCAATCCATAAATATCCGAGCTTGTCCTGCACCATGCAAAGCACGCCCGATTGCGACAGGCCATCATCTACTGTAATTGTCTCAAAGCGATAGCTTTTCTGGCCAAAGCAGAACGTGCAAGCGCAGATTAATAGGATTATGACAAAGTTGTATCGCATTGGCAGAATGCCCTAAATGTATAGGTAAATGTAGCCAACACGGCTCAACCCGGAAACAGGTAGAAATACCTGTTTTTGAAATCGAGTGTTTATGCTCTTATCGGAGCAATTCAATTGAGCCATCTTTGACTTAGTTAAACTCATACAATTGAAAGATTAATAGCACCTAAACTAATATCTAAAATATGAAACAACTAAAAATTTGGATTCTTACTGTCATCTTTTTTTGCGGAATTTTTCAAACAGTTTGCGCACAAAACTGGCCATCGCTTGATGCCGTGGTCTATAACAACATCTCAGATAA
>JAAFHY010000119.1 GCA_013298505.1 Cytophagales bacterium
AATGTTTTCTTAGCTTTCTCAAAGCGATCGATTTGTTCTTTTGTTAAGACCGATTTAGGGTTTTGAAGAATGCCCGTTGCCCCTACAATGTGATCGGACGGCACGGTAATTCTGACGCGATAATTTCCGAACACCAATGCAAATTCTCCCTGGCCAATAAACTGTTTGTTTTGCCATCCCTCATAATCGTCAAAGACACACATCCGTGGAAACCACTGCGCTTCGGTATATAAATAGTTGCCATCTTCAGGAAAATATTCATAGCCACCGCGCTCGGCAAATTTCATTCTGTCTTTTTCACGGTAATTCCATTCTACTACAAAACTGAACTTATCACCTGTTTTCATGGGCGTAGGCAAATCAATACGCAGCATGGTATAGTTGATAAGATAGGACAATGCCTTACCCGTAGTAGCATCTTTTACAGCCGTTATTTTAAAGCCCCCATCGTAGCCGTAGGTATCGGTAGCTAATGGAAAAAACTTAGCGGGTATCGAGTCCCTCACCCGATTGGTTTCTGTTTTGTCGGTCATGTTCCCATCCGACAGATTGTTTTGATCTAACTGTAGCCACAAAAATCGTAAAACTTCGGGTGCGTTATTATAATAGGTGATAGTCTCTTTTCCGGTTAGCAGTTGCGTGTCATCATTTAATTCCACATCAATATCATAATCTGCCCGCTGTTGCCAGTAATTGATGCCAGGGGCACCAGATGCCGTGCGGTAACTATTGGGAGTTGGCAGTGTTTGATCTAATTGCTCAAATTTACCTGACCATTTTTGCTGAGCGATGGTACAAAAAGATAGCAGGAAAAGCAGCGTGCTAATAATAATGCGCATAGTATTAAATTTTGAAAGGTAAAAGTAAGGAAAGGCAATCTACTAAACCAGTTAACTTTTTTGAGCGTTTGGCAGCCGCTTCATGCGCGCCATTCGTTTTAGGCTAGTGATTTTAACGTAACTTTACAGCTCTATTTTTACTATGAAACCCATTCGCGTTCGCTTTGCCCCAAGCCCTACGGGTGCCCTCCATATTGGTGGAGTGCGCACAGCCCTATACAATTTTTTACTAGCCCGCAAATACGGAGGTACTATGATTCTGCGAATTGAAGATACCGACCAAACTCGCTTTGTGCCAGGGGCGGAAGAATACATTATAGAAGCCCTGGCGTGGGCAGGCATTGAAATAGACGAAGGGGTTGGCAAGGGCGGGCCACATGCACCTTATCGGCAATCTGAACGAAAACATATTTACCAAAAATACGCACAGCAATTGATTGCTGAAGGCAAGGCATACTATGCCTTCGATACAGAGCAAGATTTAGAAACCATGCGCGAACGCTTGAAAAAAGAAGACGCCATCAATCAACAATATGGCATCAGCACGCGCGGGCAAATGAACAACTCGCTTACGGTTAGCGCGGCAGAGGTAAAGCAAAAATTAGATGCAGGCGAATCCTATGTCATTCGACTGAAGGTGCCGGCTGATCAATCGGTTGAGTTAATGGATCTAATACGCGGCCAAGTGGTTGTTAGCTCATCTCAAATTGACGACAAGGTGTTGATGAAATCTGACGGTATGCCCACGTACCATTTGGCCAATGTAGTGGATGATTACCTGATGCAAATCACCCATGTAATCCGTGGCGAAGAATGGTTGCCTTCGGCCCCGCTGCATGTATTGTTATATCAGGCATTTGGGTGGCAAAATGCCATGCCTCAGTTTGCGCACTTACCACTATTGCTAAAGCCCGATGGCAATGGCAAATTAAGTAAGCGCGATGCCGACCAAATGGGCTTCCCGATTTTTCCGTTAAATTGGACAGACCCTAAAACAAAAGAGTTGGCAAAAGGCTTTCGCGAAAGCGGGTACCTACCAGAGGCATTAATAAATTTTCTAGCCTTTTTGGGTTGGAACCCCGGCACCGAGCAGGAAATTTTTTCATTGCAACAATTAACGGAAGCCTTTACCGTAGAACGCATTGGCAAAGCAGGAGCTAAGTTTGACATCCACAAAGCACAATGGTTCAACCAGCAATATTTACGGGCCAAGTCCGATAGCGAGTTAGCCGGATACTTACTTCAATCATTACAAAACCAAAAAATAGAATGTTCTCAGGCCAAAGCAGAAAAAATTTGCCGTGCTATGCGCCAGCGAATTAATTATCCTGACGATATTTTTGAAAATAGTAAATTCTTCTTTTTTGCTCCCACTACATTCGATGAGCAGGTCATTGCTAAAAAATGGAACGAAGAAGCCGTAAAAGTTCTTTCTGCTTATCGTGATGAATTAAAAAAAATGAGTGAAGTTTCGTCTGAAGCTGCCAAGGCAACGTTAGATACCGTGGCGGCTAGTTTAGGCATTGGAGCCGGCAAAATTCTACAGGTTTTACGCATGGTGATAACCGGCCAGGGCTCAGGCCCAGATTTGATGCTGACCATTGAAATACTTGGATCAGACGAAACCGCCAGCCGATTGGATTATGCCCTGAAAAACATTCAACCAAAAAAATGAGCAAGAAAGAAAACAAGGTCAGTAAAAAACAAGGCAAGCCTCGCGTGCACAAAGATCTGAGTGGCTTTGAGGTGTCCATAGATCAGTTTGGCGAATTAAAAACCAGTATGAACATTGAAAAAATCAACAAATTTTTAGATGCCAATGTGGATGACAAAAAATTATTGGAGAAAGAAGAAAAAGAAAGAATGAAAAAAGAAAAAAAGCAAAAATAGTTATGCCAACCTCACACGTTATCGATTATCAAATCAAAGGAGAAAGCATTCAAATTGTTGAAGTAGAGCTTGATCCACAAGAAACCGTAATTGCCGAAGCCGGTGCTATGCTCTTCATGGAAGAGGGCATCCAATTCGAAACCAAAATGGGCGATGGCTCGCAGCCCAATCAAGGATTATTTGACAAACTACTTTCTGCCGGAAGTAGATTGCTAACGGGCGAATCGCTGTTTATGACCCACTTTAGCAATCGTGGAAACAAAAAAGCGAAAGTCGGATTTTCTGCTCCCTACCCCGGCACCGTTATTCCAATTGACTTAGCCAAAAGCCCGGGGCGAGAATTGGTTGTGCAAAAAGACGGATTTCTATGTGCTGCTTTCGGAACAAAACTTTCCATTGTTTTCAATCGTAAAATTGGAGCTGGGTTAGTTGGCGGAGAAGGATTTATCTTACAAAAACTACAGGGAGACGGGTTGGCCTTTGTACATGCTGGCGGAACGGTGATTGAACGAACGCTTTCGAATGAAACCTTACGGGTGGACACGGGTTGCGTAGTTGCTTTTGAATCTCAAATCGATTTTGATGTAGAGACAACCGGAAGTTTAAAATCAATGGTGTTTGGGGGAGAAGGCATTTTCTTGGCTACCCTTCGCGGCACTGGTAAAGTATGGCTACAATCTATGCCCATCCGCAAATTAGTGCAAGCGCTAGCTCCTTATGGTAGCAACAGTCGAAAAGAATCAAGCTCGTTGTTGGGCAATTTTTTAGAATAACGAATTAGCTTAGCGCCTGCTTTGTCGATCGTTTAGGTTTACCGATCTTGCAGAGATGCCTACCAGATTCTTTTTGCAATGAAATCCATTAAAATTGGTCTTATTAGAGAAGGTAAAATACCGCCAGATAAGCGGGTGCCTTTCACTCCAACACAAGCCGAAGAAATTGGTCAACGCTTTCATCATGTAAATATAATTTGTCAACCAAGTGCGATCCGTTGTTTTAAAGCCGAAGAATACAGTGCGTTAGGGGTTGAGGTTACCGAAGATATTTCTTCGTGCGATATACTGATGGGGATCAAAGAAGTGCCCATCGAGCAATTGATTGCTCACAAAACGTATCTGTTTTTTTCTCACACCCTAAAAAAACAGCCCTACAATCGAAAACTTCTTCAAGCCATCTTAGCGAAAAACATACGGCTTATCGACTATGAAACATTAAAAGATTCGCAAGGAAACAGATTGGTAGCCTTTGGGCGCTATGCCGGCATTGTAGGTGCTTACAACGGGCTACTCGCTTACGGAAAACGGTATCGATTATTTGAACTCAGAAGAGCTTTTGATTGCTTTGACATCAACGACTTAAAAATCGAACTCCGAAAAGTAAAACTGCCTCCTATAAAAATTGCACTAACCGGTGCAGGCCGAGTTGGCAAAGGCGCGATGGAAAGTTTAGATACAGTAGGTATCCGTAAAGTTTCGCCAACGGATTTTATAACGCAAGAATTTAGAGAACCCGTTTACACCCAACTTAGCAGTGCCGACTACCATTCTCGCATAGAAGGAGGCCATTTCAATCGCGAAGAATTTCATCAACACCCAGAAAAATATAAGGGGCACTTTGTTGATTTCGCGAAGACTACGGACATCTTATTGGCTGGAGCTTTCTGGAACCCCAAAGCACCTAAACTATTTGAGCTGGCGGATATGCAAAAGAATGACTTTAAAATAAAGGTGATTGCCGACATCACATGCGACATCAATGGCTCCATACCTAGTACGGTAAAGGCTAGTACCATTGTCGACCCTCTTTATGATTTTGATCCAGCTTCTTCTACTACAGCTCCACCATTAAGCAATCCGTCATTTGTAACGGTAATGGCGGTTGACAACCTACCTTGCGAATTGCCAAGATCTGCTTCAGAAGAATTCGGAAGAGATTTGATTGATCGAATACTTCAACCGCTTTTGGTTGAAGATATCGATGGGATCATATCTCGAGCCACTATGGCCGAAAATGGAAAGTTAACCGCTCGCTTTAATTATTTAGAAGACTTCGTAAACAGAAAAGATTAGTATGTTTTTATACAACGTCACTGTTGGTGTAGATAAAGCCATTGAACAAGAGTGGATTGCTTGGGTAAAAGAAACCTACATTCCGGCAGTGCTTGAAACCCAGCATTTTTCAAATGCCAAGCTTTATCGGGTAGTAACACATGATGATGAACATTCGGTATCGTATAGTTTGCAATTCTTTGCTAATCAAATTGAAAGTGTTGTTAAATACCTAGATGAACACACCGGCACCATTATAGAATCGCATCGTATAAGATTTAAAGATCGACACGTGGTTTTTAATACACTGCTAGAAGAGGTAATTTAGGGGTAGAGGATTTTTTTAATCTGTTCTGCATCTAAACTGCAGTTTACCCATGCAGCATCAAAGGCAGCTCCGTACTTTTTATAGAAGTTAATAGCGGGCTCATTCCAATCTAGTACTTGCCACACCAAGCCGGAGCAATCTTTTTCCAACGCCAATTTCATTGTTTGGTCAAACAACAACTTTCCAATTCCGCCTCCGCGCTCCTGCTTGGTTACCACAATGTCTTCTAAATAAAGACGCTTACCCTTCCAAGTTGAATAGCGATAGTAGTAGAGCGAAATACCCACGATTGATTGATTCTTTTCAGCTACATAAAAACCGAAAACGGGATGCTGACCAAAACCATCTTGCTCCATTTGTGCAACGGTGTTAGTTACTTGCTCTAATGAATTTTCGTATTCTGCCAACTCCTTTACCAAGGCGAGTACTTGAGGCAAATCAGATTTTATCCCTTCTCTTATGGTGATCATACAAATTATATCAAATAAAAAAGGGCTTCAATTTTCATTGAAGCCCTTTGCAAAAATTCTTTCAGATTAATACTCCCAAAGATTATGTTCTTTCTCCATCATCTTCATCTCCTCTTCCCATCGTGCAAACACAGATTCTCCGTAAGTTCTGCCATTCGATTCATAGATCTGCTGAATGCTTCGGTCGTCAGGATTTTCCACTTTCTCAATAATACCATGGAATAACCTCAACTTAAATGCATCTGTAAACGTTTTGTTTTCTGATGGATTGTAGCGATTTCTCCATTGCACTTTGTCGCGCTCGTCTAAGTTTTTGCTGTGCGCTGCCTTCTCAACTAATCTGTAAAAATCTTTGTAATAGATATAACCTTTAGGGTTGTACTGTCCATCTTTTTCTACAATAATGCCAATGTATTGGATATCGTAGTAGAGTCGAGACCTTCTTTTATCAAAAATCAAATCTTCTACAATCTGCAACTCTGCTATTTGACTTGCTTGAAGTGTTTCCGTTTGGTTAGAGGTAAGTTCCCACCATTGTGCATCGTCTGGGCCATGGCCAATGTTATCATTACGGGTAGAGGCGTAGTTCTTTCCTTTATAAAAAGCCTCTTCTGTAGTGGTATAATTACGTTTAGGATCGTAAGGTGGTGCTTGCACCGCGCTGTTCAAAACCAATACTTCATCTGGTCTGTAAGCAGCTTTAACTGAATCACCATCATAGGCTATTAAACTACCGTTGCTTATAGCCTTGATAAGGAATTCACCAATATCTGACTTGGCTGATTTAAAACCTGAGTTTTGTTTTTCGCGAAGGTTAACGTTTCTCCAAACTCTGAAGCGATACAATTGCTCGTAAAAAGCAATCTTCTCGGTCGAGTTAGGATTATAAATGGTGTCGCGTTGCGCCCAAACCGAACCTGCCAAACCAACCAACAAAACGATTAAAAGTGATTTCCTCATTGTAAGCTTTATTTTATCTACCCATTATATAAGAGCCTTCCAACTTAGCGTTGACGGGCTTATTATCTTGATCTGATGGATCCCATGTTGAACGAACAACCTGCACGTTAAATAATGAGAAGCTATCGCCCGGACGCAGGCCGTATTTTGTTAACTCAATTGTTCCAGAAGTTAGCGTGATCGGGGTTTTGCCCGTAATCTGAAGCGTCATACTAGTGATTCTGTAACCCGCATCTTTTTGATTCTGTCTTTTGAATGTTTCGTCCGTAATGTCAGGTACATACTTAACGATTGACGTTCCTGGAGGAATACCTTTCTTCACATCGTATTCACCATTACCAACCATCAACTTTCCGGTTGGTTTAGGAACATCCTTCGCCTTAAAGTTCTTCACTTCAATTTGAGATCCGTTTACGCTTACTCGTACATCCATACTAGGACGAGTTGGAATTAGAACGAATTTACCAGGACCTTGTTGTATCACCTTGCCTTGATCTGGCGAAACAGCCAATGAAATGCCTGAAGCTTCTTCTAGCCCTTGAACACTTACACTCATTTCATTACCGCAATCTAAATAAAGCGTGCTGGCACTCTCTGATTCAAACTTTGCTACAGGTTTTGCCACTTTGTATTTGATCACATCTGTGAAAGGCTTTCCCTTTAAGTTAATTTTTACATTGTAAGAAGCTTCTGCTAATCCGTTTGCACCATAGGCGCCAGCGGAGGCAGTAAATTCAATCTTACCCATTTTAATACCCGTTGAAGGATCTGTTTCTATCCTTACAGGAGCATTATTGTAAAACATTTCAGGGTTTTCGCCAGAAGCTGCAGCCGCAATAAATAAATCAGCTTTATATTTTTGACCTGCCACTAAAATACTTCTCTCGGGGCGAACCATTGGAACGGTTTTGTCAAACTTTACTTGAACTCCTTCCGCGATGGCATTTAAAGAATCTAAGGCAGCAGATTCATATTCTAAGACTTCTGTCTGCATTTGGCTTACAGTAGCGATTGCGCCCATGGTAGGTGTGCCTTCAAAAGAAAATTCAAGAAATGATTTTCCTTTATGATGTACGCTGTTTTTGAAAGCATCGTAATCAGCTGCATTTTTTGCAAGTTTTTCAAAAGGCTTTTTCAGGTTCATGATCTTATTTAAATCAATCACAAAACCATTCAATGCCTTTTCATAACCTTGCCCTACTTGTGGTTCGCGGCTATCGAGCATCAATTCTTCTGCCCGAACTGTATTCAAAACCAATTCTTCTCCTTCAATTGCTTTGCCATCTTTTTCAGACTTCATTTTCTTTTTGTAGTCATCAAGGGTAGCAAGCGTCTTTTTGGTCAAGTCTCTCACTTGTGCCGCTTTATCTTTAGCTGCTTTTACTTTATCGTCTGTACTAGTCGATCCAGAAATTGCCAGTAATTTCTTTTCATTCTTGGCATCGTTCTCTCCTATTAAATCAACAAGGGTTGAATCAATAATGGCGAATTTTTCTA